>DASVQT010000177.1:0-36418 GCA_036388975.1 Allosphingosinicella sp. | reverse complement strand
GCGACGAAGCACTCGCGGATCTCGCGCCCGAGCTCGGTGCGGATCGGGATGTTCTGGAGGTTGGGGTCGGTCGAAGACAGCCGACCGGTTTGCGCGCCCGAAAGCGAATAGCAGGTGTGGACTCGCCCCGTGCGCGTGTTGATCTGCTGCTGCAGCGCGTCGGTGTAGGTGCTCTTGAGTTTGGAAAGCTGGCGCCATTCCAGCACCATGGCGGCGATCGGCACGCCCTCGCGCGACAGGCGCTCCAGTTCGTTGACGTCGGTCGACCAGGTGCCTGACTTGCCCTTGCGTCCGCCCTTCAGGCCCATCTGGTTGAAGAGGACGTCGCCAAGCTGCTGGGGCGATCCGATGGTGAACTGGCAGCCCGCCTCCGCGCAGATGCGGCCTTCGAGCGCGGTGATCTGCGTCTGGAATTCCTGGCTGAGCTTGGACAATTCCTCGCGGTCGACGAGCACGCCCTCGCGCTCCATGCGCGCGACGACGGGCACGAGCGGCCGGTCAACCGTCTCGTAGACTCGCGCCACCCGCTCGTGCGGCAGCCGGGTGCGCAGACGCTTCCACAGCCGCATCGTCACGTCCGCATCCTCGGCGGCATATTCGGTGGCGCGCTCCAGCGGCACCTTGTCGAAGGTGATCTGCTTTTGCCCCGATCCGCACACCTCCTTGAAGGTGAGGCAATCATGGTCGAGATGCTTTTTGGCGAGATCGTCCATGGAATGGCTGTTGAGCCCACCCGCGTCGAGGTTGAAGCTCATCACCAAACTGTCGTCGATCGGCGCGACTTCGATGCCGCGCATCGAGAAGACGATCCAGTCGAACTTGAAATTGTGGCCCACCTTGAGAACGGCGGGGTCTTCGAGCAGCGGCTTGAGCTTGGCGAGCACCAGCTCGGCGGGGAGCTGGTCCGGCCGCTCGGAGAGCAGATCGTGGCCGCCATGTTCCAGAGGGATGTAGCAGGCCCGGTTGCAGTCGGTCGCGAGGCTGATGCCGACGAGCTTGGCGGTGACGCAGTCATAGCCGTCCGTCTCGGTGTCGAGCGCGACGAGCCCGTTCGCCTGCGCTTCCGCGATCCAGCGGTCGAGCTCGGCTTCCGTGGTGACTGTCTTGTAAAGGGAACGGTCGAGCTTCGGCTCCGGCCGGACCTCCGCTTGGCGCGGCGTCACCGACGGATCGGTGGAAGGCGCCTTGACCTGCGAAGTGCCGTCGAGACGGGCGATCAGCGCCTTGAAGCCCTGGTCGGCGAGGAACTCGCGCAAAGGCTCCTTTGGGATACCCTTCATCTCCAGCGACTCAAGCGGCTCGGGGAGCGGCGAGTCGCAGACCAGACGCACCAGCTCGCGCGACAGCCGCGCGGCGTCGGCATGCTCGATCAAATTCTGCTTGAGCTTCGGCTTCTTGATCTCCTCCGCGCTGGCGAGGACGGTGTCGAGATCGCCATATTGCTGGATGAGCTGCGCCGCGGTCTTCGGGCCGATGCCGGGGACGCCCGGCACGTTATCGACGCTGTCGCCCATGAGAGCCAGCACGTCCCCAAGCTTCTCCGGGCCGACGCCGAACTTCTCCTCGACATAGGCGCGGCCGATGCGGCGGTCGTTCATCGTGTCGTAAAGGTCCAGCCGCCCGTCCTCGACGAGCTGCATCAAATCCTTGTCGGACGAGACGATCGTGACCTTCCAGTCCTGAGCCAGCGCGGCCTTGGCGTAGCAGGCGATGATGTCGTCCGCCTCCAGCCCGTCCTCCTCAATGCAGGGCAGCGAGAAGGCGCGGGTCGCGTCGCGGATCAGCGGAAATTGCGGCACGAGGTCGGGCGGCGGCGGGGGCCGCTGCGCCTTGTAGCCGTCGTACATGTCGTTGCGGAACGTCTTGGAGCCCGCGTCGAAGATCACGGCAAGGTGGGTCGGCCCTTCCTCCTTGTGGAGATCCTCGGCCAGCTTCCAGAGCATGGTCGTATAGCCGTAGACCGCGCCGACGTTCAGCCCGTGCCGGTTGGTGAGCGGCGGCAGCCGGTGATAGGCGCGGAAAATGTAGGAGGAGCCGTCGACGAGATAGAGATGGGGCATCCTTGGGATTTAGCCCATTCGCGGGGCGACACAACCGCCAGCCGGGTCAGGCGCCGTTAAAGCGCGCGGCCCCACAAGCCGGCTCATGCACCGCAGACATTTTCTCGCCGGCCTCGCCGCCGCCGTCCTGATCGGCTGCACGCCGACGGCCGCCCCCGCCGAGACGCCGTTCCAGCCGACCCGCTTCACCGTCGAAGTGAAGGGCAGCGGCCCCGACGTGATCCTGATCCCCGGCCTTACCGCCGGTCCCGACGTCTGGGCGGGCACGGTGACCTCAGTGCCGGGCTATCGCTACCATCTCATCCACGTCCGCGGCATGGCCGGCGCGCCGGTGGGTGCGAATGCGGAGGGCGCGGTTGTCGCGGGCGTTGCCGACGAGCTCGTCCGTTACATCGCGTCGCGCGAAATCCGGCCCGCTTTGGTCGGCCATTCGATGGGAGGCACCCTCGCCATGATGGTCGCCGCGCGCGCGCCGGCCGCCGTGTCTCGCGTAATGGTTGTCGACATGCTCCCCCAGCCGGCCGGCCTGGTCGGCGGCAATGCCCGGCAAATGGGCGGCTTGGCCGATCGCCTCCGCGACCTCACCGCCTCCCCCGGTGGCCGCCGCCTCTTCGCGGACCTGATCGGCAGCCTCGGCACCAGCGGCAATTCGGACCCGGACGTCGTCGCCCGCGCCATGCACGAGCTTTCGGGCCTCGATCTCACGCCTCAGCTCCCCCGCATCGCCGCGCCGCTGACCGTGGTCTACGCCAATGCCGACGCCGCCACCCGCTCCCGCACCGAAGCAAGCTACACTCGCGCCTACGCACCGGCGCGCGGCGCCGCGCTGGTCCGCATCGACGGGAGCGGGCACATGATCATGTACGACCAGCCCCGCGCCTTTCACGCGGCGGTGCGGCGCTTTTTGGCTGGGTAGAGCCGCCGGCCGAGTCAGCTCTCGCCGATGGTGAAAGAATGTTCGACGCCGACGGCGGCAGGCGTCCGGTGCGACTCGCTTTCCACTGCTCCGGTTCGGATGCGCAGCGACGAACTTATTTCGCGGTAGTAGGAACTCCCGGGCTGGGACATCGAGGCCCAGACGCAAAGTTCCGCGCTCTCGCCGGGGCAGCGGTCCACCGTTGCGGTGGCGATCCGAGTGACGTCGAAGCGAGCGATCGCGACGCGACTACCGGCGCAATCTCCTGCGCCGGAACAGCTTGGCGCCAATTCTCCAGTGGCGACCTTGGTCAGCACCTGTTGGACGATGCGCGCGACGTACGATGCGTCATGCGCACCTCCGCGGGCGCCGCGCACGGAGAAGAAGCGCCGGCTGTCCCTGTCCAATGCAAGCACCGGGCCGGCATTGTCGCAAAGGCGCCGCTGTCGCTCCCGGTCGCTGCCATCTGCTCGGTCGCCGCCGCTCGTATCTCCAACGATCCGAAATCGTTGTTCCGTGACAAGCGAGTCCACCTGCACCGACTGGCGCGCGTCCGCGACCGTCGGGCCCACCGGCTGAAAGCCGACCGTCACCACGTCCGCGACACAGATGCCGGCATAGCCGCTCCAGCGGGGCGCTCCCGCGAAGGTCAGACTGTTGAGACCCGGCGGTCCCATCGGGAGAGGGTCCGGCGCGACAGGCCGTTCGATCTCGGTGTAAATAGCGCCCGTTGCACCAAGCAGGCGGCGAGCAAGGACGTTCGCAGGCAGACTCAATGCCTCCTCCCGCGTAAGCAGCGTCGGGGTTCGGAGCGTCGGCGTTCGGAGCGTCGCCGCAGGGGCTTGCAGCGCGACAAAGGCGGCGATGAGGGCGCTCGGCATCAAGCGGAGACTACACGGCAGCTTCGTGATGGGCGAGTCGACAATCCAACTTCAATGAGACGCAACGTTTCCGCCAGGCCGGTGCGAATCTTCCTCAGCCGCTGGGCCAGAGCAAGGTGTCGACAGCTTCCGAGGCCGTGTTGGGATAATCGAGCGTATAGTGGAGGCCCCGACTTTCCTTCCGCGCCAGCGCCGAGCGGACGATGAGGTCGGCGACTTCGACGAGGTTGCGCAGTTCGACCAGGTCCGGCGTCACTCGGAAGTGGCGGTAATAATCGTGCGTCTCCTGGCGCAGGAGATCGACGCGGTTCTTGGCGCGCTCGAGCCGCTTGGTGGTGCGCACGATGCCGACATAGTCCCACATGAAGCGGCGGATCTCGCGCCAATTGTGCTGAACGACGACCTCCTCGTCCGAGTGGGTGACGCGGCTCTCGTCCCATGGGCGAACGGCCGGCGGCGGCGGCAGGTCGGCGAGGCGCGCGTTGATCGCCTCCGCTGCCGCGACCCCGAAGACGAGGCATTCGAGGACGGAATTGGAGGCGAGGCGATTGGCGCCGTGCAGGCCCGACTGGGTGACTTCGCCGGCCGCGTAGAGGCCGGGCACGTCGGTCGCGCCGTCCAGGTCCACGACGACGCCGCCGCAGGTGTAATGCGCCGCCGGGACAACCGGGATCGGCTCCCTGGTGATGTCGATGCCGATGTCCGGCTCGGCGAGCCGCGCCGCGATGGTCGGGAAGTGGGCGCGGACGAAGTCCGGCTCGCGGTGCGAGATGTCGAGGTGGACGAAATCGATGCCGAGGCGCTTCAGCTCATGGTCGATCGCCCGGGCGACGATGTCGCGCGGCGCGAGTTCGGCGCGGGCGTCGAAGTCCGGCATGAAGCGGTGTCCGGTGCCCGGGATCGTCAGCCGCCCGCCCTCGCCGCGCATCGCCTCCGTGACGAGGAAGTTCTTCACCTCCGGGTGGAACAGGCAGGTCGGGTGGAACTGCGCGAATTCCATGTTGGAAACGCGGCAGCCCGCCCGCCACGCCATGGCGATCCCGTCGCCGGTCGATCCGCGCGGATTGGTGGAATAAAGCCAGGCCCGGCTGGCGCCGCCGGTGGCGAGGATCGTCGCCCGCGCGGTCAGCGTCTCGACCCGCCCGCTGGCGCGGTTGAGCGCATAAAGGCCGTGAACCCGGCGTGCGCCATGCCCCGCAACCGTGTGGCGCCCGGTGACGAGGTCGATGCCGACCATGTCCGGGACGAGCGTGATGTTGGGATGCGCCCGCGCCGCCTGTTCCAGCGCCTGCTGCACGGCGCGGCCCGTGGCGTCGGCGACGTGGACGATGCGGCGGTGGCTGTGCCCGCCCTCGCGCGTCAGGTGCCACCGTGCCTCGCCGCCGTCGTCGAACGGCACGCCGAGCTGCGCCAGCCGTTCGATGGCCGCCGGGGCGCTGCCGACCACGTACTCCACAGCCTCGCGCCGGTTCAGCCCCGCGCCGGCGACGATCGTGTCCTCGACATGGCTTTCGAACGTGTCGCCGGCCTCCAGCACCGCCGCGATCCCGCCCTGCGCATAGGCCGTCGAGCCCTCGGACACGCTGCCCTTGGCGAGCACGGCGACGCGGAGCGAAGGATCGAGTGCGAGTGCGGCGGAAAGGCCCGCCGCGCCCGAGCCGATGACGAGGACGTCATAATCGTGACCGACGCTCACGCCCCCACCACCGCCAGGGCTGAGCCTGTCGAAGCCCGGTTCGCTTCACCGGCGCCTCGCGCTGCAAGCCGCCCTTCGACAGGCTCAGGGCTAGCGGTTTTCATTCGCCCCGGTCCTTCGCCCTCAAGCACCAGCATTCGCGGCCCGCGTGAGGTTCAGGAACACGTCCTCCAAATCCGGGTCGCGCGTGGTCACGTCGACGATGCCGAGCCCCTCCTTCTGCAGGGCGGCGAGAACTTCGCCGGCATTCACCCTGTCCTTGCGGAAGGTGATCGAGATCGTCCGTTCGCCCACCATCTCGATCTTGTCGAAGCAGGGCGCGACCGGCGCCGTGTCCATGTCCCGGTCGACGGTGACCACAACCACCTTCTCCTGCGCCATTCCCACAAGGGTGCGGGTCGTCTCGTTGGCGATCACCGTGCCGTGGTTGATGATCGCGATCCGGTCGCAAAGCTCCTCGGCTTCTTCGAGATAATGGGTGGTGAGGACGATGGTGACGCCCCTTGCATTGAGCTCCCGCACATAATCCCAGAGCTGCTGGCGCAGCTCGACGTCGACACCCGCCGTCGGTTCGTCGAGCACCAGGATGGGGGGCGAATGGACCATCGCCTTGGCGACCATCAGCCGCCTTTTCATGCCGCCCGACAGCGTCCGCGAATAAGCGTTGGCCTTGTCCTCAAGGTGGACGGCGCGCAGCAACTCCATGGTCCGGCGCTCCGCCTTGGGAACGCCGTAAAGCCCGGCCTGGATCTCAAGCGTCTCGGCCGGCGTGAAGAAGGGATCGAACAATATTTCCTGCGGCACGATGCCGATCGAGGCCTTGGAATTGCGCGGATGCCTGTCCACGTCGAAGCCCCAGATCTCGGCCGAGCCGCCCGTCTTGTTGACGAGGCCGGCGAGGATGTTGATCATCGTCGACTTGCCGGCGCCGTTCGGCCCGAGCAGCCCGAAAATCTGCCCGCGCGGCACCTCCAGGCTGACGCCCTGCAGCGCGCGCTTGCCGCCCTGGTAAGTCTTTTCGAGATTGCGGATCGAGATGGCGGCTTCGCTCATGGGGCGGGCTCTAACGCCTCTCGAAGCGATTGTCTGCCACCCGGCGCATTGCTAAAGCGCCGCCATGCAGACCCAGAGCGACACGCCCGAGACCAGTTACGTTTCAACCCCGCGCGTCGCCTGCGACGGCGCGAGCGCGACCCACCCGGCGCTCGGCCACCCGCGCGTCTATCTCCAGATCGATGAGCAGGGCTTCGTCGAATGCGGCTATTGCGACAAGCGCTTCGTCCTGGAGGGCGGCCCGGCGGACGTGCGCGGCCACTAGGGCCTGAGAGTTTCGAACCCCACTCCGTTCCGTCCGAGCGAAGTCGAGGACCGCTGCCGAGCGAAGTCGAGGCCCTTCTTCTTTTCCTCAGCTTCCCATTCTCGCTGCGCTTGAAAACGGTTCTCGACTTCGCTCGGCCCGAACGGACGAGAACGCATCGCCTCATTCGCTTAGACATTCAGCTTCGCCCCCCTATATCCGCTCCATGACCCTCATCGCCGATCCCCGCCGCTTCCTGTACCGCCCCGACGGGCTCGACCCCGAGGCCGCCAAACGCCTCACTGCCGATGCGCTGCGCGCCTGCGACGACGGCGAGCTCTACCTGCAATATACCGCGTCCGAGAGCTTCGCCTTCGACGACGGCCGCCTCAAGACCGCGGACTTCAACACGCAGGCGGGCTTCGGCTTGCGCGGCGTGTCGGGAGAAACCACCGCCTTCGCCCACGCCAACGAGCTGTCGGAAGCCGCCATCCGCCGCGCCGCCGAGACCATGTCCGTCCTCGATCCCTCGCGCACCGATCGCGCCGCGCCGCCGCGCCGTACCAACCGGGCGCTCTACACCGAGTCCGATCCGCTCAGCCTCGTGCCCTTCGCGCGCAAGGTCGCGCTGTGCCAGGAGATCGACGCCGCCGCTCGGGCCCGCGACCCGCGTGTCGCGCAGGTGTCGGTCACCCTGTCCGGCTCGTGGAGCGTGATCGAGATCGTCCGCCCCGACGGCTTCGTCGCGCACGACGTCAGGCCGCTGGTTCGGATGAACGTCCAGATCGTGGTCGAGCAGAACGGCCGGCGCGAAACAGGCTTCCACGGCCTCGGCGGCCGCTACCTTTACGACGACATGTTCGAGCCCGAGAGCTGGAATCGCGCCATCGACATTGCGCTGGGCCAGGCGCTGGTGAATCTCGAGTCGATTGCCGCGCCGGCGGGCGAGATGACGGTGGTTTGCGGCCCGGGCTGGCCCGGCGTCCTGCTCCACGAAGCCATCGGCCACGGGCTCGAGGGCGACTTCAACCGCAAGGGCACGTCCGCCTTCGCCGGCCGGATCGGCGAGCGTGTCGCGGCGCCGGGTGTCACCGTAGTCGACGACGGATCGATCGGCGGCCGCCGCGGCTCGCTCACCATCGACGACGAAGGCACGCCGACCCAGTGCAACACGCTGATCGAGGACGGCATTCTCAAAGGCTACATACACGACCGGATGAACGCGCGCCTCATGGGCGTCGCGCCCACCGGCAACGGCCGCCGTGAGAATTTTGCCCACGCGCCGATGCCGCGCATGACCAACACCTTCATGCTCGGCGGCCATGACGATCCCGGCGAAATCCTCGCGCGGGCGAAGAACGGCATCTACGCGAAGAGCTTCGGCGGCGGCCAGGTCGACATCACGTCGGGCAAGTTCGTCTTCTCCTGCACCGAGGCTTATCTGATCGAAAACGGCCGCCTCGGCGCGCCGATCAAGGGCGCGACCCTGATCGGCGACGGGCCGACGGTGCTCACCAAGGTTGCGGCCATCGGCAACGACATGGCGCTCGACGAAGGCGTCGGCATTTGCGGCAAGGGCGGCCAGTCCGTTCCGGCCGGCGTCGGCCAGCCGACCCTGCTCATCGAAGGCCTGACGGTGGGCGGAACGGCATGAGGACTTCGGGCTGATGGGCTGGGCGCGCGACGTCCTTTCCTTCTGGTTCGCTCAGCCGCCCGAGCGCTGGTTCGCGCGCAACGACGAGTTCGATGCGGAGATCACGCGGCGCTTCTGCGATCTATGGGCCGAGCAGCGCCAACGCCCGGTCGCGGAGTTCGTCGAAGCGCCGGATCATGCGCTCGCCGCGATCATCCTGTTCGACCAGTTCCCGCGCAACATGTTCCGGGGTCATGCCGATCAGTTCGCGACCGATCACATGGGGCTCGCCATCGCCAAGGCTGCGGTGGAGCGGGGCTATGACGACGGCATGCCGCCCGAGCGGCGGCAATTCCTCTACATGCCGTTCCAGCACAGCGAGAGCATCGCCGACCAGCGCAAGTCGCTGCTCCTCTTTGCCGCCTTGGGCGACCCCGAGCCGCTCCGCTTCGCCCGTCTGCACCACGACGTGATCGAGCGCTTCGGCCGCTTTCCGCATCGCAATGCGGCGCTCGGCCGCAAACCCACCGCCATGGAAGCCGCCGCCGGTGACGTGGTGCCCTGGTAATGCCGCTCGTTCAGCTCGCCCGCTATTACAACAGCTTCGAAGCCGGCGTCGCCAAGTCGCGTCTCGAGGCCGAAGGAATCGAAAGCGTATTGTTCGACACCGAGATGAGCTGGGAAGGCCTCGGCGGCCTGATCCCGATCCGGCTCATGGTGCTCGACGAGGATGAGGCCGAAGCGCGGCGGGTGCTGGAAACGCCGGAGGAGTAAGCCGGACGGGGGCCGGAGCGCTGCAGCCGTCCTTCGACAGGCTCAGGACTAGCGGTTGTTCCCCAACAACCGAGGGGAGGTCCCACCCCGCTAGGGCTGAGCCTGTCGAAGCCCGGTTCACCCGCACAGGCCGCGCCCCCGCTTGACACGGCCGGTGTATCAATGCTCCGATACACCCGAAGCCGACGCGAGGGGTATTTCCGGCAATGAACGACACAGGCGCGCCGGTTCTCGAACTGGCCGATCTCAGCAAGACGTACGGGCGGCGCGGCAAGGGCGTAGCGGCGGTGCAGGGCGTCAGCCTGTCGGTCGGCGCGGGCGAGGTGTACGGCTTCCTCGGGCCGAACGGCGCCGGCAAGTCCACCACCATTCGCATGCTGATCGGCCTCATCACGCCGACGTCGGGCGAAGCGCGGCTGTTCGGCGAGGATTTGCGCGCCAATCCCCATGTCCTGCGCCGCGTCGGCTCGCTGGTCGACGGCGGCAACTTCTATCCCTTCCTGTCGGGGCGGCGAAACCTGGAGGTGCTGGCCAGGACGCAAGGACACGGCGCCGAGCGCATCGACGCCCTGCTCGACCAGGTCGGCCTCGCCGGCTCCGGCAGGCGCAAGGTCAAAGGCTATTCCACCGGCATGCGCCAGCGCCTGGGTGTCGCCGCGGCTCTCCTCGGCGATCCCGACCTCGTTATCCTCGACGAGCCGGTGAACGGCCTCGATGTGGCCGGCATTCAGGAGATGCGGGATCTCATCCGCAGCCTTGCGACCGATCATGGCAAGACGGTGTTCCTTTCGAGCCACCTCCTCCATGAGGTCCAGCAGGTCTGCGACCGCGTGGCGATCATCTCCAAGGGCGAGATCGTCCGCGAATCCACGATCGAGGACCTGCTCCGGCAGGACGACGGCCTTCGCATCGAAGCGGGGCCCAGCGACGTCGCCGAAGCCGCGCTCGCCTCGCGTTGGGCGGTGGAGCGGGACGGCGACGCCCTGATCGTCCGCGCCACCCGCGCCGAAGCGCCGGAAGTCGTCCGCCGCCTCGTCGGCGCCGGGGCCGATCTCTTCCGGCTCGCGCCCGAGCAGCGCAATCTCGAGGAAGTGTTCCTTTCGATCACCCAGGAGGGGACTCCCGATGCTTAACGCCCTCTCCGCCGAAGCGCTCAAGATGCGCACGCACAAGGCGACCTGGTTCCTCGTCTGGCTCTACCCGATCCTTTTCACGATCCTGTTCCTGATCGCGATCACCGTCGGCCTGTTCGGAGGCGATCCGCCGGAGCAGAGCACGCTCGCCGACTGGATCGACGAAACCGCGATGATCTGGAACGTGCCCGGCAACAGCGTCGGCCGCTACCTGATGGCCGCCTTCGTCGCCGTGGTCTTCGCCGGGGAATATGGCTGGAACACCTGGAAGCTGATCGTGCCGCACCGCGCCCGCGCTGCGCTGATCGCGTCCAAATATGTGCTGGTGCTGATCCTCTTCACCGTTACCTTCATCCTCACCGGCCTCATCTCCATCATCGGCACATGGGCGGACGATACGCTGACCGGAGACACCATTCCCGCCGGCATCACCGCCGCCGGGCTGCTGCGCGCACACTGGATCGGCTACGTCGCGGCGCTCGGCCCGATCCTCGTGACGATGGCCTATGCCAGCCTCGCCGCGATCCTCACCCGCTCGACCATCGCCGCCCTGGTCATCGCCATCGTCGTCACGACGATCGAGCAGATCGTGTTCAACCTCGGGCCGGTGCTCAGCATCAACTTCCCGGCGGTGACGCACTTCCTCTACAACCTTCTCCCCGGCTACCATCTCGGCAACCTCGATAGCTGGTTGTCGGAAGGGTCCGCCTATCGGGGCGAGTTCCCGAGCGGGCGCGTCGTCGCCTTGCCCTGGACGACCTCGCTCGGCGTCGTCGCGGCGTGGATCGCGGCGCTGGTGACGGCGACCTTCGCCGCCTTCAAGCGTCAGGACATCAATTAGACGACACGAGCGGCCTGAGATCGAAGCCGGCCGCCGCGGCATTGGCGACGAGCTGGTCCACCGGCACGCCCTGCTCCTGGCGGGCGAGCGCCCATAGATAGGTGGAGCGGGTCCCCGACTTGCAGAAGGCGAGGACCTTGCCCGCGCCGGCGCCCTGGATCGCCTGGCCCATGGCGCGGATGTCGTCGCCGGTGAAGCGGCGCGCGATCGGGATGTGCGCATAGGCAAGTCCCGCCGCCGCGGCGGCTTCGGCGATCTCGGCGCTCGCGGGCTGCCCCGGCTCCTCGCCGTCCGGCCGGTTGTTGACGACCATGGTCACACCCGCTGCCGCAATCTCCATCATCTGGGCGGGGAGGATCTGCCCCGCTACGATCACTTTCTCATCAAGCTGGCGCATGCGACCTGATCACCTCCACGAAAGCCTCGCCGTAACGCTCGAGCTTCGCCGCGCCAACGCCCGACACTTCGGCCAGGGCCCGGACGCTCGCCGGCTTGGCCGCGGCCATTTCCCTGAGCGTCGAATCGTGGAAGATGACGTAGGGCGGCACCGCGGCTTCCGCCGCCAGCTCGCGGCGCCGGGCGCGAAGCGCGTCGAACAAAGGATCGTCGCCGGCCGCCCAGGCCCCATCGCCGCCGCCCCGCCGCCTTTGCCGCTTTTCGCGTTTGGGCGGAACGACGAGCTCGACCTTCTCCTCGCCCTTCAGGATCGGCTTGGCGCCGGGGCCGAAGGACAGGCCGCCATAATCGTCGGCGCGAAGCGCGTCCCGCGCGAGGAGGGCGCGGGCGACCGGCTTCATCAGCGCCATGTCCTCGTCGGTGCCGATCCCGAAGACGGACAGCCGGTGGTGCGCATTGGCGAAGATCTTGTCGTTCTCTTTGCCCGCCAGAACGTCGCACAGGTGGCCGAGGCCGAAGCGCATCTCCGTCCGGAAGGCGGCCGAGAGCAATTTGCGCGCAGCCTCCGTCGCGTCGACCGTTGCGGGCGGCGCGAGGCAATTGTCGCAATTGCCGCAGCGTTCGGGCGGCGCTTCTCCGAAGTGGCGGAGCAGGATGGCGCGTCGGCAGGTCCCCGCCTCGACCAAAGCCGCGAGCGCGTTCAGCCGATGCCGCTCGCCGCCGCGCCGGTCCTCCGGCACTTCCGTCTCGATCCGCCGCCGCGCCCGTGAAAAGTCTTCCGCGCCCCAGAACATCCAGGCGTCGGCAGGCTCGCCGTCGCGGCCGGCGCGGCCGGTTTCCTGATAATAAGCCTCGATCGATTTCGGCAGACCCGCATGGGCGACGAAGCGCACGTCCGGCTTGTCGATCCCCATGCCGAAGGCGATGGTCGCGACCATCACCATCTCTTCGGAGCGCACGAACGCCGCCTGGTTGCGCGCGCGGACCGGCGCATCGAGCCCGGCATGATAGGGAAGGCACGGCCGTCCGCCGCTGCTGAGCTGCGCCGCCAGCTTCTCCGCCTTGTCGCGGCTCGGCACGTAGACGATGCCCGGCCCCGGCCGCTCGTCCATCAGCGCCTTCAGTTGCGCGCCGACGCCATCGCGCGGGCGGATGTTGTAGCGGATGTTCGGCCGATCGAAGCCGGCGAGGATCAGGCCGTCCGGATCGATGCCGAGCTGGACGAGGATGTCGGCGCGCGTCTGCCTGTCCGCCGTCGCGGTGAGAGCGAGGCGCGGCACGTCCGGCAGGCTTTCGAGCAATGGCCGGAGCAGGCGGTAGTCGGGGCGGAAATCGTGACCCCATTCCGAAACGCAATGCGCTTCGTCGATGGCGACGAGGCTGAGCTTCGTCTCGCGCACGAGGTTGCGGAAGCTCTCGTTCGTCGCCCGCTCGGGCGCCACGTAGATGAGGTCGAGATCGCCGCCCCTGAGCCGCCGCATCGTCTCGCCGCGATTCTCGTCGGCGGAGGTCAGCGACGCCGCCTTGATGCCGAACGCGTCGGCCGCCCTGATCTGGTCGTGCATCAGGGCGATGAGCGGCGAGACAACCAGCGCCGTGCCGGCGCGGGCGAGGGCCGGCACCTGGTAGCAGAGCGACTTGCCAGCCCCCGTCGGCATCACGGCAAGCGTGTGCTTCCCCGCCATGACGCGGGCGATCACGTCCTCCTGCACGCCGCGGAAGGCGGAGAAGCCGAAGGTCGAGCGAAGGATGTCGAGAGGCGAAGCGGACACGGGATCGGCCTTACCAGCTTCATCCCCGCCGCCAAGCCGCGACTCGGCCGCGGTGCGCGAATGGTCCCAATGGTCGCACTCCTGCATCGTTTTACCGGCGTTTGCGGCGGCTCCTTCGCCGGTGCAGGCGGAAAGGGCTTGCAAGAGCATCGACAGAACATAGCATGAACGCCAACTTCATGGAAGGCCGGATCGGCTCGGACCGGAAACGCCTCCAGCCTCGCTCGTGCTTCCGGCAGGGCCCCGCGCTATTCCGCCGCCACGGCTTCCTCGGCTTCGGCTTCGGCCTGCTGGCGCTGCCACATTTCCGCGTAAAGGCCGCCCTTGCGGAGAAGCTGGGCGTGGGTGCCGCGCTCGGCGACGCGGCCCTCGTTCAGCACCACGATCTCGTCCGCATCCACCACCGTCGAAAGCCGGTGCGCGATCACGATCGAGGTGCGCCGCGCCGTCACCTTGCGCAGGGTCTCCTGGATCGCCGCTTCGGTGCGGCTGTCCAGCGCCGAGGTGGCCTCGTCGAGGATCAGGATCGGCGGGTCCTTGAGCAAGGTGCGGGCGATCGCCACGCGCTGCTTTTCGCCGCCCGAAAGCTTGAGGCCCCGCTCGCCGACCATGGACTCGTAGCCGTCCGGAAGGCTCATGATGAAGTCGTGGATCGCCGCCCCTTTGGCCGCCGCCTCGATCTCCTCGCGCGTCGCCCCGTCGCGGCCGTAGGCGATGTTGTAGCCGATCGTATCGTTGAACAGCACCGTGTCCTGCGGGACGATGCCGATCGCGGCGCGAAGGCTCGCCTGCTTGACGGACGCAATGTCCTGCCGGTCGATCGAGATGCGCCCCGCCTGCGGATCGTAGAATCGGAACAGCAGCCGCGACAAGGTCGACTTGCCCGCCCCCGAAGGCCCGACCACCGCCACCGTCGCGCCCGGCGCGACGTCGAGGTCGATGCCCTTCAGGATCTCGCGCTCCGGATCGTAGGAGAAGTGCACGTCCTCCAGCCGCACGCGGCCTTCGCGAACGGTGAGGTCCGGCGCCCCGGGCGCGTCGGCGATCTCCGCCGGCGTGTCGAGCAGGCGAAACATCTGCTCCATGTCGACGAGGCCCTGGCGGATCGTCCGGTAGACCCAGCCGAGCATGTCCAATGGACGGAAGAGCTGCGCCAGCAGCGTGTTCACCAGCACCACGTCGCCGGTCGTGAACTGGCCGCGACTCCAGCCCCAGACGGTGTAGCCCATGGCGCCGGCCATCATCAGATTGGTGATGAAGGACTGGCCGATGTTGAGCCAGGCGAGCGACGTCTCGTTCCTGATCCCGCGTTCGTTCAGGCCGCGCAACGCCGTGTCGTAGCGCCGCGCCTCGCGCTCCTCGGCGCCGAAGTATTTCACGGTCTCGTAATTGAGGAGCGAGTCGACCGCGCGGCCCACCGTCTGATTGTCGAGCTCGTTGATCTCGCGCTGCAGCCGCGACCGCCACTCGGTCACCCAGCGGGTGAAGCCGATATAAAGGACGACCATGACGAGCGTCGCGACGACGAGCCCGGCGCCGAACTTCACCCCGAAGATGACGCAGATGATCGCGAGCTCGATGCCCGTCGGCGCGATGTTGAACAGGAGGAAATAGAGCATCATGTCGATGCTCTTGATCCCGCGCTCGACCACCTTGGTCAGCGCGCCCGTGCGCCGCTCGAGATGGAAGCGCAGCGACAAGGCGTGGATGTGGCGGAAGACCTGGTCGGCGAAGCGCCGCGCCGCGTCGAGCCCGACTCGTTCGAAGACGGCGTTCCTGACGTTCTCGAAGAACACACCGGCGAAGCGCGCGCCGGCATAAGCGACGACCAAAGCGACGGCGAGGCCGACGCCGGCCTCCATGCCGGGCGTCATTCCGTCGATCGCCGCCTTGTAGACGAAGCCGGTGGAGAGCGAGACGCCCTTGGCCGCGAGCACCAGAATGACGGCAATGACGACACGCATGCGCAAAGCCGGCGCGTGTTTCGGCCAAAGATAGGGAAGGAAGCGCCTCAGCGTTTCCCAGCCGCCTTTTTCATCCGGGACATTGCGTAGATCGGGGGCGGCCATCGCGTCCTAGATAGGAAGGGGAAGGCGAAGCGCCAAACACAGGTGCGACGAGCCGAGGAACGGCCCTTGCAAGTCAATGGTTTAGGGGCCGTAGTTTAGTGGAGCGTAGTTCATGAACCCGGCCCTTTACGTCATCGCGATTCTCGGCTGCGGCGAAGGCGAGGCACCGTGCCAGCCGGTCCAGATCGTCGAAACGCGCTACGAAAGCCGGGAAGCCTGCCTGGCAGCGACCGACAATGCGCTTGCCGGCGTGAACGTCGACTTCCCCGTCGTGGTCGCCGAATGCCGCGCCCAGGGCGCCGCCGCCGCCCCGCTGCGCGGCTCGGACGTCCGCCTCCCCGATCCCGACCGCCGCCCCAGCGCCTGGGACCGATAAGCGCGGGCTGTCCGGTTCTGCGCAACCGGCAAGCCTGCGAACCGGGCTTCGACAAGCTCAGCCCTAGCGGGGGTTGATGAAGCAGGACGGGTGACGTTCCAACGCCGCCAGCCCTGAGCCTGTCGAAGGGCGGTTTGCAGCGCCCCGGCTCGGCCAGCGTGCTCCCCCACGCCGCCAGCCCTGAGCCTTTCGAAGGGTGGTTTGCAGCGCATCGACTTCAAAAGCCCGGAACGCCCCGCGCCCGCAGCGGTTGTCCTCTTGAACATCCCTCTTCTGGAGACCCCAAATGTCCAAGAGCCAGCACAACCCCAACAAGATGCAATTCACCCAAAATCAGAATAACGAGATGTCCGACGATCCGGGCGACGGTTCGCGCGGCCTCGACTCCAAGACAAAGGGCGGCAAGGAGCCGACCAACCAGATTCCGGACGAGCAGAGCCAGAATCAGGGCACGATCGAAGCGTTCGGCGAGCAGGGCGCCGGCATCGCCGCGAAGGAGTGAGCCCGGTGACCGGAGAGCGCGCAGGCGGCGAAGGAGCGGCCAAGGATTTGCCCATCCATGAGGACGCGCTCCCCGGCCACGAAAGCAAGCTGGAGCCGAAGCCGGATTGGGAGCCGCGCTATCCCGGCTCCGGTCGCCTCAAGGGCAAGGTGGCGCTGATCACCGGCGCCGACAGCGGCATCGGCCGCGCCGTCGCGGCGCTCTTCGCCCGCGAAGGCGCGGACGTCGCCATCCTTTACCTGTGCGAACATGACGACGCGGCGGAGACCAAGCGCATCGTCGAGGCGGAAGGGCGGCGCGCGATCGCCATCGCGGGCGACGTCGGCGACAAGGGCTTCTGCACGCGTGCCGTCACCGAGACGGTGGAGACGCTCGGCAAGCTCGACATCCTCGTCAACAATGCCGCCGAGCAGCATCCCGACGACGACGTTCGCGACATTACCGAAGAACAGCTCCGCCGCACCTTCCAGACCAACATCTTCGGCTATTTCTTCATGGTCCAGGCCGCCCGCCCGCATCTCAAGAAGGGTTCGGCAATCGTCAACACGACGTCCGTCACCATGTACCAGGGCTCGAAGAACCTGCTCGATTACTCGGCCACCAAGGGCGCGATCACCGCCTTCACGCGCTCCTTGTCCGAAAACCTCGTCGAAGAGGGCATCCGGGTCAACGCCGTCGCGCCGGGCCCGATCTGGACTCCGCTCAATCCGTTCGGCGGCTCCCCGCCCGAGAAGATGAAGGACTTCGGCGAGGACACGCCGCTGGGCCGCCCGGGCCAGCCCAATGAAGTGGCGCCAAGCTTCCTGTTTCTCGCCTGCGAGGATTCGAGCTACATGTCCGGGCAGGTGCTTCATCCCAACGGCGGCACGATTGTCGCAGGCTAGGGCGCGCGCATGCGGGCGCGGGAGGCTGCCCGCGCCCGAGTAACATGCTATAGGCCCGCTCCCATGAGCCGTTACCGCAGCTTCGCCGAATTCTGGCCCTTCTACCTGCGCGAACATGCCAAGCCGGCGACGCGCCTGCTGCATGTCGCCGGAACCAGCCTCGTCGTCCTTCTTGCGGTCGCCGCGGCGGCGACGCGCAGCTGGTGGCTGCTCGCTTTGATGCCGGTCGCCGGCTACGCCTTCGCCTGGGGGAGCCACATGGCGGTGGAGCGCAATCGCCCGGCGACCTTCACTTATCCGCTCTGGTCGCTGCGGGCGGATTTCCGCATGTGGCGGCTGTGGCTGACCGGCGGCCTCGATCGCGAGCTTCGCGCCGCGGGCGTTTCGGCCGAAGCGGAGTCCGACCGGAAGGCGCGCGATGGCGGCTGACAGCGATCCCGTCCACCGCCTTCTCCTGAAGCTGCGCGCCCGCGACGACGTGTCCGCGCATGAAGAGCAGGTCCTGCGCGCCGCCGTGTCCGACACGGCGGAATTCGCCGCGGGCAAGACCATGGTGCGCGCCGGAACGCCGCTCACCCATTCGACGCTGACCCTGGAAGGCGTGGTCGCGCGCTACAAGGATTTGTCCGACGGGCAGCGCCAGATCCAGGAACTGCACGTCGCCGGCGATTTCACCGATCTTCACGGCTTCCTGCTGAAGCGGCTCGATCACAATGTCGGCGCCCTGACCCGCACCCGCGTCGCGTTCGTTCCCCATGAGACGATCCGCGGCATCACGGAGGACGAGCCGCATCTCGCCCGCTTGCTCTGGTTTTCGACGCTGATCGACTCGGCGATCCAGCGCGAGAAGATCCTTTCGGTCGGCCGCCGCCCGGCGCTCGCCCGCCTCGCCCACCTGCTGAGCGAATTGTATCTCCGCTTCGACACGGTCGGACTGGTCGAAAACGGCAGCTTCGCGCTGCCCATCACGCAGCTCGATCTCGGCGACGCGACCGGGCTCACCTCGGTTCACGTCAACCGCATGCTGAAGCAGCTTCGCGACGATCGGCTGGTGACCTTTCGCGGCGGCGCCGTCACCGTTCACGATCTCCCTCGCCTTCAGCAGACCGCCGAATTCGACCCCGCCTACCTCTACCTCGAGCGCCGCCCGCGCTAGGATCCGGACCTCAGGCCCGGCGGCGCGCGACGATGCCGGCCGCGGCCGCATGGGGCAGCCACAGGGACAGATCGACCCGCGCCGCGCCCGGCTCTCCGCCATAGGCGGTGAGCGCGGCCTCGGCATCGCCGTCGCCGGCGGCGAGCGCCTCTAGAAAGGCGAAGCGCCGCGGCGCGATCCGGTGGACGCGGACATGCCAGCGGCTGCGCGCGACCGCGACGCAGGTCGGCTCGGCGGCCGGCATCGGCCCGGGTTCGCCTCGTTCGGCGGCGGCGAGCAAGGGCGCGAAGTCGAAGTCGAGCCGGAGCAGCCGGACGCTGTCCGGAATGCGAAGCCGCACGCCGGCCGCGAGCAGCGGCCCGGACGGCCGTTGCTCCCGCTCCACGCCGACGGCTCGGCGGGACTCGCTGCGCGCCCGTTCGATGCGGGCGAGCTGGGCGGGGATGCGGAACGGGGACCCGTGCTCGGCCACCTGGGGCGGCGCCGTCGCCGCGAGATGGTCGGCAAAGCCGGCGCCGAAATCGTACAGGCTCGGCCGGGAGGACGGGTGGCTGTCGATATAGCCCGAGGCGAAAAGGTCGAACGCCGTCTCGCCCGCGAACAGGCGAAGGGCGCGGAACTCGTCGCGCAGGCATTCGATCAGCCGCATGCGGTAGCCGCCCGCATAGATGCCGACGCATTCGGCAGGCGACAGGCGGTCGTTTCCGGTCACCACCTCGCCCGCGAAATCGGCGCGCGCGCCGCCGGCGAAGATCGCCCGCTGCATCCAATGCTGGAGCTGGGCGAGCTCAGCCACAGGCCGCGACCTTGGCGGGCTCCGGAGCGTCTTGCACTGCGTCGCCCGCGCCGGGGAGCCAGCCGGCGCGCACCGCCTTCGCCTTTGCGAGCTCCGCCAGCAGGTCCGGCCAGGCGGGGACGTTCGAGTCCCACTCGAGCAGGGTCGGCACGCCGCCCGTGCGTTCCTGCGCGCGGCGGTAAAGCGCCCAGACTTCGTCCCGAACGGGCGAATCGTGGGTGTCCAGCAGGTGGGTGCCGCAGTCGCTCGGGCCGGCGAGGTGGATTTGGACGACCCGGTCCGCCGGAACGGTATCGACATAGGCTTCGGCGTCGAAGCCGTGATTGACCGAGCTCACCCACACGTTGTTGACGTCGAGCAGCAGGCCGCAGCCCGAAGCTTCGGCCATGCGCGCGATATATTCACATTCCGACATCTGGTCCGAGCAATATTGGAGATAGGAGCTCGGATTTTCGAGGATCAGCGGCCGGCCGAGCCGGTCCTGGACCTGCCGGATGCGCGACACGACGTGGGCGAGGCTTTCTTCTGTCAGCGGCATCGGCAGGAGGTCGTGGCTGTTATAGCCGGCAATGCCGGTCCAGCAGAGATGGTCCGAAATCCAGGCCGGCTTCACCTTCTCGGCCAGTGCCTTGAGCGCATCCACATAATCCATGTCGATCGGCGCCGCCGACCCGATCGACAGGGACACGCCGTGCATCACGATCGGGCGATGCGCCGCGACATGCTCCAGCACGAACGCGGCATAGCCGGCATGCCCGATATAGTTTTCGCTGATGATCTCGAACCAGTCGACGTCCCATGCCTCCGGCGGCGTGTGCATGAGGTGCGCGAAGTGGGGCTCGCGCAGCCCCACCCCGTCGCCGAGGTGGGGCAGGCCGAGCCGTTCGCCGCCGGAGCGCGGGACCGTCCCGCTCACGTCGAGGGCGGGAAGACGAGCCGGAGAAGGCTCGGCTGCTGCATGGCCGACGGCGTCTCGCCGCGGCTGGTGATCACCGCGCTGAACGCGTCATAGGCGATCTGCGGCACGTAATCGCCGGCGTGGAACGGGATCTGGCCGACGATCTTGGAATGGTAGCCGGTGCTGTCCTGCTGGAAGTCGTAGACCGTCATGGTTCCGGTCGGCTCCCAATTGCCCTGCGAGTCCTTCGCCGTGCGCGGGTAGATCTGATAGGCCGAGATCGGAACCGAGCAGCCGCCGAAGCCCGCGCACTTGTTGTCGCCCGGCGCGGACGTCACGACCGCGAACGGGTTGCACGTGCCCTTGAGCGAAGCCTCCGGCTGATCGGACTTGGCGGAAGCGCAGCTCACGCCGCATTTCACCGCTTCCGCGCTTTCGCCGCCCGCCTTGCCGCCGACCGGGCAGGCACGCGGCGCGATGTCGCCGGCCTTCATCGCCGAAACGCCGCAGCGGCCGGCCGTGTTGGCCGAAACCGCGTCCACGCCTTCGCTGATCGTGAGCGAGGTCGATCCGCAGCCGCCGCCGGCATTGCAGGTATGGGGGAAGCCGCAGCCCCCCTGCGCCTGGCAATTGTTGGTGCCGATGCAGCCGTGGAAGACCTCCACCTGGGCGCAGGCATTGGCGCCGTTGGAGGCGAGTTCGAGGCCCTGGCAGCTGTGGTAGAGCGTGCCTTTGGCGATGTCGGGCACGCCGAGCGACAGGTCCGGCGCCTTGCCGAACACGGCCCAGACCGTGGACATGCGCGCCCCGCTCTGGGTCATGGTCGGCGTCGGGAAGGAGGGCAGCGACGTCTGGTCCCAGTCGCTCGCCCAATACAGATTGAGGGTCGTCGTCACCGCCTTGATGTCGGCGACGACCGCCTGGCTCAGCAGCTCGAAATAGCTGGTCGCGCTGTTCGGGCCGGGCGGCGCTTCGGTGGTGGTGTACATCTCGTTCATGGCGTTTGCCATGTCGTCTGGGGACGGGATGTTGTACGGATTGCCCTGATACTGACTCGGGTCGATCAGGTCCGATGCCGACCAGTTGCCGGACTTGCCGGCCGTCGCCCAGGTGGTGACCTGCGGCAGCAGGGACTGGATCGTCTGGAAGCGCGCATAATGGTCGGTCGCGTCGCCGGTGGTGCGCGCATAGGCGTCGGCCGAAGGCGCGGGGTTGCCGTCCGAATCGTAGCTCGGATAATTGACGGCGAGCGCCGCCGGGTCCGGCTGATATTGGGCGAGCACCTCGGGCGAGGGCGGCGCCGGATTGGTCGGCAGCGAGCCTTCACCCTGATCGACGATCGCATCGATCATGTCGCCCATCTGCTGCAGCGTCGGCGTGCCGCAAAGCAATTCGCTGATGTGGAGGGGAACGCCCGGATATTCGGCCTGCGTGCCTTTGCCGCAGTTGAAATAATCCTGCTGGCCCTTCCCGAGCGGATCGTTGGCGTAGACCGCCTCCCACAAGGTGGTGCCGTCCGTGTAGGTGAGGTTGAGATAGTCCCAGTAGAATTGGTACATGACCCCGATCGTGCCGAACAAGGGCAGCGGCTGCTGCGGCGTCCAGCCGGCGAGCGGGAATTGCAGGTCGTATTTGGAAGCCCTGCCCGGCGACAACTCGCCGACGAAGGCTTCGTGATCCTGCTCGATCGCGAGAAACAGGCCGACCCGCTCCGGATCCAGCGGGCCGATGTCGACGATGAGGCCCGTCGTCGTGTCGGCGAGATCGACGATGTGCGGAATGACGGTGTTGGTCGGCCCGTAGCAGAGCCAGCCGTTGGTCGGGCTTTGAAGCGCGGTGCTGGTGAAGCTCGGCTCGACGCCGATCGTGGAGGCCATGTTGGCCGCGATCTGGAGGTGGAGCATTTCCTCGATGAAGATCGAGAAAAGCGTGTTGAACGCCTGCTGATTGGCGGTGAGCGGCGGCTGCCCGGAGCTCAGCGCGCTCGTGTCCATGCCCGGCCAGAGCCGGCCCTTGTACAGCGGCCCGTGCGGCACGGGTTGCGCCGGCGGATCGTTGATTTCGCGATAGCCTTCGATCGAATACAGGCTCGTCATGTAGAGCGGTATCGTGAAGAGCTCGACGTCGACGGCCGCCTGGGCGATGGCGCGCACCGCGGCGATGTCGGTCTGCTTGAAGGACGGGTCGCGAGGGGTTTGCGCGGCTGCGCTGACGATGGGCATGGACGTCTCCGGTTCGTCCGCCTCTCCTGTTCCGCGAGGCGCGTGCGGCCGGAAACGCCGCCCGCCAGGAATCCGAATGGATTCCATGCCAATTGATGCCGCCCCCGAAACAACAAGCTACATCGCCCGGCGGTGCGCGGCCACTGGGAGAAAGCACCGGAACCGGACCGAGATGGATTATTTCCGCGGCGCAAGGAAAAGGGGCGCCCGCGACTGCGAACGCCCCCTTTTTTCATTCCGTGCGGCGGCATGGCGCCGCCGCCCGCTCGATCAGTCGAACAGCTCCTCGAGGAAGCTCTTGCGCCTTTTGTGCGGGTAATGGTGGCCGCCGTGATGGCCGCGATACGGATCGCCGTAATGCGGCTGGTGCGGCGGCGGCGCATAATGGGGCTGGGGCGGCGGCACGTAATTGGGCGGGGGCGGCGGCACGGCGGCTGCCGGGGCCGGCGCGGCCGCGGCCGGCGTCTCGGAAAGGCTGCGCTCGATGATCTTGTCGAGCTCGCCCCGGTCCAGCCACACGCCGCGGCAGGTGGGGCAATAGTCGATCTCGATATTCTGGCGCGCGCTCATCACCAGGGTCGTGCCGTCCACCGGGCAGGTCATCGGTCCGCTTCTGTCGCTCATGGCCACCTCCTCCAAACTGTGGCTCCTAGCTAGGCACAGGCGCCGGGTCGCGCAACCGGCCAGACGCCTTTCCAAACAATGGCGAAATCCGCCAAGCCTTGGCGGCGGGAGTTCCGAGCCTTTGCCCTCGGCCGAGCAAAAATGGCGGATTTCCGCGTCTTTTCACGTTTGGCACGCGCCATGCTGATATCCCGGCATGGCAGCCGGATGGTCCGGCCGCCGCTCAAAGGGACTGAAGACAATGACTTTCGCCAACGTTCACACCGCCGCTTTCTCGGTTTTCGCCGCCGTCGTCACCAGCCTGGTGTTCGTCTCGGCCGCCATCGGCCCGGTCGTCCAGATCGTCTGAGAACGACCGGCCGCGAGGCCCTCCCCCAACCATCATTTTCAGGAAACAAGACAATGACCGCCCGTTACGCCCTCGACCGCTCCAATGCGAAGATGATGGGCGTCTGCTCCGGCCTCGCCCGCAGCCTCGATTTCGATCCGACCCTCGTCCGCCTCGGCGCCGTCGCCAGCCTGTTCGTGCTCGGCCCAATCGCGATCCTGCTTTATTTCGTCGCCGCCTGGGTCGCCCCATACGCGTAAAAAGCGGCGGACCCGGCGCCGCCTCCCGGATGCGCGCTCCCCATGCTAGGAGCGCACCCGAAAGGAGCCCAATGCGCCGGTCCATCGCCCATGTCGCCCTCGTCGTCCGCGATTATGACGAGGCGATCGCCTTCTTCACCGAAAAATTGCGCTTCACGCTCGTCGACGACGTGCCGCAGGACGAGCAGGGAAAACGCTGGGTGGTGGTCGCGCCGCCCGGCGGCGGGGGCGCCTCGCTCCTGCTCGCCCGCGCCGCGACGGCGGAGCAGGAGGCGTTCGTCGGCAACCAGGCCGGCGGCCGCGTCTTCCTGTTCCTCGCGACTGACGATTTCGACCGCGACCACAGCGCCATGACCGCGGCCGGCGTCCGCTTCGTCCGCCCGCCGCTCGAGGCGCCCTACGGCAAGGTCGCCGTCTTCGAAGACCTTTACGGCAATCGCTGGGATCTCGTTCATTACAAAGCCTAGGCCGCGCGCCGCCAGGCCTGCCGAGCCCCTGAAGCCGCATAGCCGCGCACGATATGATCCATGTTCACCGTCGCGGCGAGCTCCGGAATCGCGAGCAGCCGGGCGAGGTAGGCGCTCAAGGCGGGATGGTCGGCGATGCGGGCGCGGTCGCAGCCGAAGAACGGGTGATAGGCTGCGTCGAACCGCACCAGGGTGACGAAGAATCTGAGGTCGCTTTCCGTGAACCGGTCGCCGAAGAGAAAAGGCCCGGCGCTGTCCAGGCGCGCGTCCAGCGTCGCCAGCATGGCGAACAGCCTCCGCACCGCGTCTTCATGCGCCTCGATCGTCGCGGCGAAGCCGGCTTTGTAGACGCCGTCATTGACCTCCGAATGGAGCTGCGCGTTCAGCGCCTCGATCCGTGCGGCGAGATCGTCCGGCTTGAGATCGTAGCGCCCGCCGGCGATCGCGCCGAAGCCGCGATCGAACATCCGCACGATCTCGGCCGATTCGTTGCTCACGATCGTCCGCCGCTTCCGGTCCCAGAGCACCGGAACGGTGACACGGCCCGTGAAGGACGGGTCGGCAAGAGTGTAGATCTGGTGGAGGTGGGCGGCGCCGGCTACCGGATCGGGATCGCCGGCCGCAAAGCGCCAGCCTTCCGGCCCGGCGACGGGATCGAGCACGGTGACCGTGACGGCGCCCTCCAGGTCCTTGAGCTTCAAGGCGGCGAGCGCGCGCGATGCCCAGGGGCAGAGCAGCGACACGAAGAGGTGGTAGCGTCCGCGCTCCGCCCGGAACCGGCCCGTTCCCGTCGGCCCGGGGCTTCCGTCCGGCGTGATCCAGTTCCTGAAGGCGGTTTCGGGACGGACATAGCGCCCCGTCCGGTCGCGGGGCAGCGCCGCGCCCGCACTCCAACGTCCGTCGATCAGCATGGTCAAACTCCCTCGCTCGGCTTGCCGCCGGCCATAAGCCTGATAGGCTGCCGCAATCGATCCGCCGATTTCGCAGAAAGGAGCTTGCGTCTGTGCAAAGGAAGCTCGGCTGGGACGATCTTCGCGACGTGCTCGCCATCGGCCGCGCCGGATCGCTGGCCGGCGCGGCGCGCAGCCTCCAAGTCAACCACTCGACCATGTTCCGCCGCATCGCGGCCATCGAAGACAAGCTCGGCGTCTGTCTGTTCGACCGCAGGCGCGACGGCTACGTCCCGACCGCGGCGGGCGAAGCCGTGCTCGCGCTCGCGGGGCGGATGGACGAAGATGTTGTCGCGCTGGAACGGCGGCTCGCCGGCGAGGATCTGCGGCCCTCCGGTCTCGTCCGCTTCACCACGACCGACACGTTGACGCCGTGGGTCGTGCCGCTTTGCGCGCGCTTCGCCGAGGTGCACCCCCAAATCCTCGTCGAGTTCGTGACCGGCAGCCAGTTGCTGAACCTTTCGCGCCGCGAAGCCGACATCGCCTTGCGCCCATCGGTCGCGCCGCCCGAAAATCTTCACGGCCGCCGCGTCGCTTCCGTCACCTTCGGCATCTATGCCGCCGAACCGCTCGCCAGCGCACCGGAGGCGGCGCCGTGGATCGGCTTCGAGGACAGCCTCGCCCATCTCAGGGCCTATTCCTGGATCACTGACAATGTGGCGCCGGAGCGTATCGCCTTCCGAACGGCGAGCTTCACCGCGGCGGTTGCGGCGGCGGCGAGCGGGATGGGCCTCGCCCTCCTGCCCTGCTACCTCGGCGATGCGTCCCCTGCCCTGCGTCGCCTCGGCGGCCGCGTTCCGGGCCTCGTCACCGATCTCTGGCTCCTCGTCCACCAGGACCTGCGCCGCACCGCCCGGGTCCGCGCCTTTGCCGATTTCCTTTACGCCGAGCTGGTCGCGATGCGGCCGCTGCTCGAGGGACGCGACTGAAGACGGCGCAGACTTGCTCGAGCGATGCAGCGCAAGCGCCGCGCGCGCGTTGTCGCGGTTCGCGTCACCGAGTGAAGGATGAGTAGATGAGTGGGTTTCTGTTCAATCGCCAAGCGCCGGCCGCCAGGGCCCAGGCCGACGAGGACAATGCCCGCAACCTGCGCGCGCTTGTGGAGACGCAGTCGATCACGGCATCGGCCATCTTCGCCATGCTGGTGTCGAAGGGCGTGCTGACCGGCGCCGAAGCGGCCGATTACATGCGCGAACTCGGCGAGGCCCTGGCGCGCGACGTCGATTCGCCGCTCGCCGCCGCCGCCGCCGACACCCTCTCGACCTACGCCGAAGCCCTGCGCGCCGCGGACGGCTGACGGCACGAAAAAAGGGAGCGACCTTCCGGCCGCTCCCTCATTTTCGCTAGCGATCCTCTGCGGCGGCGCTCAGGCGTAATGGCCGGTGGCGCAGGGGCTGCTCGCGCCGCGGCCGTCCGGGCCCCATTTGCGGAAGCCGTGGCTGTCGACGTGAAAGCGCCGGCCGGAGTAGAAGCCGAGGCCCGCATCGTAGGCGCTGCCCGAACGGCGGTGCGCGGCGCAGACGCGGCTGATCATGCCGGGGCGGCTCACCGAGTCGGAGACGGGCTTCAGATCGAGCGCGAAGAAGAGGCGGTGGGCGCTCGCCGGCGCGCCGTTGGAGCAGCGGTTCAGCGTTTCATTGCGATAAACGGACAGCGCCTCGACCTTGCCGACGGCGGGCTCGACCTCGTCGCGGACGAACTTCAGCGTGGTCGTGATATTCTCCCACTTGTCGCGCGGCGCGACCTCGAAGCGGTCGGCGCCGCATTCGCGCCACGAGGAGGAGGTGCGGATGAGCTGCCAAACGGGGATGACGTCGCCGAGTCCTTCCGCGTCGAGGTAGGTCCGGAAGGCGCGGACCGCCTCGCGGTTCGCGGCGGAACGGGCGAGCCAGGCGCGATAGTCGGCGAGGTCCTGCCCGGGCGCGGACGAAGGGCCGTCGTTATGCTGATGAGCGTGAACCGGCGCCGCGGCCGGTGCGGCGGGCGCAGGGGCGGCCTGCACCGGCGCCTGCTGGACCGGAGCCTGTATCGGAGCGGAAAGATCGAAGGGCGCGACCGGCACGGCCGGCGTCAGAGCGGCTTGGGCGGGAGCGTGGCTCGCATCGACGTTGGCGAAGCCGAGCGTGAGGAGCGCAAGAGCTGGAAGCGCGGCAAGACCGATCCGTTTCAACATCTCTGTCCTTTGCGTTGAAGGGCGGCGCGGCGCCTGCCCGGCGACCGCTTTCAAGCGGTCCGTTCCCCGTGCCGTTGGATGATCCCGCCCCGGCTACGTGATTGATTTTATAGCGAAATTCACATGAACGCGAGCTGACTCTCGATTGGTTCCCTTCGAGTCCGGCCGCCTTTCCCGTGGCTTCGGGAGGCCAACAGGTAGCCCGCCCAAGCGCTTAGGGAATGGGTGCCGGATCCGGCTGCGGAGGTGGCGCCGTCACCGGCTGCTGCGGAACCTCCGGGAGAGCGGGCGGCGGCGGCAGCGGCGGTGCGAGCGGATCCTCTCCGCGTTCGAGAACCGCGCAGGGAGATTCGTTCCCGCGCGGCCCGGCACTTCCCCAGCGCCTGAAGCTGCGCGTGTCGATGTGAAAGCGTTGAAACGCGTAGAATCCGAGACCGACGCCGGAATTGCGGCCGCTTTGCGCGTGCATCCTGCACAGGATCCGGAACAGTTCGCCGCGCTCAACGGGGCGCAGCGGAACGAGGTCGAGAGCGAAGAAGTCGCGGTGTGCGCTGGTCGCGGCCCCCTGGGCGCAGGCGTTGAGCGCCGGGTTCCGGTAACCGGAAACGGCCTCCACGTCGCCGAGCGCCGGGCGGACATGATCGCGTATGTAGCGCAGCGTCCTGGTCATGCCCGGCCATTGGTTGGGGGGCGGCACTTCGAAGGGCGGCCCATTGCACACGCGCCACATGCTCGCGGTGCGGATCACCTGCCAAGTCGGAAGCACGCCGGCGACGCCCGCCGCTTCCTGCCAGCTTTCGAAGGACAGCACGGACGCGCGCGTGCCGGGGCTGGCGGCGAGCCACGCCCGATATTCCGCCTCCCCCTGGCCTTCGGGAAGCTGCTGGGCCCAAGCGGGCGCCGGGGAACAGGCAAAAACCGCGGCGAGGACGCCGGCGGCAAGGAGTGAAAGCCTAGGCACGGCCCGGCTTATGGCAAAGGCGGCGCGGCTTTGCACCCCCGCCGCGCCCGCGCTAGCGTCCGGACCGATGAAACGAAGGAGAGATGAGATGAAGCGGATGTGGGTGCTTGCGGCGGCGGCGCTGGGGCTGGCGTCCTGCGCTTCCGCCGACGGTTCGAGCCGGGCCGGCAACGGCGCCGCGCCGGGCGCCGGCGGCGGCACCCTTCTCATCGGCAACAAGGGCGAAGACACTTTGAGCTTCGTGTCCCTTGCGGACGGGCGCGAGCTCGGCCGCGTCGCGACGGGACGGATGCCGCACGAAATCGCCGTGTCGCCGGACGGCCGCATTGCGGCGGTGGTCTCCTACGGCGCCCGCTCCATCGACATGTTCGACATCGCTTCGCGTACCAGGCTGCGCACGATCGACCTGTCGCCCAACGAAGGGCCGCACGGCCTCGTCTGGCTCGCCGACGGGCGGCTCGTCGCCACCACCGAACGCAGCCGCTCGGTCGCGGTGGTCGACACGCGGCGCGGATATGCCGTGACGACGATTCCGACGGGGCAGGAGGGCACGCACATGGTCGTCGTCTCGCCGGACGGACGCCGTGCCTTCACCGCCAACATCGCCGGGGGAACGGTGAGCGTCCTCGATCTGGCGGCGGGGCGGAAGCTGCGCGACATCGCCGTCGGCGGCCGGCCGGAGGGCATCGCGCTCACGCCGGACGGGCGCACATTGTGGGTCGGCGACCTCGAAGGCGCACGAGTCCAGGTCTACGACGCTGCGACCTTCGAACGGCTGGGCGAAGTCGCGACCGGCCCAACGCCGATCCGCGTGCTCGCCAGTCCCGACGGCCGGCGAATCGTGACCTCCAACCACGGCGACGGGACGTTGACGGTGATCGATGCGGCAACGCGGCGGGTCGTTCGAACGGTAACGGTGAGCGGCAGGCGGGAAGCCCAGCAGGTGACGATCATGTTCTCACGCGACGGCCGGCGGCTGTTCGTTGCCGAAACGGGACTGAGCACGATCGCGGAGGTGGATCTCGATCGCGCCGCGGTGATTCGCCGCCTGCCGGCCGGGACCGCCGGGGATGGGCTCGGGCTCGCGCCCTGAGCGGGGGCGGCGGCTCAGCCCGTCGCCGAAGGGTAGACGTTCGCCTGGCGGCTGTAATCGAAGTTCATCGAGAATTTGCCGACGGCGAAATCGAAGGTTGCCGTGTAGCGCATCGAAACGTTGGCACGCCAATAGCCCGTCGTGCCGTTCAGCGAATAGGTGACCACGGGCGTGCCGTAGGTGCCGGGCACGCTGTCGGGCTGATTCTCCTGAATGCGTGCGATCACCTGCGCGGCGGTAGGGCGCGGGTGGATGGTCGCATAGCGCGCGCCTTCGGACACGGCGTTGCGCAGCGCCGCATGGCCGTAGAAGATCGCGCCCATCTGCGCGATGCCCACGACCATCAGGATGAGCACGGGCGCGACCAGCGCGAATTCGATGGCGGTGACGCCGCTCGCATTGCGGCGAAGACGGGACAGGAAGCGCTTCATTGCACCCGCACTCCCGAGTCGGCGGTGAGCCGGATGGCCCCGTTCGCGCCGCTGCCCACTGCGCCCAGAAGCGGGATGGATGGAAACATCGGAATATAGTCTTTCCAGATGGTGATGGTGACGTAGCGGGCGGTCTGCTCGGTCGCCGCGCAGGAGCCGGTGAAGCTCGCCTCGCGCCGGGTGGCGCCGGCCGCGGTTCGGCATTCGAGCCACTGATCCAGCGTCACCTGCGCCGCCGGAACCGAGGCCGCGCTTGCCGCCTCCGTGACCAGGAAACCGTAACTGGCCAGCGGACGTCCGCCCAGATTCGCGAGTTCGATCGTCTGCTGCGTCGCCTGCTCGAGGTGGAACTTGGTCGCGAGGCCGCGGCCGAGGTCGATGGTTCCGAGCAGCATCAACGCCAGGAGCGGCAGGACCAAAGCGAATTCGATCAGCGTCGCTCCGCCCTCGTCCCGGACGAGGTTCCGCTTGAAGTGCAGGAGGGACGGGAGACGCGCGGTCTTGGCCATGGAGCGGGCCTAGGCGCTTTGCGGTAAGCGCCGCGTTAGGAGCCGTGGTAAACGCACCGTTGACTAGAATAAGCTTGGCCCGGGCGCGCCGCCGCCGCTAGACCGCCGCCATGACCCAGCCCCACGTCGTCGACATTCCCCACCGCGTCGGCCAGGAGGAGGCGCGGCGCCGCATCGAGCGCGGCGTCGGCGGAATCGCCAACCATGTTCCCGGCAACGCCCAGGCCGAATCCTCGTGGGAGGGCGATCGGCTGAACCTCAAGGTCACCGCCATGGGCCAGGCCGTCAGCGCCCGTATCGAAGTGCTGGAAGCGGTGGTCCGGGTCGAGCTGATGCTCCCGGCCGCCTTGTCCTTCTTCGCAAAGCCGATCGAGGCGATGCTGAAGAAGAAGGGAACGGAGCTGCTCGAGGACCGGCGCTAGCTGCGCGCGCTGCGGCTGCCGCGCCGGGAGCGCTTCGGAGGCTCCTCGCTGCGCACCACCGATCGCAGGGCGCAGCGCTCGCCGTCCACGATCAGGAAGCTGTTCCTGTCGAAGGCGGAGCCGAACGTGTCGACGCCGATATTGTGCGCCCATTGGAGGTTGCGGCACATGCCGAGCGTGGTCACGCGGTACCATTGCCGGTTGGTGGCGCGAAGGTAGAGCGTGTGGTCGTCGATCGCGCGAAAGGTGCGCGCCCGGCCGATGTGGAGAAAGGGAATGCTCGCTTCCCGTTCCTCGATCGCGGGTCGGGATTCCGGCTGCGCCGCCGCCGGAAGGGCGCCGCCGAGCGAAGCCGCGGCGGCAAGGGCGAATGTCAGGGTCTTCTTCATAGCGAGTGCATAGCGGCGGCCGTCTGAACGCGGCCTTGCCAGACCGCGTCCCGCCGCTAGCATTGCGCTTCGAGGCAGGAGCGGGAGCGGTTTGATGCGGCACGTGGCGATCGTCGGCTCGGGACCCGCCGGCTATTACAGCGCCGAAGCGCTCCAGAAGGCGTTGGGCGAGGCGGTGCGTATCGACATGATCGATCGCCTTCCCGTGCCTTACGGCCTTATTCGCTTCGGCGTCGCGCCCGACCACCAGTCGATCAAGGCCGTGTCGAAGCGCTACGAGAAGGTCGGCCTGTCGCCCGGCGTACGCTTCGTCGGCAACGTTTCAGTCGGGACGGACGTGTCGGTCGCGGAATTGACCGAATTGTACGACGCCGTGATCTTCGCCACCGGGGCGCCGAACGACCGCCGGCTCGGCATTCCGGGCGACGACCTTCCGGGCGTGATCGGCTCCGCCGCCTTTGTCGGCTGGTATAACGGGCATCCGGAGTTTGCCGGTCTCGAGCCGCCGCTCGGCTCGGCCTCGGCGGCGATCATCGGCAACGGCAACGTCGCGCTGGACGCGGCGCGCATCCTTGCCAAGACGCCCGCCGAATTCGTCGGCTCCGACATCGTGTCACACGCTTTCGAAGCGCTCGGCAACTCGGCCATCCGCGACATTCACGTGCTCGGGCGTCGCGGGCCGCACCAGATGCAGATGACGCCCAAGGAGCTGGGCGAGCTCGGCCATCTGGAAGACGCGGTGCCCGAAGTGGATCTCGCCGACTTCCCGCCCGCCGAAGAGGATGCGGCGCTCGAGCCCGGACTGCGCAAATCCGTCGCGCATCTTCGCGACTTCGCCTCGCTGCCCCGCGGCAAGCGCAAGACCATCCACTTCGATTTCTTCGCGAAGCCGCTCGCCATCGAAGGGAACGGAAGGGCGGAGCGCGTGGTCGTCGAGCGCACGCGGCTCGACGGCGAAGGCCGCGCCGTCGGCACCGGCGAAACCTATGCCGTGGAAGCGGGGCTGGTCGTGAGCTGCATCGGCTACAAGACGCCGCCCATCGAAGGCGTCCCTTATGAAGAGGATCGCGGCCGCTTCGCCAACCGCGACGGCGTGATCGGCGGCAATCTGTATTGCGTCGGCTGGGCGCGGCGCGGGCCGAGCGGAACCATCGGCACCAACCGGCCGGATGGCTACGAAGTCGCCGAGACCATCGCTGCCCACTTTGCGGGCGCGGGCGGAGAAAGCGGGGCTCGGGCCGGCGCCGAAGGGCTCGATCGCCTGCTGGCGAGCCGCGGTGCGGAGGTCGTCTCGTTCGACGATTGGCGCCAGATCGAGGCGGCGGAGGCGAGCCGCGCCCGCCCGGGTTCGCCGCGCGAGAAGTTCGTCGCAGTCGCCGACATGCTGGCGGCGGCGCGGACGCGCTGAACGGGCGATCGGACTTGGCAAGCCCTTCGGCTTCGTCCTAGCTGCGCACGGGCCTCAGGGCCGCGAAGGGGCAACGAGCATGAGCGAAACGGGCGGCCACATCTTTCTCAGCCACGGTTCGGACGACCGGGACGAGGCGAACGCCATCACCCGCTATCTCGAAGAGCGGGGCCTCACCGTCTGGATCGCGCCGCGCGACGTTCGGCCGGGCGTCGACTATTCGGAAGCGCTGCAGGAAGCGATCGAGACTTGCGCGGCCTTCCTGGTCCTCGTCACCGACAAGGCGAACAAGTCGCCCTACGTCCGCGTCGAGACGGAAATGGCGTTCAGTCTGCACAAGCCGATCTTTCCGGTGCGCACCGGCGACGTGCAGCCTGGCCCCGGCCTCGCCTTATTTCTCAAGATCCGCCACTGGACCGATGCGTTCGGCCCGCAGCGCGAGGAGGGCCTGGATCGCCTCGCGCGCGAGCTTCGCGCTGCCGCCGGCGTGCCGGACACGACTGCCGCCGCCGGGCCTTCTTCGGCTCCGCAGCCTTCGCCACCGCCGGCACAGCAGCCGCCCGCAGCGTCGGCGTCCGCGGCTTCAGCCGGTGCCTCGCAATGGCCCGGTGCGGCGGCCGCGGCGCCCGCGGGGAGCGACGAACCGGCGGACGAGGAGCTGCTGCGCGCCTATGTCGGGCCCAAAGCGGATCATTACCTTTCCCGCTGGCGGCGCGGTACCGGCGGGTGGAGCTGGACCGCATTTCTGTTCACCGCCTTCTGGGCCGCTTATCGCAAGATGTGGCCCTTTGCGGGCGGGCTCGCCGCCGCTTTGCTGGTGCTGAGCATCGCCGGTGCGCTGAGCCCGATCGTCAATGCCGTTGCCGCCGCGGCGATCTTCGCGATCGCGATCTGGTTCGGCTTGAACGGCAACCGGCTGTACCGCCGCCAGGCGGAAAGCGCCGTGGCGGGGCTGGGCGGCGCCGGCGACCGTGCGGCCGCCGTGCAGCGCGCACGTGCCGCCGGCGGAACGTCCGCTGGGGCCATGCTCGCCCTCCTCGCTTTGTTCATCGTCGTGAACACCGCCATCGCCTTTCTGCTTCTGCCCGCCGCCGGCACGATAGAAGCCGCGCCCCAGCCCGCACCCCAGCAGGGCCCGCCCGCCGGGCAGCCGGCGGAGGCGGTGCCGGCAAACGAACCGCAAGGGCAGCCGCAGCCCACCGATCCCAACCGGACGCCGCAGCCCGGCTCCCCCGAGCCGGCGCAGCCGCAGTCGACGGACGAATATTACACGCCGCCGGCCGAGCAGGAGCCGCCCACCGAAGGCTTTTACGATCCGCCACAATAAGTTCGGGGCGCGGCTTGAACTCGCGCCGGCCCCTCCGTATAGACGCCCGGCCTGACGCCGGCCCTTTCGAGGGGCGGCCCGATCGGTCGGGGAGTAGCTCAGCCTGGTAGAGCACTGTCTTCGGGAGGCAGGGGCCGGAGGTTCGAATCCTCTCTCCCCGACCAAATCTTCTTGCCCTGCGGGGCCGCAGCCCATCGGCATCGATCCGACCAATTCGCGCTTCCATTCGTGAAGCGGAGCGGGCAGTGCGCGCGCCATGAATGCACAGCAAAAAACGATGCGCGCGGCGGTTCTCGCCGCGCCGGGAACGATCAGGGTCGACGAGGTCCGGGTGCCGGAGCCCGGCCCCGGGCAGGTGCGGGTGCGGCTGGAAGGATGCGGCGTCTGCGCATCCAACCTGACGCCGTGGCAGGGGCCGGACTGGATGCAATTTCCGACCGAGCCGGGTTCGCTCGGCCATGAAGGCTGGGGCATCGTCGATGCGGTCGGCGAGGGTGTCGAGGAGCTCGCAGTCGGCGACCGGGTCGCGGCCTTGAGCTACAAAAGTTATGCCGAACACGACATCGCCGAAGCTTCGGCGGTGGTGAAGCTGCCCGAGAGCCTTGCGGGCAAGCCCTTCCCGGGCGAGCCGCTGGGCTGCGCGTTCAACATCTTCCGCCGCTCCGACATCAAGAGCGGGCAGACGGTGGCGATCGTCGGCATCGGCTTTCTCGGCGCGATCCTGACGAAGCTCGCGACCGATGCCGGCGCGCGGGTCATCGCCATATCCCGCCGCCCCTTCTCGCTCGACCTCGCCCGGCATTACGGCGCGGCCGAGACCATCCCGATGGACGATCATTACCGGATCATCGAGCAGGTAAAGGAGCTGACCGGCGGCACCTTCTGCGACCGGGTCATCGAGGCGGTCGGCAAGCAATGGCCGCTCGACCTCGCCGGCGAGCTGGTCCGCGAAGGCGGGAAGCTGATCGTCGCCGGCTACCATCAGGACGGGCCGCGCCAGGTCAACATGCAGATGTGGAACTGGAAGGGCATCGACGTGGTGAACGCCCACGAGCGCGATCCCGAGGTGTCGATGCAGGGAATCCGCGAGGCGGTGGAGGCGGTCGCGTCGGGGCGGCTCGATCCGACGCCGCTCTATACGCACAGCTACCCGCTGGAGCGGCTCGGCGAGGCGCTGGACGCGACACGGGATCGGCCGGACGGGTTCCTGAAAGCGCTGGTGACGGCGTGACGGGGCTCCCCCGCGTCGGCTTCCTCGGCACAGGCTGGATCGGCCGCCACCGGATGGAGGCGATGGTCGCCACCGGCGCGGTCGAGGCAGCGGCGATCGCCGATCCGTCGCCCGAGATGCAGGCCGAAGCGCTGAAGGCGGCGCCGGGTGCCGAAGTGGCGGACGGGCTCGACGGGCTTCTCGCGCTCGGGCTCGACGGGATCGTCATCGCCACGCCCTCCGCGCTCCATGCCGACCAGTCGATCCGGGCTCTGGAGAGCGGCGCAGCGGTGTTCTGCCAGAAGCCGCTCGGCCGCACCGCCGCCGAGGCGCAGGCGGTGGTGGATGCGGCGCGGGCCGCGGACCGGCTGCTGGCGGTGGATTTCTCCTACCGGTTCACGGAAGGGATGCGGCGGATCCGGGAGCTGCTGGCGGCGGGCGAGCTCGGGCGGATTTACGCCGTCGATCTCGTCTTTCACAATGCCTACGGGCCGGACAAGGCGTGGTTCTACGATCCCGCTTTGTCGGGCGGTGGCTGCGTCATGGACCTCGGCGTCCACCTCGTCGATCTCGCGCTCTGGGCGCTCGACTTCCCGACGGTGGATGAGGTCACGTCCCAGCTCCTGGCCGCAGGCGCGCCGCTGACCGAGGGCAAGGTCGAGGATTATGCGGCTGCGGCGCTGACGCTGGAGGGCGGCGCGTCGGTGCGGCTGGCCTGTTCCTGGCGGCTGCAGGCGGGGCAAGACGCGGTCATTTCAGCGAGCTTCTACGGGACGGAGGGCGGGGCCGCGCTGTCCGACGTCGGCGGGAGCTTTTACGACTTCGAAGCTCAGCGCTTCCGGGGCACGTCGCGCGAGCCGCTGGCCGCGCCGCCGGACGAATGGGGCGGGCGCGCGGCGGCGGACTGGGCGCGGCGGCAAGCGGCGGGCGAGCGCTTCGACCCGCAGGCCGAGCGCCTCGTCGAGGTCGCGCGCGTCCTCGACCGCATTTACGGGCGCTAGCTACTCCGCGGCGACTCCGAAGCTCTGGCTGTTCGCCGGGCGCTTCCAGCTGAAGACCGGCCGCGCCGTTTCCTTCGCGAACCAGGCGGCGGTCTGTTCCAGGCCCTGCTGGAGCTCGACCGTGGGCTCCCAGCCGAGCAGCGCCTTGGCGCGCGTGATGTCCGGGCGGCGGCGGCGCGGGTCGTCGACCGGAAGCGGCCTGTTCACCACCTTGGACGAGGAGCCGGTGAGCGCCAGCACGCGATCGACGAGGTCGCAGACGGTGAGCTCGACCGGGTTGCCGAGATTGACCGGGCCGTCCGTCACGTCGCTGTCCATGAGCCGGATCAGCCCGGCGACGAGATCCGACGCGTAGCAGAAGCTGCGCGTCTGCGAGCCGTCGCCGTAAATGGTGATGTCCTCGCCCGCCAGCGCCTGGCAGACGACGTTGGAGACGACGCGTCCATCGTCGGGGCGCATGCGCGGCCCATAGGTGTTGAAGATGCGGGCGACGCGGACGTCGGCGCGGCCGGCGCGGGCGAAATCGAAGGTGAGCGTTTCGGCGGCGCGCTTGCCTTCGTCAT
>DASVQT010000176.1:0-51431 GCA_036388975.1 Allosphingosinicella sp. | reverse complement strand
CGCGATCCTCCAGACCGACACTGCGCCGACGGAGGTGTACACCCACATCGTCTGGTTCGCGACCAAGCTTTATCAGGCGGCGATGACCTTCAATCAGACGCTCGGGCAGTTCATCGACCTGCTCAATCCGAAGAATTGCGGATCGCCGGCGGAATGCGGAGCGATCCTGACGCAGGTGCTGACCGGACCCGGGGGCCTGCAATCCACGGCGGCGGACATGCTCACCAAGTGCAACGACCTGGTGAAAGCGCTGGCCGGCTTCAACCTGCAGCTCAAGCCTTCCACAGACACCCTCGCTCAATACACGGCCCAGGGCAGCACATTCTATCAGGATGTCCTGACGGCGATCCAGGGCGACAAGGCCGACTTCGCGGTCGCCCAGGAGGCGGCGGACGAAGCTTATAAGGAGTGGAAGGACTATACGATCGCGGCCTGCTCGACCTCGATCGGGCTTGTGATCCTGACCGGCGGCATGGCCTGGCCGCTTGCGGCGGTCGCCGCCGGCGTGCTCGGGGACAAGGCCGCCAAGGCCCGCCAGGCGTATAACGACGCGTGCACCAGGCGCGACAACGATGCCGCGGACGAGAAGATGAAGGAGCAGCTCCAGGTCGACCTGTCGGGCTTCAATACCCAGATGGGGCCGGTCAACGACGCGGCTCAGGCCTTTCTCACCACCCTGCAGCAGGTGACGGGCGTGTGGACCGGAATCGCTTCCGACCTCGACTTCATCGCCACCAACTTCACCCCCGAGCAGCTCGGCAGCCTGTCCTTCATCATGCAGTCGATGAAGCTGGAGAATGCGACCAGCGACTGGAAGGTCATCGCCGAAGCGGCCAACGAATATACCACCAACTCGCTGGTCTCCTACCACATCGCGCCGTTCGGCGCGCCGATCCCGGCGCCCGCAGGCTGAATTCCGGGCGGGGGGCGCAAGTGCCCCCCGAACCGTCGGCGCAGCCCGGCGTGGCACCGGGCTGCGGGTTTCATGAAAGGAAAAGCGATGGCCATCGATTGGGCAGATCTCGTCACGCGCACGGCGCAGTACAATTCGCTGACCACGCAGACCGATCCGGTCAGCGGCGCGGTGGACATCATCTTCGCGGGCCTTCGCGCGCGTCTTTCCGAAGTGATCGCGGGAGCGCCGGCCGCCGGCGCCGCCTCGGTCGCCATCTTCGCCGACACGCTCGTCGTCGACGTGGCCTCCGTGAAGCTCGCCGGGCTGGTCCTCATGGCCCGCGAGATCGACGTTTCAAGCTTGAACGGCCAGCCGCTGGTCCTCGATTCGAGCGGCGACAGCGTCGCGCAGTTCCTGGTCGGCGGAGCGATCGGCGGCACCTTTCGGATCGCCTCGTCGAAAGCCGGCGCGGCCAGCGTCGCCCCGGCGCTCGGCGCTTCGCCGCTGGACGCCGTCCTCTACGAGGCTCCGGCCGGCGGCGATTACAGCGCCGTGCCCGACGGCGGCCTGCAGAGCGTCCAGGACCTTGTCAGCCGCTCCTGGGCGCTGAACAGCCTTCGGGCAGGCTTCTCCGCGGCGGCCACGCTGATGGACCAAGGCACCGACGAAGGGAAGGCCGCCGCCCAGGCGATGTTCGCCTGGAGCATCGCCTGCACCGGCAGCCTTTCCACGTCGAGCCTGCCGCTGCCGAGCGATTACGGCGAGCTCTACAACCAGGCGGCGACCCTGCTGGTCACGTTGAACGTCGCACCGGGCGCCATCTACGTCCCGGTCCTGGCGAGCGAATATTATTCCGGCCAGATGGACCGGCTGGTGACGGTGCTCGGCACCTACGAGAGTTGGATGAACACGCTCGACACCCAGTCCGACATTTCCAAGGCGGTGGCCAGCGTCAGCGCGGCGCTGAAGGACGTCACGGGCGACGAGGCGGCGCCGCTCCAGGTTCAGCTCGACAACATCAAGCTCAACATCCACTCCCTCTACAACGACATTCGCGATCTGCAGGGCGACCTTTTGCTGCAGGGCAATACCGCCGACGCCTATTTCCAGGCGCTCGCGATCAAGATCGAGCTCGACAACATCCGCAAGGAGCTGGAGGCCGAGATCGGCCTGATCGTGAGCCTCGTCAAACTGGGCGGCGACGCGGCCAAGGCCATGGGCGGCGACGCCGACGGCCTCTTCTCCGCGGTCGGCGACGGCATGGATTCGGTGAACGGCCTGATCAAGGTCGTCGAGGCGAACCAGGCGGGCGGCGCGGGCGACGACCTGACCACCCAGGCCGTGAACCTCGCCCAGTCGCAGGGGACGCTGATGCAGACCCTGGTCGGCAGCAACATGCTGTGGGAGCAGGCCCTCGCCAACCGCAGCGGCGGCGTTCTGCCCACCAATCTCGCCGCGATCACGGTCGATCCGGTGACCAGCTGGGACAATTATCTCGCTGCGTTCGAAGCGCGGATGACGTCGTTGCGCGGCCAGGTCGGCGATTCCGCCGACGTCCAGGACGCGATCAACACCTATGAAGCGAGCGTCAAGGTGCTGGTCGGCTACGGCAAGGCGGTCGGCGGCAAGTTCGCCGCCTATGTCGCCCAGCTCGTCAACGCGACGGTGGTGCTGGCGCAGATCAAGGCGTCGCAGGACGCCGAGGCCCGCTGGGCGGCGCTTCAGGCCGAAGCCAAGTCGGACGAAGAGAAACTCGCGGCTCTGAAGGCGCTGGTCCAGGCGCGGGCCGATTCGATCAAGCGGTCGATCTTCGTCGCATGGAATTACTACGCCGCCTCCTATTTCTACCTCAACTTCGCTTCGCCTCCGCACATCGTCCATCTCGACATGAATGCCGCGGGTTTCGGCGCCGCTCTGGCCGGGGTCGCCGACTGGGTCGCCCAGGCGGTGAGCGACGCGCCCGACGGCCAGCATGTCCGGCTTCCCAACAAGAATGCGACGATCGAGCTCGACTTCCCGCTGCTGAAGTCGGACGGCTCGGTCGGCGTGGGAGACGCGGCGATCCTTACCGGAAGCGCCGCGGAAGGATGGACCCTGAACTGGACGGTGCCGCTGGGCACCGACCAGCTGAAGGGCGTCCTGCCCAACAACGGCAATTGCGCCGTTTGGATCTCGAGCGCCCAGTTCTTTCTCACCGGCGTGACCGGCAACAGCAAGCAGAACGTGATTGCAACGGTGGCGACGTCCGGAGCCTATCAGAACGGCTTCGGCCCGGGGCAGGGTCACATGTTCGTGACCAAGGGGCTGAGCGGCACCTTCTCCTATCACCTCGCCGGCGAAGAGGTGTTCAGCCCGTGGTCGGTCGACTCGGCGGTCTACATGACGCCGACGCTTTATACGCAGTGGACGATGAACCTGGACGGCGATGCCGGCGACCCGAGCACCGCCACGACGCTGCGGATGAATCTCACCATCGCCTTCCTGACTCCGCCGCCGAGCTAGGCGCCGATAGGGATCGCGACAATCAGCGCGGCAACATTCGCTGCATCGGCCCCAACGAGCACACGGTATGAATCGTGCTGCGGAAGAAGCCTGAAGCGGTCGTTCTGAGCCGCACCGAGTCTAGCCGCTTCGGCTGTCGTTTTGCTTGCAAGTCATTGTTCTAGAATCGAATCTTGAGGATTCGGTTGGCTGGGGCGGCAGGATTCGAACCTGCGAATGCCGGTACCAAAAACCGGTGCCTTACCACTTGGCGACGCCCCAGCAGGCGCCGGGCCTTATAGCCGCGCGCGGCGCGAGCGGAAGCCCTTCCGAAGCGCGGCCGCGCGGCCCGTCCTAGTCGAGATCCTCGATCCAGCCATAGGGGTCCGGGCGCTCGCCGCGCTGGATGCCGACGAGAGCGTCGCGCAAGCGCCGCGTGACCGGACCCGCTTCGTCGCCGTTGGCACCGATCGCGAAGTCGATGCCGGCGCCCTGCACTCGGCCGATCGGAGTCACCACCGCGGCGGTGCCGCAGGCGAAGCATTCCGACAGGCGGCCGCTCGCCGCGTCCGCGGCCCAATTGTCGATCGAATAGGGTTCCTCGCGCACCGGAAGGCCCATGTCGCCGGCAAGGGTGAGGATCGAGTCGCGCGTTACGCCGGCGAGGATCGTGCCGCCGAGCGGCGGCGTCACCAGCGTGCCGCCGTCCAGCACGAAGAAGATGTTCATTCCGCCCAGTTCCTCGACCCAGCGCCGCTCGATCGCGTCGAGAAAGACGACCTGGTCGCAGCCGTTGCGGATCGCCTCGGCCTGGGCGGCGAGGCTGGCGGCATAATTGCCTCCGCACTTGGCGGCGCCGGTGCCGCCGGGCGCCGCGCGGATATAGTCCCGAGTCACCCAGACGGAAACGGGCTTGGCGCCGCCCTTGAAATAAGGCCCGACCGAGGAGGCGATCACGGCGTAGAGATATTCGCCGGCGGGCCGCACGCCGAGAAAGGCTTCGCTCGCGATCATGAAGGGGCGAAGATAAAGGGCGCCGTCCGGCCCTTCGGGGATCCAGGCCCGTTCCGCCCGCACGACCGCCCGGATCGATTCCAGGAAGATGTCGGCAGGCAGCTCCGGCATGGCCATGCGGCGGGCCGACTCCTGGAAGCGCCGGGCGTTGGCGTCGGGCCGGAACAGAGCGGCGCGGCCGCCGGGCCGGCGATAGGCCTTGAGCCCCTCGAAAATCTCCTGGGCGTAATGGAGCACGGCGGCGGAAGGATCGAGGACGAAGGGCCGGCGCGCCTCGACGCTTGCATCGTGCCAGCCGCGGTCCGCCGAATAGCGCACCAGCGCCATGTGGTCGGTGAAGACTCGGCCGAAGCCGGGATCCGCGAGGCTGAGCGCGCGCGCCTCCGCCGGCACCGGAGCGGTGCTGGGCTCGAACGTAAAGCGCGCGGCGGCGTCGGAAAGCATGTCCTGTCCTTATGCGGAAGAATGGCAGGCGCAGGGCTTGGCGCGCCCGCCCGCGCCGGTCAACTGCCGGACGCGCCGCCGGCGCCGCGCGCTTCCGCGGCCATTTGCAGGCTGCGGTCGCGGCCCGCTTCCACGGTGCGGCGCAGAAGAGTGCGAAGCGCCTCCTCTTCGTCCAGCACCTTGAGGCCGGCCTCCGTGGTGCCGCCGGGGCTGGCGACGCGGCGGGCGAGCTCGGCGGGGGCAGCGTCGGAGGCGGCGGCGAGCGCGGCCGCGCCTTCCACCATGCGCAGCGCCAGCCGGCCCGCCTGGTCGGCCGGAAGCCCGGCCGATTCGCCCGCGGCGGCGAGCGCGTCGATGAAGCGGAACAGAAAGGCGGGCCCGGCGCCGGACAGGATGCCAGCGGCCTGGAAGAGCGGCTCGTCGGTGAACCATTCGGCATGGCCCAGGGCGGTGAAGAGGCGCGTCGCGGCGGCGCGCGCGTCAGGATCGGGCGTGTCGCTGTACAGGTTGGTCACGCCCAGGCGCAGGCGGACGGGAAGGTTCGGCATCGCTTTCACGATCGTGCGCGGGGCCGGGAAGCGGCGGCGCAGCGTCGCCTGTTCCACGCCCGCGAGGATCGACACCAAAATGGTGTTCGGATCGAGCGCGGGGGAAAGGGCGGGGGCGCCCGAGTCCAGCGTCCGGGGCTTGAAGCCGAGCAGGACCAGGGCCGGGACTTCGCCTTCGGGAAGGCGGGTGAGCACGCGCACGCCGGGTGCGACGTCGCGGCCGCTGGGGCGGATCACGGTGACTTGCGCGGGATCGAGGCCGGCGCCGAGCCAGCCGTCCAGCATCGCGCCCGCCATGTTGCCGCAGCCGACGAGCCAGATGGGTCCGGTGAAAAGGGGTGTGGTCATGGGCGTGCTGTGGCCTGCATGCGGCGGATCGGCAAGCGCGGGGCTGTCCTTACGCGCGGGTCCCGCGCGCCTCCGCCGGACCACCTGGCCGGCGCCGCCGCCTCAGCAATACATCACTTTTCCGTCATGACTTCGGGTCCCCTCCCGCCTATGTCGGGCGGGCAAAGGATCTTCCGAATGACCGACCGTCCCGTCACCCCGCTGCTCGATCTTGCACCCACGCCCGACGCGCTGAGAACGCTGGAGCATGAGCAGCTTCGCCAGTTTTCGGACGAGCTGCGCGCCGAGATGATCTCCGCCGTGTCGGTGACCGGCGGGCATCTCGGGGCCGGGCTCGGCGTGGTCGAGCTTACCGTGGCGCTTCATTACGTGTTCGACACGCCGCGCGACAAATTGATCTGGGACGTCGGCCACCAGGCCTATCCGCACAAGATCCTGACCGGGCGGCGCGACCGCATCCGGACCCTTCGCCAGGGCGGCGGCCTGTCCGGCTTCACCAAAAGGAGCGAAAGCGAATACGATCCGTTCGGCGCCGCCCACAGCTCGACCTCCATTTCCGCGGCCCTGGGCTTCGCGGTCGCGAACAAGCTCAGCGGCGCGCCGGGCAAGGCGATCGCGGTGATCGGCGACGGGGCCATGTCGGCCGGCATGGCCTATGAGGCGATGAACAACGCCGAAGCCGCCGGCAACCGCCTGGTCGTGATCCTGAACGACAACGACATGTCGATCGCGCCACCGGTCGGCGGCCTGTCCAACTATCTCGCCCGCCTGGTCTCGTCGGGCAAGTATCTCACCGTCCGCCACCTCGCGCAGCGCTTCGCGCGCAAGCTCCCCAACAAACTGCACCGCGCCGCCCGCAAGGTCGAGGAATATGCCCGCGGCATGGCGACGGGCGGCACGCTCTTCGAAGAACTCGGCTTCTATTATGTCGGTCCGGTCGACGGCCACAATGTCGAGCTTCTGGTCAAGATTCTCGAGAATGTCCGCGACGCGGCCGAGGGCCCGATGCTGGTTCACGTCGTGACCAAGAAGGGCAAGGGCTACGGGCCCGCCGAGGCCGCGGCCGACAAATATCACGGCGTCCAGAAGTTCGACGTCGTCTCCGGCGTCCAGGCCAAGGCCGAGCCGGGCCCGCCCAGCTATACCGGCGTCTTCGCCAAGGCGCTGATCGCCGAAGCGGAGCGCGATCCCACGGTGGTCGCGATCACCGCCGCCATGCCCGGCGGCACCGGCCTCGACAAGTTCGCCGAGAAGTTCCCGGAGCGCATGTTCGACGTCGGCATCGCCGAGCAGCATGCCGTCACCTTCGCCGCCGGCCTCGCGGCCCAAGGCCAGCGGCCGTTCGTCGCCATCTACTCGACCTTTCTACAGCGCGCCTACGACCAGGTCGTGCACGACGTCGCCATTCAGAACCTTCCCGTCCGCTTCGCCATGGACCGGGCGGGGCTGGTCGGCGCGGACGGCGCGACGCACGCGGGAAGCTTCGACCTCGCTTATCTGTGCACCCTTCCCAACTTCGTCGTCATGGCCGCCGCCGACGAGGCCGAGATGGTCCACATGACCCACACGATGGCGATGCACGACAGCGGCCCGATCGCGCTGCGCTACCCGCGCGGCAACGGCACCGGCATCGCGCTTCCCGCGGTTCCGGAGCGGCTCGAGATCGGCAAGGGCCGCGTGGTGCGCGAAGGCCGCCAGGTCGCGATCCTTTCGCTCGGCACGCGCCTCGCCGAAGCGCTCAAGGCCGCCGACCAGCTCGACGGCAAGGGCCTGTCCACCACCGTCGCGGACCTGCGCTTCGCCAAGCCGCTCGACGAGGCGCTGATCCGCCGCCTGCTGTCGACGCACGAAGTCTGCGTCACCATCGAGGAGGCCGCGATCGGCGGCTTTGGCGCCCATGTCCTGACCCTCGCCAGCGACGAAGGCCTGATCGACGCCGGCTTGAAGCTGCGCACCATGCGCCTGCCGGACGTCTTCCAGGACCAGGACAAGCCGGAGAAGCAGATCGAGGAGGCCGGTCTCGACGCCGCCGCGATCGTCGACACGGTGCTGAAGGCGCTGCGCCACAACAGCGCGGGCGTGGATGCCGTGGAGGGCGCGCGGGCCTGAGCCTCGCCCCAAGCCCATTTTGGTACCCGGACATGCAAAAGCCGCCGGAAATCCGGCGGCTCGCATCGTTCCCGATCGGGCGACGATCGTCAGATCATGACGATGGCGACGGCGAGAACCTGGGCTGCAAGGGCGACGACGCCCGAAGCCGCGGCTTCCATGATACGCATTGTTTCTACCTTTGTTGTTCGGGGCGTTCTCGCCCCGCCACTGAGCTAGGGCAGGCGCACCATTTTCTCAACTGCGCAGGTAGACTTAGCAGATGCAGAAATTGCACTTGGCACGCAAGCGGCGGCCGCGGCTTCGCATTCGGCCGTGGCGGCGCTAGAGCGGCGCTATGGCCAAGCAGCGCGCCGATCAGCTTCTCGTTGAACGCGGCCTCGCCGAAAGCCGGGCCAAGGCGCAGGCTTTGATCCTCGCCGGCCTGGTCACGTCCGGCGAACGCAAGATCGACAAGGCGGGCCAGCCGCTCGCCGCCGACGCGCCGCTGGAGGTCAAGGGCAAAGAGCATCCCTGGGTGTCGCGCGGCGGGATCAAGCTTGCGCATGCGCTGGAGCATTTCGGCTGGGACGTGACGGGAGCGGTGGCGCTCGACGTCGGATCCTCGACCGGCGGCTTCACCGACGTGCTGCTTCAGAAAGGCGCGGCCAAGGTGTTCGCAATCGACGTCGGCACCAACCAGCTCGCCTGGTCGCTGCGAAACGACCCGCGCGTCGTCGTCCACGAACAAACCAATGCGCGGTACCTGACGAGCGAGATCGTCACCGAGCCGATCGATATCGTCGTCTGCGACGCGAGCTTCATCGGACTCGCCAAGGTGCTCGATACCGCCCTCGATTTCACCAGGCCCGGCGGACGGCTGGTCGCTCTGGTCAAGCCGCAGTTCGAAGCGGAGCGCGCGGAGATCGGGAAGGGCGGCGTGGTGCGCGACGCGGACGTGCACGAACGCGTCTGCGCGGCGGCGGCGGCGTGGGTCGCCTCGCGCGGCTGGGACGTCGCCGATATCCTGCGCAGTCCGATCACCGGACCGGAAGGCAATGTCGAGTTCCTGCTCGGCGCGACACGTTCGAAAGCCGGTCTTGCTATGCTACCGGTGTCGGACTAGCGCCGACGCGTGCGCAGCAAGTTCCTCATCGCATTGGCCTTCTCGGCCGCGCTCGCCGCCTGCGGCGCGAACGGACAGGAGAAGGGCCGCGATCGTCCGCCGCCTTTGGTCAAGGTCGAGCCCGCCGCGACCATGCGCTTCGTCGACCGCATCGAAGCGGTCGGAAGCGCGGTCGCGAACGAGCAGGTGACGCTCTCCTCGCCAGTCACCGAGCGGATCACCCGCCTCAATTTCGACGACGGCAGCTTCGTGCGCCGGGGCCAGGTCGTCGCCGTGCTCCAGCAGGGCCAGGAAACCGCGCAGCTGGCCGAAGTCCAGGCCCGCGCCCGCCAGGCGGAGCAGCAGCTGGGCCGGATCAGCCAATTGAAGGAGCGCGGCTTCGCCACTCGCGCCGATTACGACGTCCAGGTCGCCGCCGCCGCCGCCGCGCGCGCCCAGGGCCAGCAGGTCCGGGCCCAGATCGGCGAGCGCGTCATCACCGCGCCCTTTTCGGGCTGGGTGTCGCTGCGCAACATCTCGGCCGGCGCCGTGGTCAACCAGGGGACGCCGATCGCGACGATCAGCGACGTATCGACGATCAAGCTCGACTTCCCCGTGCCCGAGACGGTGCTCGCCACCATCCGGCCCGGCCAGACGATCGAAGCCGTTTCCGCCGCGTATCCGGACCAGCCCTTTCGCGGCACCATTCACACGATCGATCCGGTCGTCGATCCCAACACCCGCTCGGTCACCGTGCGCGCCCGCATCCCCAATCCGGACCGTCGCCTCCGCCCCGGCATGATGCTTCGCGTCGGCATCGAAACGGCGCCGCGCGCCTCGCTGTCCGTGCCCGAGCTCGCCATCGTCGGGGAAGGCGAGCGCCGCTACGTGTTCGTGCTCGACGGCGACAAAGCCAAGCGCGTGGAAGTGCGCACGGGCCTGCGTCTCGGCGGCCGCGTCGAGATCCTGGCAGGGCTTCAGCCGGGGCAGCGGGTCGTCACGGAAGGCGTGGTCAAGGTCGCCGACAACATGACGGTGCGCGTCGCCGGCGCGGCCAATGCGCGCGGCGCCGCCGGGCGCGGCCCGGGCGGTGGCGGCGGTCGGCCCAAGCAAGGCGATCCGCAACCCGCGCGAGCCGGACAGCCTCCCACGGGGAACCAGCAGCAACCGGCCGGGCAGCCGGCGCAGGCCAGGTAGGCGGTGAAGCTTTCCGACGTCTCGATCCAGCGGCCGGTCTTCTCGGCCGTGATGGCGATCCTGATCGCGATCGTCGGCCTTGTCGGCTTCTTCAGCCTGCCCGTTCGCGAATATCCCGCGGTGGATCCGCCGGTCGTGTCGGTCGAGACCACCTATACGGGCGCGGCGGCGAGCGTGATCGAGAGCCGCGTCACTCAGGTGCTCGAAGAGCAGCTGTCCGGCCTCGAAGGGCTGCAAACGATCACCTCGCGCTCGCGCGACGGCCAGTCATCGATCAGCCTCGAATTCGCGCCGGGCCGCTCGGTCGACGAAGCCGCGAACGATGTGCGCGACCGCGTCGGCTCGGCCGCCCGCTCGCTCCCGCAGGAGGTCGATCCGCCGACCATCCGCAAGGTGGACGCCGACGCTTCGCCCATCCTGTTCCTGGTCTTCTCCAAGCCCGGCTGGTCGCGGCTCGAACTCAGCGACTATGTCAACCGCAACCTCGCCGACCGCTTCGCCAACATCCCCGGCGTCGCCCGGGTCTTCGTCGCCGGCGAAGCGCGGCCCGCCATGCGGGTCTGGCTCCAGCCGGAGCGGCTCGCCGCCTTCGGCATGACCCCGGCCGACGTCGAGCAGGGCCTGCGCACCCAGAATGTCGAGCTTCCCGCCGGCCGCCTCGAATCCACCACCCAGAACGTCACTTTGCGCGTCGACCGCCCCTTCGCCAGTGCCGGCGATTTCGGCCAGCTCGTCATCGGCCGCGGCGACAATGGCTATCAGGTCCGCCTCGGCGATGTCGCGCGCGTCGAGCAAGCGCCGGAAAACCCCTACACCACCTTCCGCCTGAACGGCGAACAGGCGCTCGGCCTCGCCGTCATTCGCCAGTCCGGCGCCAACACGCTCTCCGTCGCCGATGCTGCCAAGGCGCTGGCCGAGGAGGTGCGCCCGACATTGCCCGAGGGCATGACCTATACGGTCGGCAGCGACGAAAGCCTGTTCATCGGCGCCGCCATCGACAACGTCTACATGACGCTCGCCGAAGCCGCCGTGCTCGTCATCCTCGTCATCTACCTGTTCCTCGGCAATTGGCGCGCGACGCTCATCCCGGCCGTCACCGTTCCGCTTTGCCTGCTCGCCAGCTTCGCCGTGCTTTGGGCGCTGGGCTTCTCGATCAACCTCCTGACCCTGCTCGCGCTCGTTCTCTCGATCGGCATCGTCGTCGACGACGCCATCGTCGTGCTGGAAAACGTCTACCACCGGATCGAGGAAGGCGAGCCGCCGCTCGCCGCCGCGTTCAACGGCACGCGCCAGGTCGCCTTCGCGATCATCTCGACGACTTTGGTCGTCTGCGCGGTGTTCGTGCCGGTGATGTTCATTTCGGGGTCCACCGGCTTGCTCTTCCGCGAACTCGCCGCGGCGATGATCGGTGCCGTCGCCTTTTCGGGCTTCCTGGCGCTCACCCTCGCGCCGATGCTTTGCTCCAAGATGTTGCGCTATCAGGAGCGCGGCCGATTCGCCGCCTTCGTCGACCGGCAGTTCCGCCGCGTCGAAGGCTGGTATGGCGGCGGGCTCGACCGCGTGCTGCGGAAGCCGCTCGTCCCCGGCCTCGCCGTAATTGGCCTGCTCGGCGTTTCCGGCTTCCTGTTTACGCAGATCAATTCGGAGCTTGCGCCCGCCGAGGACGTCGGCATCGTCCAGGCCCAGCTTTCGGCGCCCGAAGGCACCGGCTTTTCCGAGATGGACCGCTACATGGGCGAAGCGCAGGCCCGCCTCCTGCCCTTGATCGAGGACGGCACGGTGCGCTCGATCATCGCCCGCACGCCCGGGGGCTTCGGCCCGTCCGACGATTTCAACAACGGCAGCTTCTCGCTGTTCATGCCGCCCTGGGAAGAGCGCGAAAAAACGACCGCCGATTTGGTGCGCGAAGTGAACCGCGCCATCGGCCAGGTGCCGGCGGTGCGCGGCAACGCGCAGGTCCGCTCGTCCATGGGCGGCGGGCGCGGGCGCGGCCAGCCGCTCCAGCTCGTCATCGCCGGCGCGACCTATCCGGAGCTCGCCGCCGCGCGCGACCGGATCATCGCCGCCGCCGCGCAGAATCCCGGCATCCTGAACCTCGACAGCGATTACAAGGAATCGAAGCCGCAGCTCCGGATCGACGTCGACACGGCCCGCGCCGGCGATCTCGGAGTCTCGGTCGCGGACGTCAGCCAGGCGCTGCAAAGCCTGCTCGGCTCGCGCCGCGCCTCCACCTATGTCGATCGCGGCGAGGAATATCAGGTGGTCGTCCAGGCCGACGCCGCCGACCGGGCGACCGAGGCCAATCTCGCCTCGATCAACGTGCGAAGCCGCACCGGCGTGCTCGTGCCACTTTCCAACCTCGTCACCACCCGCGAGGCGGCGGGCGCGCGCGATCTGGGCCGTTACAACAAGATGCGCGCGATCACGCTCCAGGGCGGCGTCGCCGACGGCTATTCGCTCGGCCAGGCGCTCACCTTCCTGGAAGAACAGGCGGCGCAGGCGCCCGAAGTCTCCGCCGTCGGCTACCGCGGCGAAAGCCAGTCCTTCCGCGAGGCGGGAAGCTCGATCTGGCTGGTCTTCGGCCTCACCATCATCGTCGTCTACCTGCTCCTCGCCGCCCAGTTCGAAAGCTTCGTTCACCCGGCGGTGATCATCACCACCGTCCCGCTCGCCGTGGCGGGCGGCCTGATCGGCCTCGCGGCGATGAGCCAGACGATGAACCTTTATTCGCAGATCGGCATCATCATGCTCGTCGGTCTCGCCGCGAAGAACGGAATCCTGATCGTCGAATTCGCCAACCAGCTTCGCGACGAGGGCCGGACGATCGCCGAAGCGATCCGCGAAGCCTCGACCCGCCGCCTAAGGCCGATCCTGATGACCTCCATCGCCACCGTCGCAGGCGCGGTGCCGCTGATGATCGCGCACGGCGCCGGCGCCGGCGCCCGCAGCGCCATCGGCGTCGTCATCGTCTTCGGCGTGACCATCTCGACGATCATCACCCTTTTCCTCATCCCGCTCCTTTATTCCCGCCTGGCGCGCTACACCGGCTCGCCGCTCGCGGTGACGCGGAAGCTCGAAGCGCAGCTCGCCGCGGGGCGCGAGCCGCCGCTCGAGCTCAAGCCGGCGGAATGAGGGGAGAGCCGATGACGGGACTTGCATCGAAGAGCCAGCTGAGGATGTCCTTCCTCCGCTACGCGCTGGTCACCGTGCCTTTGCTCGTCTTCCTCGGCAGCATTTCGGGGCGCCTCGCCAACAGCGGCTACGGCAATCCCTGGTTCGATGCGCTGGTGAAGCCCAGCTTCATGCCGCCCGGCTGGGCGTTCGGTGTCGCCTGGACCCTGCTCTACATCTGCCTCGGCCTTGCTCTCGCGATGATCCTTCATGCGCAGGGCGCGCGCGGCCGCCGGCTCGTTCTCATCCTCTTCCTCGCCCAGCTTGCCCTGAACTACGCCTGGTCGCCGCTCTTCTTCGCCCTGCACCAGCCGGTTCCGGCGCTCGTCGTCATCCTGCTGATGATCGGCCTCAGCGCCGCTGCGGCCGTCCTGCTCTGGCCGATCCGCAAGGGCGCGGCGCTGCTGATGCTGCCCTATCTCGGCTGGCTCTGCTTCGCCGCCGCGCTCAATTACGAGATCGTCCGGCTGAACCCGAATGCGTCCGAGCTTGTGCCGGGCGGTGCCAGTTCCGATATCGGGCTCTAAGCAGCTCTCGATAGAGGAGGACTTATGCAGTCCCAGAACCGCCTGTTCGACGATTTCGTGAAGATGATGAACGGCGCCGCCGGCACCATCGCCGGCATGACCCGCGAGAGCGAGGCGGCGATGCGCGAGCGCGTCCGCGACTGGATCGGCGGCCTCGACATGGTGAGCCGGGACGAGTTCGAAGCGGTAAAGGCCATCGCCGTCGCCGCGCGCGAGGAAAGCCAGGCGCTCCGCGCCCGCATCGAAGCGCTCGAAGCTGGCCAGGCGCAGCAAAGCCCGTCGAGTTCATCGTCGGGCACCCGCGCCCGCAAGTCGCCCGGCGCGGGCACCGACAAGCCGGCGGGCGGCACGGAAGGCCTCGCCTGAGGCGTTCTCCACAGCTTTGTCGTTTCGCGGCGCAGCCTTCGGTTGCGCTTTCGGGGCCGGCTAGGCACGATTCATGACGACAATTGGAATGCAAGGGCCGAGTGATGGACGTCGACGAATATGAACTCGAGCGCGACACGTCCGCGCCGATCGACATGCTCGAACATTATTTCACCGCCCATGGCTGGTCCTCGGAGCGCTCCGGCGACGACGAGATCGTCGCCAATTTCCAGGGCAGCTGGACGCAGTACGAGCTGCGCGCCATCTGGCGGGAGGAGGACCATGTCCTCCAGTTCCTCGCTCTTCCGGACGTCCGGGTCGCGAACGACAAGCGCGCGGCGATCTACGAAACGATCGGCCTCATCAACGAGCAGCTCTGGCTCGGCCATTTCGAGCTGTGGAGTACGTCCGGCCTCGTCCTCTTCCGCCATGCCGCTTTGATCGAGAATGAAGACGGCGGCACGCTCACCCTCCAGCAGGCCGAGACCCTGGTCGAAGCCGCCATTGAGGAATGCGAGCGCTTCTACCCGGTCTTCCAGTTCGTCCTGTGGGCCGACAAGACACCTCAGGAAGCGATCGCCGCCGCCTTGATCGAGACCCAGGGCGAGGCTTAAGGGCCGGCAGCGCGGGACGGCAGGCGAGCCTCGCCGCTGCTACGCCAGCTCAGGCGTCGCATTCTCCGCAGCGCCCGCGCACTTCGATGACGGGGCGCTTGGGATCGAAGCCGGCGCTTTTCGCGGCGGCGCGCACACCGTTCGACAGCTTGTCGTCGTCCAAGTGCGTGGTCTGCCCGCACGTGTCGCAGATCAGGAAGATGCAGTCGTGCAGGCAATCGGGGTGGTCGTTCGCGATGTAGGCGTTCGCCGACTCGACGCGGCGGGCCAGGTTCGCGCCGACGAACAGGTCCAGGATGCGGTAGACGCTGTTGGCGGCAATACGGCGGCCTTCGTTCTGGCTGACCTTTTCGGCAATGTCGTAGGCGCTGGCGGGCTTGTCGCCGAAGCTGGCGAGCGCATCGAACACGGCGGCGCGCATCTGCGTCCATTGTTCGCCGGAGCGTTCCATCGTAGATTTGGCGGCGTCGGCGAGGTTATCGCCGGAGTGGCTGTGGTGGACGTGATCCATAATCGTCGATTTAAGCGTTCCCCGCACAATGAACAAGCTTCACCGCCCCGAGGACGAGCGCAGCGCCGCGCGCCAATATGGCGTGATCGCGTGGAAGCGCGCTCCGGACGGCGCCGTGCTCGTCCTGCTCATCACTTCGCGGGAGACCGGCCGCTGGGTGGTGCCGCGCGGCAATCCGATCGGCGGGCTCACGGGGCATGAAAGCGCCGCGGTGGAAGCGTGGGAGGAAGCCGGCATACGCGGGCCGCTGTCCGAGCTTCCGATCGGGCATTATCCCTATCACAAGGTGAAGCGCAGCGGGCGCGCGGTGCCGACGGAGGTGACGCTCTACGCCATGGCGGTCGAAAAGGAGCTGTTCGCCTGGCCCGAGCGGCCGGAGCGCAACCGGCGCTGGTTCGCGCCGGACGAGGCGGCGGCTCTGGTGGCGGAGCCGAGGCTGGCCGCCCTGCTCGCCCGCTTCGATCCCGAGGGCCTCGCCATGCAGGGGGCTAGCGCTTCGCTGTCACAAAAGTGTAACGGAGCGCGCGGCGGGCGGATAACCGCCATTTTCAGGGGCGCCTCGATGCTGAACATGTTCCAGAAGCTGATGCCGAAGGAGGAACGCTTCTTCGACCTGTTCGAACGGCATGCGGCGACGCTCGTCGGCGGGGCGGATGCGATGGTGCGGCTGCTCGGCGCCGCGGACATCGAGAACAGCGTCAACGAAATCCGCGATTATGAGAACCAGGCCGACGACATCACCCGCGACGTGCTCGTCGCCGTGCGCCGCTCCTTCATCACGCCCTTCGACCGGAGCGCGATCACCGCGCTCATCTCGGCGATGGACGATGCGATCGACGAGATGTGGCAGACGGCCAAGGCGGTCACGCTCTACGAAGTGCGCACCTTCGAGCCTTTCGTGCAGGAGATGAGCGTGCTCGGCGCGGAAGCGGCGCGGCTGGTCGCCGAAGCGCTGCCGCTGATGCGCAACATCGGGCGCAACGGCGCGCGGCTCCATGAGCTGACCGAAGCGATCGTGCATCTCGAGGGTCGGGCGGACGACCTCCACCAGCAGGGGCTGAAAGCCCTCTTCCAGCGCCACCGCGGGGAAAGCGCGATGGAGTTCATCGTGGGGCGCGAGATCTACAGCCATGTGGAGCGCGTGCTGGACCGGCTGGAGGACGTCGCCGACGAGATCCAGGGCATCGTGATCGACCACGCCTGACGGCTGCGGGGGAACAGGCACATGGAACCGACCGTCGCCCTGCCGATCATCGTCGCGCTCGTCGCGGTGGCGCTCGCCTTCGACTTCATCAACGGGCTGCACGACGCGGCGAACTCGATTGCCACCGTTGTGTCGACGCGGGTGCTGTCGCCGCAGCTCGCCGTCATCTGGGCGGCCTTCTTCAACTTCATCGCCTTTCTATTCTTCGGGCTCCATGTCGCCGAAACGGTGGGGAAGGGGATCGTCGATGCGTCGGTCATCGATCCCGCCGTGATCTTCGGCGCCTTGATGGGCGCGATCATTTGGAACGTGATTACCTGGCGGCTCGGCATTCCGTCCTCATCCAGCCATGCGCTGATCGGCGGCCTGCTCGGCGCGGGCATCACCAAGGCGGGCTTCGGCGCCGTTGTAGCGAGCGGTGTGATCAAGACGGCGGTGGCGATCTTCCTGTCGCCGCTGATCGGCATGCTGGTCGCGATCTTGATGGTGTTCTTGACCTCGTGGCTGTTCAAGCCCGTGGCGGCGCGAACGGCGGACACGGTGTTCCGCAAGCTGCAGCTCGTGTCCGCGGCCGCTTATTCGCTCGGCCACGGCGCCAACGATGCGCAGAAAACGATGGGGATCATCACGGTGCTGCTGTTCTCGACCGGTTATCTCCAGGGCGAGTTCGAGGTGCCCTGGTGGGTGATCCTGTCGGCGCAGGCGGCGATGGGCCTGGGAACTTTGATGGGCGGCTGGAAGATCGTCCACACAATGGGCTCGAAGATCACCCGCCTCACGCCGCATCAGGGCTTTTCGGCCGAAACGGGCGGCGCGATCATGCTCTTTTCAGCGACTTCGCTCGGCATTCCGGTCTCCACCACGCACACGATCACGGGCTGCATCATGGGCGTCGGCGCCGCGCGGCGTGCCTCGGCGGTGCGCTGGGGCGTCGCCGGCAACATCGTCGTCGCCTGGGTGCTGACCCTTCCCGCGGCCGGGATCATCGGCGCGCTCTGCTACCTCCTCGCTGCCGCTTTCTGACCTGGTGGTCAGAAAGGTCCATTTCGGTTAGAAGCCGCCGCGCGCACATGAGGGGGGACATCGCCGGATGCACGCTGCCCATGAACAAAGCTTCCTGATCGACGCGCTGCTGGTCATCATCATCGTCGCGTATCTCGGCATCGCCTTCCAATTCTGGACCCGGCGGCGGGGTACGGCGGGGCGGGCGACGACCGCCCTGGGGCAGCTCGTCGTCATCTTCGTCTTCTGCGCCCTGTGCGGCTACCTGCCGCGCCTGGTGGCGCTGCCCGAGGCCTTGCTGGTCTCCGCCCATGTCGTGCTCGCCGCAGCCGCCTGGGCCTATTTTTTCTCGGGCAATGTCGATCGTCTGACGATCGCGCTGGACTTCGCGGACACCGAGACCAGGACGGGAGGCCGGGACGCTGCGCTCGATCTCGAAACCGAAGCGTGCGCGAAGCTCGCCGAGCAGGCGGGCGCCCCCGTCACCGCGCAGCTCATCCGCGACCGCGCGCGCCACCGCCGCGCCGCCGGCGGCGCAGCGAAGAGCGGCGCCGAGACCTCGGCCGATCCTTCGGCTGCGGCTGGAACAGGTTAACGGCCGCGCTGTTGTCCCCCCACCAGACACAAGGAGGGACGAATGAGCGATCTGACCGGCGGGCCGCAGGACAGGACCTATTGGAACGACACGGCTGAAGCGCCGTCCTTTCCCCGGCTCCAGGGCGACATCGACGTCGACATCGCGATCGTCGGCGGCGGGATCGTCGGGATCACCGCCGCGCGGCTGCTGAAGGACCGCGGGTTGCGTGTCGCGGTGATCGAGGCGCGGCGGGTCGGCCGCCAGGTGACCGGCAAGTCCACCGCCAAGATGAGTTCGCAGCACGGCATCCTCTACCAGACGCTCGAGCAGAAGTTCGGCGAGGACAAGGCGCGGCTTTATGCCGACGCGCAGGAAACGGCCATTCGCCGCATCTCGGAGCTCGCCGCCCAATATGGCATCGAGGCCGACATCGAGGCCATGCCGGCCTATGTCTGGACCGAGGACGAAAGCTACGTTTCGCAGCTCGAAAAGGAAGTGGAGGTCGCGCAGCGCCTCGGGCTGCCCGCCAGGCTGCAGCGCGGCGAGGTCGGCCTTCCCTTTCCGGTGCTCGCCGCCATGCGCTGGGACAATCAGGCGCAGTTCCACCCGGTGAAATATGTCGCCGGGCTGGCGGCGACGATCCCCGGCGAGGGGAGCCACGTTTTCGAAGGCACGCGGGCGCTCGACTATGAGCCGACCAAGGTGGTGACCGGGACGGGCACGGTGACGGCGCGGCACGTCGTCATGGCGACGCACCTGCCGCTGGGGCAGATCGGCATGTATTATTCCTTCGCCCATCCCCATGCCGAGCCGGTGCTCGCCGCCCCGATCTCGTTCGTGCCGCCGGGCATGTACAAGAATGCCGAAAAGCCCGGCCGCTCCATCCGCACGCACCGCTCCGGCGGCAGGACCTGGGCGATCGTCGCGGGCACGACCTTCAAGCCCGGCCATCCGGACGACGAGCAGGAGGGGATGAAGGACGTCGAGAACTGGCTGCAGACGCATTTCGGCGCCGGGCCTGCGGAATATCGCTGGGTGAACGAGGATTACGATTCCGTCGACTCGGCGCCTTATATCGGCTGGTCGTCGGCGGCCGGCGACGGCTATCTCGTCGCCACCGGCTTCGCGGCCTGGGGCATTTCCAACGGCACCGCGGCGGCGATGATCATCGCGGACCTCGCCACCGGCAAGGACAATGCGTGGCTGCCCGTGTTCGACGCGACGCGCATCAAGCCGGTCGCGGGCGCCAAGGAGTTCGCCAAGGAAAATCTCGACGTCGCGGCGCATCTGGTGAGCGGATACCTGTCGAGAAAGCCCAAAAGCTATGACGAGCTCGCGCCGGGCGACGCCGCGATCATGAAGGTGGACGGCGAGAATGTCGCGGCGTTCAAGGACGAAAGCGGCACGGTCCATGCGGTTTCGGCGGTGTGCACCCACATGGGCTGCCTCGTCGGCTGGAACGCGACCGACCGCACCTGGGACTGCCCGTGCCACGGCTCGCGCTTCGAGCTTTCGGGCGAGGTGATCCACGGCCCGGCGACGAAGCCCTTGGGGTGCAAGATCACCGGCTAGTTCCTCCCCATCGATAGATGGGGAGGGGGACCAGCCGTAGGCTGGTGGAGGGGTAGAAGGCGGAGGCCTCTGCCGTCGCGCGCTCGATCCTCGGAGGCGGAGCCGGCTACCCCCCACCACCCTTCGGGTGGTCCCCCTCCACACCGCTTCGCGGCAGGGAGGAACTTGCGCGCTTTGCCGATCGATCCGGTTGGCAGTCCCCCGGACTGCCAAGCCGCGCTTCGCGCGGCAGACCGGATCGATGGTGACGGGCTGAGGCCGGTCCGGGACTCAGCCCGTCATAAGCTTGGGTTCGGCGCCTCGCGCCGCAGGTTCAGATGACCGCGCGGCGGTTCAGGTCGTGGCCGAGGGCGACGAGGAGGACGCCGACGATCGCGTAAAGGGTGCCGCCGCCGTCATGGCCGAGGCTGAGGCCGCCCGTCATCACGCCGAGGCCGAGGCTGCCGATCGCTGCCGGCATCATGAAGCCATGCTCCACCACGCCGCGGCCGAGGCCGAAGATGCCGAGGATGAGGGCAAGAACGAGGCCGACCTCGTGCACCATCGGATCGAGCAAAACGCCGCCCGCGGAGGCGAGAAAGGCGACCCAGACCGCGCTCGCGACGCAATGGACGACGCAAAGGCCGGAGAGGGCTATGCCCATCCGGTCGATCGCTCCAGTCCTGACGCTCCGTGCGAGCATGGGTTCGTGAATCTCCTGTTGGGCGCGGCTATACAGCGAGAAGAGCGAGGATACAACATCACATTGTGAAAAAGGTTGCACAGACTTCCGTCATTCCCGCGAAAGCGGGAATCCAGTGCGGCTTCTCCGCCGGCAGGACCTTTCGTCCCACGTCCGCTGGATTCCCGCTTTCGCGGGAATGACGGGCGGAGGGGGTGACGGGGCTGGACAAGCGGCTGGCCTTTAGGCGCGATTGGCAATCGGCGCCGGAGGGGCCATATCGCGCTCGCCATGCCGACACGTCCCGACGAGCCCCGCCCCACCCCGTCCGCCATCGCCTGGTGGCTGCTCGGCGTCGCCGGGCTCGTCTTCGCGATGATCGTGGTCGGCGGGATCACGCGCCTCACCGAATCGGGCCTTTCGATCACGCGCTGGGACGTGGTGACCGGCACCCTGCCGCCGCTCTCCGACGCCGCCTGGCAGGCGGAGTTCGACGCCTATCGGCAGACGCCGCAATATCAGCTCGTCAATCGCGGCATGAGCCTCGAAGACTTCAAGACCATCTTCTTCTGGGAATATGTCCACCGCCTGCTGGGCCGCGTGATCGGCCTCGCCTTTGCTCTGCCGCTCGCTTTCTTCTGGTGGCGCCGCGCCATTCCCAAGGGGCAGGGGTGGAAGCTCGTGCTTCTGCTCGGCCTCGGCGGGCTGCAGGGCGCGATCGGCTGGTGGATGGTCGCCTCGGGCCTTGTCGACCGCCCGGAGGTGAGCCACATCCGCCTCGCCGTCCACCTGCTCACCGCGCTCGCCATCTTCGGCCTGCTCATCTGGACCGCGCTCGACATGGACCGCATCGCGCGTCTGCCGGGCGCCCCCGCGGTGACCGTGCCGCTGGCCGCGATTTGGACGCTGTCGCTCCTGTTCCTGCAATTCCTGTTCGGCGCCTATGTCGCCGGGCTGGAGGCGGGCTATGCGTTCAACACCTGGCCGCTGATGGGCGACGAGCTCTTCCCGTCCGGGACTCCGATGCTCTCGCCCTGGCTCGCCAATCTCGTCGACAATCCGGTGATGGTGCAGTTCGTCCATCGCTGGCTGGCGATCGTCGTGGCGGTCGTCGCCCTCGTCCTTGCGGCGATCGCCTGGAGGGCGGGTCGGCGGCGCTCGGCGGAGCTGCTCGCGCTCGCCGTGTTGGTCCAGGTGCTGCTCGGCATCCATACGGTGCTTTCGGGTGTCGAGCTGCGGATCGCCGTGGCGCATCAGGGCATGGCGGCCTTGCTGCTCGCCGCCGTGGTGGGCGTCGCGCACGGCCTCGGCGAGGTGCGGGCCCGGAAAGCGGCGGACGCGGATCCGGCGCCCGCCGCCCCGCTCCCGCACCACGCGGACGGGAGCGCGGCCGGCGCGCTCACGTGAGCGGGATCGTCACGGTCTATGCCGTCTTCGTCTCCGAAGACGACGCGCTTCGGATCGGGCGGCAGTGCGTCGAGGAACGGCTCGCGGCCTGCGTCAACCTGCTCGGGCCCGTCCGCTCCATCTACCGGTGGCAGGGCCGGATCGAGGACGACACGGAAGTTGCGGCTTTGTTCAAGACGGCGGTGGGAGGCGCCGACGGCCTGATCGCCCGAATCGCCGCCCTGCACAGCTACGACGTGCCGGCCGCGGTCGCGTGGCCGATCGTGGCGGCGCACGGCCCCTACGCGGCCTGGGTGGCGGAGGAAACGGGCGTGCGCAAGGACTAGGAAGCACCTCATCCGCAAGCAGGTATTATTTTACCTCCCGCGAATCCCGCGATTTCGTTGACATTTTCTCCCCTCCCTGCCATTTGCCCGCTCGCAGCGCCGTCCGTTCCGCGGGCGGCGCGCTCATTTCATAGTGAGGTCCCGGCCCATGAAGGCGCTGATGAAGACCACCAAGGCGGCCAAGCCCGCCGAGGTGGAGAAGAAGTGGCATTTGATCGATGCCGACGGGCTCGTGGTCGGGCGTCTCGCCACCATCGTGGCCAATCTCCTGCGCGGCAAGCACAAGCCGAGCTACACCCCGCACGTCGATTGCGGCGACCATGTCGTCATCGTCAACGCCGGCAAGGTGCGCTTCACCGGCAAGAAGCTGCAGGACAAGATCTATTACAAGCACACCGGCTATGCCGGCGGTCTGAAAGAGACCACCGCCGCCAAGGTGCTCGAAGGCCGCTTCCCGGAGCGCGTGCTTGAAAAGGCGATCGAGCGGATGATTCCGCGCGGGCCGCTCGGCCGCGACCAGATGCGCAACCTCCACCTCTACACCGGCACCGAGCATCCGCACGCCGGCCAGAACCCCGAAACTCTCGACGTCGCGGGCATGAACCGCAAGAACAAGGTGGGTGCCTGATGTCCGACAATCGCCAGTCCCTTTCCGATCTCGCGAACCTCACCGGCGCGGCGGCTCCCGCCCCGGCGCCCGAGGCGGCCGAGACGCCCGCCGCGGCCGGCGCTGAAGCCGGTGCCGACGAGGCTCCGGCCGAGCCCGACCTCCACGGCGTTTCGACCCAGGGTCCGCAGATCCAGGCCATTCTGCGCGAGCAGCAGCTCGACAAGCAGGGCCGCGCTTATGCGACCGGCCGCCGCAAGGACGCCGTCGCCCGCGTGTGGCTGAAGCCCGGCAGCGGCACGATCACGGTGAACGGCCGCGACCAGACCGTTTATTTCGCGCGTCCGACGCTTCGCCTGATCATCAACCAGGTGTTCGGCATCACCGACCGCGTCGGCCAGTATGACGTCGTTTGCACGGTGATCGGCGGCGGGCTTTCGGGCCAGGCCGGCGCGGTCCGCCACGGGATCTCGACGGCGCTCACCCGCTACGAGCCGATGCTTCGAACCACGGTGAAGCAGGCCGGCTTCCTGACCCGCGATCCGCGCGTCGTCGAGCGCAAGAAGTACGGCCGCGCCAAGGCGCGCCGCAGCTTCCAGTTCTCGAAGCGCTAAACGAGATCGTCGCCAAGTGGTACTTGGCGCCGGGTTGGAAGAAGAGAATGGGCGGTCCTTCGGGGCCGCCCTTTTTCGTTTCAGAAAGAGCGATAAAGGGTCCGGCGGAAGGCGAGACCGCCTGACAGCCCGAGCAGCCCGAAAAGCAGGATGAAGTCGAGGCGCCCGCCTCCGCTGGCCGGCGACGCGAGCAGCAGCGGCAGCGGGATCGAGCCGATGACGAAGCCCGCCAGGGCGGCCTTGAGCCAGCCTATGGGGCCGCCCGGCCTCAGCATGCGGTAGAGCGGATAGCCGAGCAGCAGCACGTGGCCGAACGCGATCGCGAGGCCGCCGACGAAGGTGAAGGCCAGGATCGCGGCGACCGCCTTCATCGTCTCGAGATCGAATAAGGAGCCGAGAAGGAAGCCGTCCGCCGCGAGCAGCGCCGGAATGACGATCGTGCCGAGCGCGGCCGGCGTGACGGCGGCGGCGACGAGGGCGGGGACGACCTGGCCCCCTTCGTCCTCCGGAAGCGCGCCGCTCATTCGAGCGCATTCCGGCTGCGGCGGACGACGAGGTGGAATGCGGTGCCGCCGACGAAGCCGCAAAGCCCGAAGATCCACGCCGCCCGCGGCCAGAAGATCACCCACGGAAGCGCGCCGCAGACGAGGCCGAGCGCCGCGGTGGCCGGCCATTCGAGCGGCGTGCGGCGCGACAGCAGGATCCATGCGGGAAGAAACAGGATCAGGACGTGAAGCGCCGCGACAACCAGGCCGAAGACGAGGATAAAGGCGGCGAGGCCCGGCGCGGGAATGGCGAGGAGCGCGAGCGGAAGCACCGGCACCGCGACGGCGGCGGCAGCGGCGGGGCCGATGGCGCCGCGCTCGGCGCGTTCGTCGAAGCCGCTCATTCCTCCGACTCCGCAGCGGCGCGGTTGACGTGGCGGCCGAAGGCGAAGCCCGCGGCGAGCCCCGGGAGGCCGAACAACAGCGTGGCTGTCCACGGGGCGTCCGGGAACCAACCGTCCGGTTGCATCAGGGCCGGAGCTCCAAAGGCCCCGATGAGGAGCCCGGCGCCTGCCGAAACGCCCGTGCGAACCGGACCGATCATGCGCAGCAGCAGATAAAGCGGCACCGCCAGGAACAGGAGGACGAGGGCAATCATGAAGCCGGAAAGAAAGGCCGGAAAGACTGCCAACAGGGCGAGTGGCGGAAAGCCGATGAACAGGAAAAAGGCTTCGGCGCCGGCGGCGGCTCCCGCGGCGGCGCAGGCTCGGAGCGCGGCCGACCCGATGATGCAGGCGTCCAGCGTTCCCGCCGCGCGCGGCTGCGGTGGGCCGGTCATGCCGCTCGTGCCCTTGCAATCGGAACGGCTGGCGCGCTCTCGCGGGCCGGCACGAGCCAGCCGGTATAATGGATGACGTCGCCCGCGACCGGAAGTGCGACGGCGACTTCGAAGCGGAAGCGGCCGGCCTCGTCCTGCCATTCGCGTGCGTGGATGCGCGGGGCGAGGGTGAGCGGGAGGGGGAGGCCGAGGACTGTCCAGCGGACGAGGTGCATCGAAAGGCCGTGCGGGCCGGCGGGGAGATCGAAGACGAAGCGCAGGGGGCCGAAGCGTTCGGCGGCCTGGCCCGGCTTGGCGGCGCTGAGGGTGCTGGCGAAACGGTGGCTGCCGAAGTGACGGGTCCAGCGCTCCGTGCCGCTCCGCTCGGCGAAGTCGACGCGTAGAGGATAGTGGCCGGTGGGCGGGAGGCGCATGGCGGCGGCGACCAGGCGGGCGAGAGGGCCGCGGCCGCGGGTGACGGTGCCCTCGCCCTCGGCGGCGGCGTAACGACCGATGTCGTGCAGCGCGCGCACCGCGGCGGGCAGGGTGTCGAAGACAGGGCCGAGAACGCGGGCATAGGCCGGCGGCGGAAGGATGCGCTCGGTGAACTCCTGGCGGACGGCGAGGCCGGCGAAGGCGGGCTCGAAGCGGGCGAAGTCGAGGAGACCCGCGGCCGTGTAGGCGCCGGGCCGGAGGCGGCCGGCCAAGGCGTCTTCGGCGAGGAGGGCGGCGGCGAGGGTGGGGATGTGGAGGCCCTCGCCGCCCTCGGCGATGACGGTCCAGCGGCGCTCCACGCGCTCGGCGCCGCGGCGGCCGGCGAGGGTGACGCTCATCGCCGAGCGCAGGCCGCCGATTCGCGCGGTCAGGCGGCCGAGGGGGCGGAGCCAGCGCGCGGCGCCGGCGAGCGAACGGACCCAGCCCCAGCGGACGAGCCAGCTCATCAGCCACAGCGCGATCATCTGGAAGCCAAGCTCGGTCCCCGCCCGAAAAGCGACAGACGGGCGGCCGGGGAGGAGAGCGGGGAGGATCTCGCAATCCGGAAGGTCGGCCAAGGAGACGAGGCGGCCGCGCAGCGCCGTTCCGCCGGCGAGAACGAAATCCTCCCGGCGCATCTCCTGCCCGCTCCAGGCGCGCCCCCAGCCGCCGCCGCGCCAAAGGGCAAGCGGGCGCCCGACCCAGCTCAAAACGGCCGCGACGACCGAGTCGCCGCCCTCGGCACGATTGCCGGCGCTGAGCGCGATGTCGATGGTTTCGACCCGCTCGAGGCCCTTCGCGAGTTCGGCGCAGACGGCGCTGGTGAGGGCAGGAGCGGTGGACGCGCCCGCGACGACGGCGACGCCGCGGGTGCGCGCCGCATGGACGAGCGCGCCGATACCGGTCACGAAGTCGCGGGCGTCGGCGAGGTCGAGATAAGGAATGCCGGCCACGATGCACGCTTCGGGCACCCGCATCCCGCTCGCCTGGAACGGCCCGGCGGCATCGATCACCAGATCGGGCCGATGGCGGGCGAGGGCGGCGGCGACGTCGCCGGTCCGGTCGAGCACCGCCGGTGCGGCGCCTGGAAGGGATGCGGCACAGGCGGCCGCCTTGGCTTCGCTGCGGCCGGCGACGATCACCGTGTGACCGGCACCGGCGAGCCGCGCGCACAGGCGGCTGCCGAAGCCGCCATAGCCGCCGATGACGAGGATGCGGCTCACAGCAGCCGCTCCCGGTCAGCGGGAGACGGCACCCAGCAGGTGTCGTACCGGCCGAACAGGCGGTACCGGTTGCGCGCGACCCAGAGGTAGAGGGGATCGCGAAGGCGTCTAGGCACCAGGCGGAAGAGGGCAGCGGCGCGCCACGGCCAGCCGAGGCCGCTCCAGATGGCAAGCACGGCGTCGCTGTTGCGCAGCGCCCGATCGCCTTCGACCAGGAGCAGGGTCTCGGGATCGTCCGGGTCCAGTCCGAAGCGGCGGCAGAGCGCCGCGCCGGCGGCCGACTGAATGGACGCGAGCCGGAAATGCGCGCGCCGGTCGTGCCGCAGGATGAAGCGCGCATTGGCGGAGCAAAGGACGCACAAAGCGTCGAACAGGATAACGGGTTGCGCGCTCATTCGCCTTCTCCCTTCGGCGGATCGGAGAAGATGGCAGTCTGGCAGACCAGCTCGCCAAGCCGGGGATGATCGAGGCGGAGCATGAAGGCGAAAGCGCCGTGGCCGCAATCGACATGGCTGACCCGCAGCCGCCCCGGCTCGAGCCAGCGCGGCAGTCGCAAGCGCCGCCCCGCGATGGAGAGGGTGTAATGATCGGAGACGAAGTGGAGCGCCCCTTCGGCGACTTCGATCCGGAGCGCGATCCCGAAGCCGGCGCCGATCCGCTCCTCGAGGCCGGTGGGGCCGGCGAAGCGCTTGGAGCTGTGCACCACCTGCGGAAAGCCGCGGGCGCGGCCGTAGATGCGGGTCCAGAACTGGCCGGCGGCGGCGGCGTCCTCCGCGACGCAGACCGTGGCGGGAACGAAGACGTCACGGGTGAGGGGAAGCGGGCCGCCGATGAGCCGCGCGAGCTGGGCGAGGACGCGGCCGGCGCGGCTCATCCGGCATTCGACCACTTCGCCCGTGTAGATGGCGGTGCGGCAATTCTCGATGCGCTTGCCGAAGCGGGCGCGGACGGCCTCGGGGAGCGCCGCCCAGCCCGCTTCGCCAATCAGCGCGCGGAAGCGCAGATCGCCGAGACCGCGCGGGCCGCGGGCGGCAGCGCGGGCGGACGGGAAGGGGATGACGTTCTGCGCCCCGCTCCCAAGGTCCCGACGCTCGACCGGCTCCGCCGCCATGACCGCCTCACTCCTCATCTGCAATTTCTGAAAAGACTGGAATCGCTGGGCAAAAAAAGCTCAGTCTCCGCCCTTCTCCCGGCGGCCGAAGCTGAGAAATGAGACGACGCGGGAGCCCATTCGGACCAGCGCCATCAGCTTTTGCGGAGGGACGCCGAGCATCTGGTCGTACCAGCGGCTCATCGTCCCGAGAAAATCGTCCATCTCCGCGAGCCTTTTCTTGGCGGTCTCGCTCACCCGCGGATCGCCTTCGGCTTCGGCGCGACAGGCGCGCAGGGCCGCGGCGGCGGGATCGATCTCGCGCTCCTTGCGGCCCTGGGCGATGCGGGTGACCATTTCCCAAAGGTCGGTCTCCGCCTCGAAATGGTCGCGCCGGTCGCCGAGCATCGGCACCCGGCGGATGAGCTTCCAGCCCTGCAATTCCTTGAGGCTGTTCGAAACGTTGGAGCGGGCGATGCCGAGCGTGTCCGCCATGTCCTCGGCGGTCAGCGGCCGTTCGGACAAATAAAGCAGCGCGTGGATCTGCGCCACGGAGCGGTTCACGCCCCACTGGCTCCCCATGTCCCCCCATTGCAGCACGAACCGCTCGACGGCGGGCGGCATGGAGCGACTCGTGACGGAAGTTTCTGTCATGACAGAAATGATAGACGAACCAACGGCGGTGTCAATGCCGAACGGCGCTGCGGCTTTGGGCGCAAGAAACGGGTGGCGGCGGGCCGGCCCTGCCGCCAAACCGGGTGCATGAGCGACAACGGCGATTATGTGCTCGGCACCGCGGGTGACGAGATCGAGCGGCTGGGGCTGCAGCACCGCGTGTGGCGCGATCGCGTGCTGGCGGCCTGGGACCGGGCCGGGATCGGCGCGCGACAGGTGGTGCTGGACGTCGGCGCCGGGCCCGGCTGGGCGTCTGCGGATCTGGCGGAGATCGTCGGGACCGGTGGCTGCGTCGTCGCGCTGGAGCGGTCGGAAAGCTTCCTTGCCGCGCTTCGTGCGAGAGGGCTCGGCAATGTCGAGGTGCGGGCGCAGGACGTGTGCGCCGAGCCGTTCGGCGAGGCGGAGGCCGACGCAGCCTGGTGCCGGTGGGTGCTGTCGTTCGTGGACGTGCCGAAGCGGACGGTCGGCCATATCGCTCGGGCGCTGAAGCCGGGCGGCGTCGCCGTCTTTCACGAATATGCCGATTACGGCGCCTGGCAGATGATGCCGCCCGATCCGGACCTCGACGCCTTTCGCAGCCATGTGATGCAAAGCTGGCGGGACGCCGGCGGTGAGCCGGACGTCGCCTTGCGGCTCCCGGATTGGCTCGCGCAGGCGGGGCTCGAACTGGTCGAGATCCGGCCGCTGATCGAGATCGTCGGCCCGCGCGATTTCACCTGGCAATGGCCCGCCGCCTTCATGGCGGTAAATGCCCGCCGCCTGGCCGCGCTCGGCTATTGCACGGACCAAGAGGCGGAGCGCTACGCGACCCTGCTCGATCGCGCGCCGCCCCCCGCCCTCATGGTCACTCCGCTCGTTGCCGAAGTGATCGCCCGCAAGCCTTAGCGGTCGGGCGTGACGGTGCCGCCGCCGTGGATGGCGACGCTCTTTTGCGGGTCGCCGAGGTAGCGGATCGCGCCGCCGCCCGTGATCGAGGCGGCGAGGCTGCGCTGGGCCGCGACTCGGATGAGGCCGCCGCCGACCACCGCCGCGGCGACGTCGCGCCTCGGCACGGCGCGCGTGTCGATCGTGCCGCCGCCGTGAACCGCGACCGCGACATCGTCGGCGGCCGGGAAGCCGCCTTCGGCGCGGATGGTGCCGCCGCCGCGGATCGCCACCGCTTCGAGGCGCGGCGTGACGACCTCCACGCGCAGGCGCTGGTTGCGGCAGGAGGTGCGGCACGGACGGACGACCAATGTGCCCTGCCGGTCGACGTCGAAGCCGGCGAGCGCGCGGTCGCCGCTCAGCAGGGTGACGCGCTGCTGCGCGCCGTGGCGGATGATCATCTCGCCGCCGCCGCGAAGCTCGATGCCCTGGAAGCGGGGGACGGAGATGGGCGTCTGCGCCGTCGCGCCCGGGACCGCCGCGATCCCGGCGAGAGCGGCGGCGGCGAGGATGAGCTTGTTCATGGCGTCTGTCCTTGTTGCGGTGGAGATCAGAATCGGCCGCGGACCGAAAAGGAGAAGATCGGCCCGATGTCGCGGTTGCGGTCTTCGAAGAAGTCGACCGGTCCGGTGCGGCGGCCGACATAAACGGTGCGGTCCCACATCGACCGGGCGCCGGTCAGGTTGGTGACCGTGGCGCGGACCGTCAGGCCCCACACGTCCTTGTGCTCGACGAACAGGCTGGACCAGACCGGCCCTTCCCATTGCCGGCCGACTTCGGTCAGGCGGTAATTGGGCGCGGAGAAGTTGTGGCTGAAGCTTCCGCCCCAGGCCCAGTCGGTGTTCGGAACGTCGTGGCGCAGGCTCATTTCGACGAGCCGCATCAGGAAGTTGGAGATCGACCGGTCCTCGCCGGTCAGCGGGTCCTCCACCCGGCTGCGCTGAAGCTGCAGGCGTGCGTCGAGCCGCGCGCCGCGCCAGCCCATCGGATCGAAATTGAACGTCGTGTTCCATTCGACGCCGTAGGCGACGGCGCGGTCGATATTGCCCGGCGATTCCCCCGTGTCGCCGATCGGAACGGTGTCGACGATGTCCTGGTACCAGCGGCCGTAGAGGCGCACGCGCGTGGTGCCGTAGCGGCCGAGGTTGCGAATGCCTTCCAGATCCGCTTCCCAGCTTTGCGGCGGGACGAGATCGGGATTGCCGGCATTCTCCCGGTCGTCGCTCAAATTCACGGTGGCGAGGAAATCGAGGAAGTTGAGCTGCCCGACGCGGCGCTGAAGACGCAGGTTGAGCGTCGTGCGCGGATCGGGGCGCCAGTTGAGGGCGAGCTGCCCCTTGGGACGCACGAAGCTGCGCGTCAAACCGTTCGGACCCTCCTGGCTCAGCTGCGAATATTCGCCCCCGGCCGAAAGCTGCAGGGTGAGATTGTCGGCGAGCGGGCGGCCGTAGCTCGCCATCAGCTCGTAGCGGTCCTCGGCGACGGCGCCCGTGCCGGACGGGAAGGGCAGCTCGCGGAAGGTGCCGTCGGGGTCGAGGGTGAAGATCTGGCTCGCGACGTCGAGCCGGTTGAACGCGGCCTCGGCCGAAATCTGCCAGTCTGCGCCGCCGCCGCGCCAGCGGAACTCCGCGCGGGCGATCCGCTCCAGCTCGTCCGCTTCGCGCATGAAGCGGCTGCCGACCGACGGTCGGCCGTCGGCGAAGGCGGTGACCACCGTCTGGTCGACCGGCTCATATTCGAAACGGTTGAGGCCGATCAGCTTCAAGCGGCCGCCGGCGAGGGCGAATTCGTAATCGCCGCCCACTTCATATTGATAACCGTGGACGTCCTGGACGACGGTGCGCTCCCGCTCCGGCGCGCCGGTGGTGGTGCGAAGGCCCAGCTCGTTGAAATCGTGCCAGAAGCGTCGGTAGGACGCGTTGAAATTGCCGATCGACGTGCCCGGCCCGTCGTAGACGAGGCGCATGCTGCCGCGCGGCTGCAGGGTGCGCGACGTCCATTCGTCGTCCCGAAGCTCGACGAGGTCGCGGTTGCGGTTGAAGATCTGCGTGCGCCCGCCCGCCCCGCCTTCTCCGGCCTGGTTCTCGAGTCCGAAGGTCCATTCGAACGGGCCGGTCTGCCCGCTGACCGACGCGTCGAAGCGGGTCCAGACCGGATCGGTGTGGCGGGCGCGGAATTCGGGGCGCCAGGAGAATTGGCCGTTGGTGCGGGTCGCGCGGGTGATGACGTTCGCGACCTCGCCGGAAAGACCCGGCACGTCGAGGCTCGCGCCGTCGACGATCTCGATGCGGACGACGTTGCCGACGGGGATGCGGCCGAGCTGGGTCGCCACGTCGTCCGACTTTCCGCCGATCCGCTGGCCGTTCATCAGGACGTTGGCCGTGGCCTGGCCGAGGCCGCGCTCCTGCGGCGCGTCGCGGATGGTGAAGCCGGGGACCTGGCGGATCATGTCCAGCGCCGTGCGCGGCGCGAAGCGGGCGAAATCCTCGGGCGTGAAGGTGCGCGGCCCGGTGCGCGCCGGAACGCCCGTCGCCGGCGCCGGATCGGCTGCGGCTTCGTCGGCCTCGGCTGGAGTCGCCGGCTCGTCGCCTGCGGGCGTCTCGGTCGGCGGCGCGGTCTGCGCGAAGGCGGGCGTGCCCGCCGCGGCCAGCATCAGCGCGAGCGCGGCGCGCGATGCCTGAAGTCCCATATTGCCGTAAGCTGTCACATCCACTCCCCTGCTACATTTGTAGCATGCCACAAAAGTAGCAGGTTGCAAGCCTTATTTTCCGCCGCGCTCAGGCGATCGGGGAGAGGGTCGCGACGGTGAGGATGGCGGCAAAGGTGGCGCAGAAGCTGAAGGCGATGAATTCGAAGCGTGCCATGATGTGTCTCCCTGTATCTGGAGACATCTACCCAGCACGAGCCGTGCCAAATGATTGATCTTGCGGAATTGTCTCCAAGCGCCTCGCCGCTGGCCGGCCACCGGGCGGCGGGGTGTTCGAAAACGGACAAAGCCGCGTCCGCAGGCGGACACTACAAATGTAGCACCGCCCCTTGCAGTGCGGTGCGCGCTCAGCCCCCCGATGCGGGCGGCGTGTAGACGTAGCCGGCGCCGCGAACGGTCTTGATCGCCTGGGGCTTGGCCGGATCTTCCTCGATCTTGCGCCGGATGCGGGTGATCCGGATGTCGATCGAGCGGTCGAACGGCTCGATCTCCTTGTTGTGGGCCAGATCGAGAAGTTGGTCGCGCGACAGGACGCGCCCGGGATGGGCGGCAAAGGTGGCGAGGAGGTCGAACTCCATGGCGGTCAAGGGCTGCTCGGCGCCGTCGGCGGCGTAAAGCTTGCGGCTGTCGAGGTTGAGGCGGCATTTGCCCATCTGCACCTCGCGGCCCATCGTCGCCGGCGCTTCGCCGCCCGCGCTCGCTTTGGCGCGGCGCAGGACCGAGCGGACGCGGGCGAGGAGCTCGCGGGGGTTGAACGGCTTGGTGATGTAGTCGTCGGCGCCGATCTCCAGGCCGACGATCCTGTCGATGTCGTCGTTCTTGGCGGTGAGCATGATGATGCCCGCGTCGCCCGACGCGCGGATCTCCCTGGCCAGCGTCAGCCCGTCGTCGCCGGGCATGTTGATGTCGAGCAAGGCGAGGTCGATCGGGCGCTCGGCCATGCGGGCGCGCAGCGCCTCGCCGCCATTCGCCTCGGTGACGGCGAAGCCGTTCCTCAGCAGATATTCGGCCACGGTGTTGCGGACGTCGTCGTCGTCGTCCACCACGATGATGTGGGCGGCGGCCTGCTGGGGCTGTGTGCTCATTCTTCCCACCTCATGGTTCGATCAGGGCCTGGACGAGGCAGCGCACCCCGGCGCGCGTGAACGGCTTTTCCAGCACCGGCCGGCCGCTTTCCTTCAGGAACGCGTCCATTGACGCGCCGAGCGTGTCGCCGGTGACGAAGGCGATCCTGTCGATGAGCTGCGGCTTCACTTCTTTGAGGCGCGCATACATTTCCGGGCCGTTCACGCCCGGCATCCTGAGGTCCGAAAGGACGACGTCGAACTCGTCATGGTCGAGCGCGCGCAAGGCGGCGCTGCCTTCGGACGCGATCACCACGTCGAAGCCTTCGCGTTCCAGCAGCTCGCGGATCGTGTCGGCGATGTCCGGCTCGTCGTCGACCACGAGGGCGCGGCGGCGCACCGTGGTGATCGGCGCCGAATGCGGGTCTTCCGCTTCGGGCACGATCTCGGCGGAAACGGGCGAGGCGGCGGGAAGCTCGATCCGGAAGGTGGCGCCGTTTTCCGACGGGAGAACGGACAAACAGCCGCCATGCGCCTCGACGATGCCGAAGGAAAAGGACAGGCCGACGCCGGTGCCGGAGCCCTGCGGCTTGGTCGTGAAGAAGGGTTCGAAGATCCGGCTCTTGAGGTCCGCGGGCACACCCGGCCCGTTATCGACGATGTCGATCGCCACCTTGCCGGACGCCGTGACGCAGGTCCTGACGCACAGCTTCTTGTCGAACGTCTGCGCCCCTTCCAGCGCCTGCTGTGCGTTGATGATCAGGTTGACGAGCACCTGGTGCAGCTGGTCGCGGTCGCCTTCGATCGCCGGCACGTTCGGATCGCACTGGACCGACGCGGAAATGCCGGTGGTGCGCAGCGCATATTCGGTGATCTGGAGCGCGTCGACGACCAGCGCGTTGGGATCGATCGCCACCCGGTCCGGCGCGCGCCGCCGCGCCATGGCGAGAAAGGTCTGGACGATCCGCGCGCAGCGGTCGGCCGCGGCACTGATCTTCTTCGCCCGCTGCTCGAGCGGCGTTCCGATCGCATCTTCTTCCAGCATCTCGGCCTGGCCGACGATGGCGGAAAGCGGGTTGTTGAGCTCGTGGCTGACGCCGGCGAGAAGCGAGCCGAGCGCCGCCAGCTTCTCCGACTGGTGAAGCGCCTCGCGCGAGCGGGCGAGCTCCACTTCGGCGCTCTTGCGGTCGGTGACGTCGAGGTGGATGCCGCTGATCCCCTCCGCCTGGCCGTGCGAATCGCGCTGGACGCTGCCGATGGAATGGACCCAGCGCACCTCGCCATTGGGCCACACCACGCGATGCTCCATGTCGATCCGGTCGCCGGGAAAATCGTTGCGATAGGGCTCGAGCACCTTGTCGCGGTCGTCCGGGTGGATGTGCTGCCACATCGTGTCGCGGTCCATCCGGACGTCGTCGCCCACGCCCCACAGGTTGCGCGAGCGATCCGAATACCAGGCCTCGCCGGTGCGCGGATCGAGCCGCCAGATGCCGAGATTGGCGCCGTCCACCGCCATGTCGAGATGGAGCCGCGCCTGGGCGAGCTCCTCCTCGGACCGTTTGCGGTCGGTTATGTCCATGTGGATGCCGTTCACCGCGCGGGCGTGGCCGTCCTTGTCGCGCGCGAGCGCGCCGAGCGAATAGACCCAGCGCTCCGACCCGTCGGGGCAGGTGACCGGATATTCGACCTCGACCTTGTCCTGCTTGAAGCCGTGCAGATACGGATCGGCGACTTCGTCCCAATAATCGGGATGGACCGCATTCTTGATGACGTCCGCGTCCATGGCCGTGTCGAGCGGCAGGCCGTACATCTGCTTGGACCGGTCCGAATACCAGGTGTGACCGGTTTCCAAATCGAAGGTCCAGATGCCGATCTTGGCGCCTTCCACGGCAAGCTCGAGCCGACGCCGCGATTCCTGCAGCTCCTCGTCCGCATGGCGCTCGCCTGAAAGGTCGCGAAGGCTGCAGATGAAGCGGCTCGCCCCATTGAGCTGCACTTCCGTGATGGTGGCCTCGATCGGGATGAGGTCGCCGCGCCCGCCGCGCCAGTCGATCCGGCCGCGCACAGCCGTTTCGCCCGCGGCCCGCTCGGTGAAAAAGGAGCGGATCTTGTGCCGGTCTTCGGGATGAAGGGGGCTCTGGACGATATGATCGCTGGCGCTGAGCCCGATCATCCTGTCGCGCTTCTGCCCGAAGGCGCGCTCGGCGGCGGCGTTGAAATCGACGATATTGCCGCGCGCGTCGACGACGAGGATGGCGTTCAGCGACGAGCGCACGACGCTCGCGAGAGCGCACGGCCTTCCTGTCTCGTCGCATTCCAAAGTCACGAAAACCCCCCCGGGTTGATGCCGCCCTCATAGCGCCGCGAGCGCCGGAGCGAAAGAGTTACAATTGAAACAACAAAGGTTTGTGCGCGAATTCGTGGCGAAACCGGCGGGGTGCATTTCTATTCCCGTCAGCCGATCCCCGGCTGCGTCACGGGAGAAGACACATGGACATCCAGCGGAAAGCGGGGTTGCACCTGCTCCTGATCGTCGCAGCCGCCCTCGGCTGCAGCGCCTCCGTGCTGAGCGGCACGGTTGCAGCGATCCAGTATACGGCGGTGGAGTCGGCTCAGGCCTGATCCACACGCTGCACCGGGATCGGCGCTCCCGCACAGTCCCCACCCCTACCCCGGCGGGGGCGCCGACCGGCTCTCTTCCCCTGAGAGCCATCCCTGGAGGAAGGGCCGTCCTGAAAAGGGCGGCCCTTTTTCATGTCCTGAACATCGCGCAGCCAGTCCACGCAGCTGAACGCCAAATTAACGGCGCGAAAACAGGCCTTTCCGGTCGCTGTAACAAGAAACGATCAACTGAAACATTCGAAACAACAAAGCCTCTTGCGCGGCATCAACTCGAAACGTGACCCCGCCAGAAAGGCTCCTGTCAGCCAGGCACGGCTGCGTCGAAGGAGAAGAGAAAATGTACATCCAGCGCAAAGCGGGGTTGCACCTCGTCCTGATCGTCGCAGCCGCTCTCGGCTGCAGCGTCAGCGTCATGAGCGGGACCGTTGCGGCGATCCAGTACAGCGCCGCCGACACCATCAACGCTCAGGCCTGAGGCCCGATCGAAAACCGTCAACCACAACCAACAAGCTAGGCGCCCTCGTCGATCACCCCACCCCACCCCACCGGCGGGGGCGCCGACCAACCTTCCAGGGAGAATAAAAATGAAGAAGTTTCTGTTCGTCGCCGCTTCGGTCGCTGCCGTCGCCGTCGCCACCCCCGCCGCGGCTCAGCCGCGCGTCGAAATCCACGGCGGCTGGGACCATTCGTCCAACGGCGATGTCGGCGAGGACGGCATCCTTTACGGTGTCGGCGTCGGCTACGACGTCCGCGTCGGCCGCAACGCCTTCGTCGGTGTCGACCTGTCGGCCGACTTCTCGACCGCCGACGCTTGCGAGAACAATGTGATCGTCGCCGGTGACCGCACCTGCGTCGATACGGGCCGCGACCTTGCGGCGGGTGTCCGCGCCGGCGTCAACGTCAGCGAGAACACCGCCATCTATGCGCTGGCCGGCTACACCAATGCCCGCTTCCGCGTCGCCTACACCACCCCGGCGAACGTCACGACCCGCGTGTCGGAGAACCTCGACGGCTTCCGCATCGGCGCCGGCGTCCAGCAGCGCCTGGGCGGCAACCTCTACGCCAAGGCGGAGTATCGCTACTCCAACTATGAAGGCGGCACGGACCGGCACAATGTGCTGCTCGGCGTCGGCATCACCTTCTAACAGTCGCGCCGCGCATCGCGCGAGGGAAAGGGGTCGCCCGAAAGGGCGGCCTCTTTTTCGTCTGCGGTGGGGGTGCCGAGTTGGACGGCGCCGCAGCCTGCAACCCCGGCTTCGACAGGCTCAGCCCTGGCGGCGTTGGTGAACGCCCTCACCCAAGCTGGAACACGTCCAACGCCGCTAGTCCTGAGCTTGTCGAAGGACGGTTTGCAGCGCGCCCAGCCCCGCTTACCGCCGCGGCGGGCGCTCCGCCTGGCGGAAGCGCAGGCGCATGCCGTCATAGTCGAGCGACACCGCGTCGCCGGACTCGGTCGCGAACAATCGCCGCGCGGTGCCGCCGGGCGCCGCCGCCTCGAGCTCCAGCCGGCCGCCGCGGCGGAGGTACGAGCCGCGCTCGGCCGCATCCACCGCCGCCGCCGGGCACGGCCCGGTGCGGTCCAGCGTCATTTCGAAGCGGCGGGCGACCTGGTCGAGTTCGAAATGGCCGGCCTGGATGGTCACCGGGCAGGAGCCCACCGCGTCGTTCACATGGGGGAGCCGCCGCCCGTCCACTTCGACGAGCTGGAAGCGGCCCCGCGGCGCGTCGCCGACGAATGCCGTCTCGCAGCCGCCGAGCGCCAGCGCTGCCGCTGCGATCAGCGCCGGCGCGCGCATCTCAGCCGCGGCCGCCGGTGCCACTGTTCTCGCCGCCGTTCTGCCCGCCGCGGCTCTCTTCGCTGCTGTTGTCCTGCTTCTTGTTGCCGCCGACGTCGTCCTTGCCGCCCTTGTTGAAGTCGCCCTTCTTCTTGTTGTCGGTCATGCGTCCACACTCCTTTGGGTTCGGGAGGTGAACGGCCCGCGGGCGCGTGGGTTGCGTCGGCTCAGTCGCCGCCGTAGGCGGACAGCTCGGCGATCATCCGGTCGAGCTGGCGGGCGGGCACGGGGACGCGGATCATGTGCGGGAAGTGCGCCCGGGCGCCGCAGCTCGCATATTCGCTCGGCCGAGGATCGAGCGAATTCTCGCCCCAGCCGGCGACTCCGTTGCGATACACTTCGGCGCGGTCGCCGACGAAGCGCAGCACCGGCATCGGCCGCTGGCTCCACTCCCGTGGATCCTCGGGCCGCGCCTGGAAGGGCGCGGAATACCAGCCGGTGCGCGGATCGAAGCGCAGCGGATCGCCGCCGAGGGTGCAGCTGTGGGCATTGCCGCCGATCGCGTCGCCGTCGGCGCGGATGCTGCCGTCGGCATTGACCTGGACGATGACCCGGGCCGCGGCATCGGCGATGATCACGGGCAGGATGCGCTGATAGAGCGGATCGGTCCTGAAGGACTCGTCGAAGCCGGTCCGCTCGGAAACGAACAAGGCGCGCGCGCCCGGCCGGGCCCAGGCGGGCGTGCCCATGCCGGCGATCAGCTCGCCGATGCGCGCTTCGTACATGCGCGGCAGGCAGGCGGGGGCGCAGGCTTCCCGTTCGGCGAGCCAGGCACGCTGGCGCGCCGCGACCGCGGGATTGGCCGCGGCTGCCGTGCGGTAGATTTCGGCCAGGTCGCGGTCGAGCTCGCGAAGCTCGTAGGCGTCGGTGGCGCAGATCGCCCGCTCGGCGCGGCTGCGGGCGCGCGCACAGTCGAAGGAAGGCGCGTCGGACGGCGCCGCCGCGTCCCCCGTGAGGCGGGGCAGGAGGGCGGCATGCTCGGCGGCCGTGATGGCGATTTCGGTGTCGCCGCCGGCAAGCAAGATCGGGCCGCCGAAATTCGCATCCGCAATGTCGCGCAGCTGGTGGAGGGCAATGCGGGTATTGTCGATCCGCGCGCCGGTGAAGGTCGCCTGGCCGCCCCAGTCGGAGAGACGCGCGCCGGTCAGGTCCGCGCCTCGCAGGCTGACTCCGTTCGCGGACACGCAGCTGTCTCCGATCGTGATCCCGCAAGCGAAGTCGAAGCCCGCGAAATTGGCGCGGTCGAACACCGCATTGTCCATGCTTCCGTCCCAGCCGCCGTCGAGGCGGCCGCCCGAGAAGTCGGCGGCGGCGGCACCGACGCCCTCCATCTTGGGCTCGCGAAGGGCAATGAAGGGCATGCGCGCGCCTTCGAGCTTCGCACCCGTCAGATCGGCGCGGACGAAGCCGACGCCCGCCGCATCGGTGCCGCGCCAGTCGCTCCCCGAAAGGTCGGTTCCGATGAAGCAGACGTTGCGCAGGCGCGCCGCGCGAAAGTCGGCGTTGCGGAACGCGCCGCCGACGACGGTGATCGTCGCGCTGCCCTGCCGCCGCCGCAGCGCGGCGAGGCTTTGGGCGTTCAAAGTGGCGCCTTGGACGCGGCCGGGGAGGGCCTCTTCGGCCGTGCCTTCGTACATCGGGCCGAGCGCCGCCTGGCAGCTGCCGGCGGGCGGCGAAACGGCGGCAAGAGCGAGCGCGGCGATCAGCGACATCGAGTTTTCCCTCCCCTTGTGGGTTCAGCGCCGGCGTCGCGCCGGGCGGGCCGGGCGCGCGTTCAGTTCCGCCAGCACCGCGTCCGCGCCGTAAACGTTGCGAAGCGCTTCATCGATGGCCGCGGCCGAGACCGAGATGGTGCGGTTGAGGCGCGGGTCGAAGCCGTAAGCGCCGCCGGTCGCGTGGATGTTGCCGTCAAACGCCGTGCCGATCACCGAAGCGTCGCGCGCGATCACCGGCGAGCCCGAATTGCCGCCGATAATGTCCGTGTTCGACGTGAAATCGAAGATCGTGCGCTTGTTCACCCGCTGCTCGGCCTGCGCCCAGCGCGCCGGAAGGTCGTAGGGCGCGGCGCCGGTCGCCCGCTCGTACATGCCGCCGATTCGGGTGAAGGGGCCGATCTCGCGGCCGTTCTCGGTCCAGCCCTGGACGGAGCCGTAGGAGATGCGGAGCGTGAACGTGGCGTCCGGATAGTTTGCGTCGCCGTAGGCGCCGAAGCGGGCGCGGGCGAGGCGGGACTGGGCGGCCGTGATCGGCGCGTCCACTTCGGCGCGGAAGCGGTCGAGGAGGGCGCGGGCATTCTCCTCGTTGGCGAGCGCGAGGCGGATCATCGGATCGTCCGAGCGGCGGATCGCGGCCATGCCCCCCTCCCAAAGCTGGCGGCGCACCGCGACGTCCGCCAGGCGCGAGCCGGTAACGGCGCGGCGGGCGAGCGCTTCGGGCGATTCGCGGCCGAGCAGGGCTTCGACGCGGCGGTCGGTCGCACCGAGCAGCTCGCGCGTCTTGGACAGCCAGAAAGCGAGCGTCATTTCCTCGAGCCAGGGATAGACCGGCGCCTGATCGAGCAGCTGGTGCTCGAGCAGGGGCAGGTTGGAGCTGGTATAGGACGGAAGCCGCTCGGCCTCGGGCTTGGCGCGCTCCATCGCGGCACGGACCAGGGTGCGGGCATAATCGTAAAGCTCCGAGCCCCAGCCGGCGCGGCTCTCCAGCATCAGATATTCGGGATAGATGGCGGCGTAGGTCGCGTTCGCCCGGTCGACCTCGCTCCAGGGATCGCCGAGGCTGGCGAGTTCGGGGTTGGCGGCGGTGCGCTGGCGCAGCTCGCGCTCGGCGACGGAGAGTCGGCCGCTGAACTCGGTGTCGCGAAGCGCGCGCCACTGGCCCTGGAAGACCTTGTAGCTGTTCTCGACGCCGTAGAGCGTGTCGGTTCCGGTGCGGGTGCGCTCGGCGTCGCCCTCCATCGCCGCGATGAGCCGGCCGCGATATTCCGCCCAAAGCGGCACGAGGACCGGGAACATGACCGAGCGGCGCAGCTCGAACTGGCTGCCGGTGAAGAGCCGCTGGGTGGAGCCGGGATTGCCGACCACGAAGACCGGCTCGCCGGCGACCGGCGCGCGCGGATTCCAGCGCAGATGCTGCGGAGTCGCGGCCGGCCGGCCGTTCTCGTAGACGCGCAGGAAGGCGGCATCGAGCGCATAGCGCGGGAAGTTGAAATTGTCCGGGTCGCCGCCGAAAAAGGCCGCCTGCGCTTCCGGCGCGAAGGCGAGGCGCACGTCCGAATATTTGCGGTAGCGGTAAAGCTTGTACTGGCCGCCGCCGTAGAGGGTGACGACCTGGCAGCGCTCGCGCGCCGCATCGCGGCAGCCCGCGGACTGGATGCGCCCGATCTCGGCGTCCCGGGCGCGGGCGAGGGCGGCGCCCGTGGCGCTGCCGATCGCCGCCTGGACGCGTTGCGTGACGTCCTCGATCGCGGTCACCACCTCGGCCTGCTGGCCGGGGCATTGCACCTCCGTCTCGCGGGTGCGCGCGGTGAAGCCGTTCCGCACGAGGTCGGCCTGCGCCGTCGAATTGTCCTGGACGCACTGCATCACGCAATGATGGTTGGTGAGGACGAGGCCGGTCGGCGACACGAACGAAGCCGAGCAGCCGCCCGTCAGCCGCACCGCCGCCTGCCGCACCGTATCCAGCCACGCCTGATCCGGCGCCCACCCATATGCCTGCCGAACCCGCGCCGCGGGGAAGGCATCGAACGTCCACATCCCTTCCTCGGCGGCGGCCGGAGCGGCGATGGCGAAAGCGGAGGCGGCGAGGACGAAGGCGCGGATTTTCATGGCGGCTCCTGAAAGTGAGTGCGCGGCAGATAAAGCACAGCGCGCGGCGTGGAGCCAGCCGCTCTCGTTCAGGCCGCGCGCCCCAATGCCTTCTGCCGCCGCCGCTGGACGGAGGAGCCGATGCCGATCGCCTCTCTGTACTTGGCGACGGTGCGGCGCGCGATGTCGAAGCCCTTGGCGCGCAGGATCTCGACGAGCTGGTCGTCGCTCAGGATTTTGTCCGGGTCCTCGGCGGCGATGAGAGCCTTGAGGTGGCTCTTCACCGCTTCGGCGGAGACGGCGTCGCCGCCGTCGTTGGACTGGATGCCGCTGCGGAAGAAGTATTTCAGCTCGTAAAGGCCGCGGTCGCAGGACAGATATTTGTTGGAGGTGACGCGGCTCACCGTCGATTCGTGCATGCCGATCGCTTCGGCGACCTGGCGCAGGGTCAGCGGGCGCAGATGTGCGACGCCGTGGCGGAAGAAACCGTCCTGCTGCTTCACGATCTCCGTCGCGACCTTGACGATGGTGCGGGCGCGCTGGTCCAATGCCTTCACCAGCCAATTGGCGCTTTGCAGGCATTCGGATAGCCAGGCCTTGGACTTCCTGTCCTGCGCGCCGCCGGAAAGCTCGGTGTAATAGGAGCGGTTGACGAGCAGGCGGGGCAGGGTCGCATTGTTGAGCTCGATCGCCCAGCCGCCCGCGCGGCGCCCGATGAAGACGTCGGGGACCACGGCCGCTTCCTCGCTTTCGGAGCGCAGGAATTTGCAGCCGGGCTTGGGATCGTAGGCGCGAAGCTCGCGGATCATGTCCGCAATGTCCTCGTCGTCGACCTGGCAGATGCGCTTCAGGGCGTTGAGATTGCCCTTTGCGAGATAGTCGAGATTGTCGATCAGCCGCGCCATAGCGGGATCGTAGCGGTCCGCCTCCTTGGCCTGAATGGCGAGGCATTCGGAAAGCGTGCGCGCGGCGACTCCGGCGGGATCGAAGCTCTGGACGAGGGCCAGGATGCGCTCCACCTCTTTCAGCGGCACGCCGAGCCGCTGGGCGAGCTCGAGGAGCGAGCCCCGGAAATAGCCGGTCTCGTCGACCTGGTCGATGATCTGCTCGGCGACCGCGAGATCGATCCCGGACAGGCGCTCGCCAGCCTGCTGCATGAGGTGCTCGGCGAGCGAGACTTCGTGCGCGTCGGCGAAGCTGTCGAAGTCCGGCCCTTCGCCGCCGCCCGCGCTCCCGCCGGAGCCGAGGTCGCCGGACAGGCCGAGGCTCCCGTCCAGGCCGCGCATCGAGTCGGACGCGCTGTCCTGGTGCAGATTCTCATGATCGAAATCGATGTCGAGCGGCGCGTCGGCGATGCCCGCGCCCGACATGACGAGTTCGTCCACGGTGGCGGCTTCGTCGCGAGGCGCGGCGATGTCGTCGGCGGGCTCGAAGGGTCCCTCGTCGGAGCTCCCGCCGCTGTCGAGGAGCGGGTTGCGCTCGATCTCCTCGGCAATGAAGCCCTCGACCTCTAGGTTGGAGAGCGCCAGCAGCCGGATCGCCTGCTGGAGCTGGGGCGTCATCACCAGCGACTGGCTCTGCCTGAGATCGAGGCGCGGCCCGAGGCTCATGGTCAGCTCGTCGTGCCTCGGCGGGCGGCAACCCGCCCTTCGACAGGCTCAGGGCGAGCGATCGTGGAACCGGCCGGTGTTTGTTCGGGCAAACCCCACCCGCTAGCGCTGAGCCTGTCGAAGCCCGGCTTGCAGCGCGCCGTGGCCGTCACAGCTCGAAGCTCTCGCCGAGATACAGGCGCCGCACATTCTCGTCGCGCACCAGGTCGTGCGGGCTGCCGGAGAAGAGCACTTCGCCGCCGTAGATGATGTAGGCGCGGTCGACGATGTCCAGCGTTTCGCGGACATTGTGGTCGGTGATGAGGACGCCGATGTCGCGCCCCTTCAGCTGCTGGATGAGGTCGCGGATGTCGGAGATCGAGATCGGGTCGATGCCGGCGAAGGGCTCGTCCAGCAGCATGATGGACGGGCTCGCCGCCAGCGCGCGGGCGATCTCGCAGCGGCGCCGCTCGCCGCCCGACAAGGCCATGGCTGGCGCGTCGCGCAGATGCTCGATGTGGAACTCGCCCAGCAATTGCTCCAGCCGTTCGCGGCGAACGGCGCGGCTGCGCTCGGCGACTTCGAGGGCGGCCATGATGTTCTGCGAAACGGTGAGGCCGCGGAAGATCGAGGTTTCCTGCGGCAGGTAGCCGAGGCCCAGGATCGCGCGCCGGTACATGGGCAGGCGGGTGATGTCCTGCCCTTCCAGCATGATCCGGCCGCTGTCCGGCTTGACCAGGCCCATGACCGAATAAAAGCAGGTCGTCTTGCCGGCGCCGTTCGGCCCGAGCAAGGCCACCACTTCGCCGCGCTGGACGCCGAGCGAAACGTCGCGCAGCACCACCTTGCGGTCGTAGGATTTGGCGATGGAGACCACGGAAAGCCCGCGATCGCCCGCGTCGACGGCCGCCTCGGCCGCCGCCATGTCCCCCGTCCGGTCGATGAACGCAGTGTCGCTCATGATGCCCCTATCCCGTTGTCATTCTTAAGCGAAAGCGCGCTTTGCCTCAACTGGCAAGATTCGTGCATGCCCGCCGGATGCGGCGGCCTGAGCCGCCTGGGTCGCTCCGCTCGCAAGGACGGCTTAGTTGGAACTCGTCCGCCGCGGCACGGTGAAGGTGCCCGTCACCCGGCCGGTGGGCGCCGTCTCGGTCCCGGCCGGCCCCGGCGGGCCGCCGCCGTCCATCACCGCGCGGCCGCTTTCGAGGTCGAGCACGAGGCGGCCGCCGTTCACGCGGTTGGCGCCGCGCACCAGCGTGACGCCGCCGAGGAGGGTGATCAGCCGCCGGTCCGTGTCGTATATCGCATATTGGCTGCTCGCCGTTTCGGACGGGCTGCGCAAGGTGACTCCGCCGCTCGCGTCGATGCGCGAAATCTCGATGCCCTGCTGATTGGCGTAGGCGACGGTGACTCGCGGCGCGTTCAGCTGCAGCTCGGCCTGGCGGACGACGACGTTGCCCGAAAGGATCGCCCGGTCGGCGCGGTCCTGGACTTCGATCCGGTCGGCGGCGACGTCCACCGGCGCGTCGATATTGTGGCCGCGCAGCGCCGAAGCGGGCTCCTGCCCGGCGGCGGGCGTGAGCGCGAGCGCAAGCGCGGAAAGCGCGAACGCGCCGGAAGCGGTGGCGATGGTCCTCATCGGCCTCATCTGATCGCCCCTTGCACGATATGCAAGCGCGCCCGCCCGTCGAGAACCACGACGCGGCCGTTCAGATCGGCCCGGAAGCGCCCGGCGGAGAAGCGCCCGAGCGGAATGCTGCCCTGCACGCTGCCGCGGCTCTGGAGCGTCCGTTCGTTCAAGTCCACCGTCACGTTGCTCGTGTCGAGCCGGTAGCCGTCCGCCGCGGTCACGCGGATCGGGCCGGCGACGTCCACCTGCTGCGCCGTCATGTCGTAGCGCGCGCGTTCGCCTTCGATGCGGGCCGGGCCGCTGTCGAGGCCGATCTGCGCGGCCATGCCGTCGATGTTGACGATTGGGTCGCTGGAGCGCGCCTGCACGGCCGATTGCGCGCTGATCAGGAAGGGACGGCCGGTCTTGTCCTGGCCGCGATATTGCGCGTTCTGGGTGCGCATATGCTCCTTCGCCGTGTCGACCTTGTTCTTGTCGAGAAGGAAGCTGACTTCCGGGCCCTTGGAAAGCGGCGCCAGCGCGAGATAGGCGAGGAGCACGCCGACGAGGGCCGGAAGGACGAACTTCAGGAAGCCGACGAGATAATCGTGAAAGCCGCCCGGCCGCGCCCAGCGGTTGCTCCGCGGCCCGGGCGTCGCGACGTCAGACATGGAGGGCGTCAGACATGGGCGAAAATGTCCTCCTCGGCCCAGCCGGCGAGATCCAGCAGCGCGCGGTGGGGGAGGAAATCGAAGCAGGCCTGCGCCAAGGCGGTCCGGCCCTCGCGCGCCAGCCGCTCGTCGAGCTTCTCCTTCATGGCGTGGAGATAGCGAACGTCCGACGCCGCATAATCCTTCTGCGCGTCGGACAGTTCGGGCGCGCCCCAGTCGCTGCTTTGCTGCTGCTTTGAGATTTCCTGGCCGGTCAGCTCGCGCACCAGCTCTTTCAGGCCGTGCCGGTCCGTATAGGTGCGGATCAGGCGCGACGCCGTCTTGGTGCAATAAACCGGCGCCGGCATCACGCCCATATACGCGTAGATGGACGCGATATCGAAGCGCGCGAAATGGTAGAGTTTGAGGCGGTCCGGATCGGTGAGCACGCTTTTGAGATGCGGCGCGGCATAATCGCTGCCCGGCGAGAAGCGGACGAGATGCTCGTCGCCGCGCCCGTCGGCGATCTGCACCACGCAAAGCCGGTCGCGCCCCAGGCGCAGCCCCATCGTCTCGGTGTCGACGGCGACGGCGGTGCCCGGCGCGAGCGCGTCGAGGGGCAGATCTTCTTCGTGGAAATGTACGGTCATCGTCAGCGAGATAGGCGGAAGAGGCCGAACGCTCAATGGGCGGCGCTCGCGCGCAACCCCGTCATTCCCGCGAAAGCGGGAATCCAGTGCGGCCTTGGAGACCCGCAACGCGCTGCCCGGACGCCCTTCTGGATTCCCGCTTTCGCGGGGATTACGGAGCGGGAGGGGCGCGGACGGGCTTGATCGGCCCCCGTCTTTTCGCGACAGGGGAGGGGCCATTCGCTCAACGGGGGAGCCGAACTTCATGCCCAGCGGTCTTGCCGCCCTGCTCGACGATGTCGCGCTCATCGCCAAGGTCGCGGCCGCCTCCATCGACGACGTCGGCGCCGCGGCGGGCCGAGCCGGCTTCAAGGCGGCGGGCGTGGTGGTCGACGACACGGCGGTGACGCCGCGCTACGTCACCGGCTTCACGCCGGACCGCGAGCTGCCGATCATCTGGCGAATCGCAAAAGGCTCGATCCGCAACAAGCTGCTCGTCATCCTGCCGGCGATCCTGCTGCTGAGCTGGCTTCTCCCCTGGGCGATCATGCCCATCCTGATGCTCGGCGCCGCTTATCTTTGCTTCGAAGGCGCGGAAAAAGTCTGGGAAGCGGTCGGCCACAAGAAGGAAGACACGGCCGAGCAGGTGGCGGAGGTCGCCAGCGCCGCCCATGAGGAGACCATGGTCGCCGGCGCGGTGCGCACCGACTTCATCCTGTCGGCCGAGATCATGGTGATCGCGCTCAACGAAGTGGCGAACGAGCCGTTCGGCATCCGCGCCGCGATCCTCGTGGTGGTCGCGATCGCCATCACCATCGGGGTCTACGGCGTGGTCGGCCTGATCGTGAAGATGGACGATATCGGGCTCCACCTCGCGCAAAGGCGGAACGGCGGCACGCGGGCGATCGGGCGCGGCCTGGTGCTCGGCATGCCCAAGCTGCTCGCCTTCCTCTCGATCGTCGGCATCGCCGCGATGATCTGGGTCGGCGGAGACATCATCGTCCACGGGCTCGCCAGCTTCCACATCGAAGCGCCCGAACACATCATTCACGACGCCGCCGTCGGCGCCGCCCATGCGATCCCCTTCGCCCACGGCTTCGTCGAATGGCTGGTCGGCACGATCGGCGCGGGCCTCGTCGGCCTGACGATCGGCGCGGTCATCGTCGCGGTCCACCATGCCGTGGCGCACAGGAAACACTGAGCCCCGCCTGCAACAGTTTCGCCGCCACTTGACAAAGGAGGCGAAAGCTCTCGCCGGACTGCCTTTTTTCGGCTATGCGTGACACCATGCGCCAATCGAGGGCGCAGAAGACCGTCTGCGCGCTTGGCCCGGCGCGGTGGTTTTTGACAGGGGTTCCGGGCGCGGAAAGTATTTGAAGCACATGGGTTTCGACAGAGGACGCCGCGGCGAGCGCGGCGGGCGCGGCAGAGACAAGCGCGACGGCTTCGGTGAAGACAGCTACAGCGGCGGCTTCGGCGGCGGCGGCGGCGGCGGCGACCGATTCGGCGGCGGCGGCGGCGACCGCTTCGGCGGCGGTGGGGGCGGCGGCTACGGCGGTGGCGGCGGCGGTGACCGCTTCGGCGGCGGCGGCGGCGGTTATCGCGGCGGTGGCGGCGGAAGCGGCGGCGGCGGCTATGGCGGCGGCGGCGGCGGCGATCGCTTCGGCGGCGGCGGCGGCGGCGGGTTCCGCGGCGGCGGCGGCGGCGGCGGCGGCATGCCCCCGCAGGTCATCGGCGAAGGCAAGGGCGTCGTTAAGTTCTTCAACGCGCAAAAGGGCTTCGGCTTCGTGGTGCGCGACGACGGCGGCGAGGACGTGTTCGTCCACATCTCCGCGGTCGAGCAGGCGGGCCTCACCGGCCTCGCCGAAGGGCAGCCGCTCGGCTTCACCCTCGTGGATCGCGGCGGCCGCATTTCGGCCACCTCGCTCGTCATCGAAGGCGAGCCGCTTCCGGTCACCGACCGCGGCCCGCCGCGCGAGGACCGCGCCGGTCCGGGCGGCCCGCGTGCGGGCGGCGCCGGCGGCGGCATGGGCGGCCCCCAGCGCCAGCTCACCGGCGAAAAGGCTTCGGGCACCGTCAAGTTCTTCAACGCCATGAAGGGCTTCGGCTTCATCAGCCGCGACGACGGCCAGCCGGACGCGTTCGTCCACATCTCCGCCGTGGAACGCGCGGGCATGTCCTCGCTCAACGAGGGCGACCGTGTCGAGTTCGAGCTGGAAGTCGATCGTCGCGGCAAAACCGCGGCCGTCAACCTTTCGCCGCTCCAGTAAGAAGCGGGCGCGGCGAGCCTTCGGCCCCGCCGCGCCGCTTTCCTGCCCCTGGCTACAAAGGATGCGTCCCGGCAGAAGCGGGGGCGCATCTTTTCGTCTCGGCGGCCCGCCCCGGCTCGCCGCATCGCTTTGCTGAAGATCGCAGTAACCATCTCTCCTGAGCGGGCGTGCACCATTGCCCGCTATCGAAAGAGGGGATGAACGCGCTCCTCCTCGCGGCCCTCATGGCCTCGCCTTCCGCGCCGACGCCCACGCCGGCGCCGGACCCTGCGGACCTTCGCTGCTACAGGCTGATGGCGGACCTCGCCCGCGCGGGAGATCCGGCGGCGCGTGCGCTGGGGCTCAGCGCGGCCCATTTCTTCATCGGGCGAATCGACGCAGCGGCTCCGGACTACGATCTCGCCGCCGCCCCGCCCGTGCCCGAAGGCGAACGCGCGTCCCTGCTGCGGCGCTGCACCGACATGCTCGGCGCGAGCGGCTTCGACCCGGAAGGTTTCGGCGCGTCATTGCGGCGGCCGGAGCCGACCGCTTAGTTCATGGTCAGGCGCGTGCGGCCGACGATGTGAAGAAGACAGGCTGATGCCGCCGCGCGAGGCTTCCGCCGCCACGCGAGGCGCCTTCCGCGAGCGGCAAGGCCGTGGCGCAGAAGCCGCATTCGGCCGACAGCCGGCCGACATACCAATGCGTCCGGCCGCAGCCGGGGCAATGGTTCACCTGGTTTTCGCGGTAGACGGGGCAATAACCGCGCGTGGACGGGTCGTGCGCGAAGCGCTCGTGCTCGGACTGGATCATCGAACGCAACATGGCCGTCTCCCTATCGCCAAGCCCCTTGAACGCGCGTTTCGCCGCTTCGTTCAAACGCTTCGCCGCAATTCGGGCGCCTGTGCCGGCGTGGGACGCGGCACGGCGGCGTGCTTAAGAAGCTCGTGCGGATATCCGGGCTTCGACAAGCTCAGCCCTGGCGGGCCGGGAGTCGCCACGCCGGGTGGGGTGGGGAGCCCCTCGCTGTGTGGGCGTCCCACTGCCGCTAGCCCTGAGCCTGTCGAAGGGCGGTTCACCCGCACAGCCCTGGCGGGTCGGGAGTCGCCAGGCCGAGTGGGGTGGGCAGCCCCTCGCTCTGTGGGCGTCCCACCGCCGCTAGCCCTGAGCCTGTCGAAGGGCGGTCCACCCGCTCCGCCCTAGCTCACCATCCGCTTCAGCGTGTCCACCAGATCCGCCTCGTGCGCCGGCTTGTCGCTCCGGATGCGGCTCACCCGCGGGAAGCGCATGGCGAGGCCGGATTTGTGCCGGTTTGAAAGGTGGATCGAATCGAAGGCGACTTCGAGAACCATGGTCTTCGCCACCTCCCGCACCGGCCCGAAGCGCTGCACCGTATTGTTGCGCACGAAGCGGTCCAGCCCCATCAGTTCCTCGTCGGTGAAGCCGAAATAGGCCTTCCCCACGGGGAGCAGTTCGCCCCCTTCCTCCGGCGGGGCGGACCAGCAGCCGAAGGTGAAGTCGCTATAATATGACGACCGCTTCCCGCTGCCGCGCGCGGCATACATGAGGACGCAGTCGGCGGTGAGCGGATCGCGCTTCCACTTGTACCAAAGGCCGGCGCGGCGCCCGGCGACATACGGGCTGTCGCGGCGCTTCAGCATCACGCCTTCGATCGACGCGTCGCGGGCGCCGGCGCGGATCTCCTCGAGCTGGTCGAAGCTCTCGGCCTCGATCAAGGCGGAAATGTCGAAGCGGTCCCCATCCAGGCGCGGCACGAAGGCTTCGAGCCGGGCGCGGCGCTCGGACCAGGGAAGGGCGCGCAAATCCTCTCCGGCGTCGAACAATATGTCGTAAAGCCGCACGAACGCCGGATAGTCGGCGAGCGTCTTGGCCGACACGACCTTGCGCCCGAGCCTTTGCTGGAGCGCGTTGAAGCTCGCCGCCGCGCCGCCATGCTCGGCCGCCCCCTGCGCTTCGCCGCGCACGAGGAGCTCGCCGTCCAGCACCCCGTCCGCATCGAAGCTCGCCGCCACTTCCGGGAAGCTGCGCGTGATATCGTCGCCCGCCCGGCTGTAGAGCCGCGTCTCGCCGCCGACCCGCACGATCTGCACCCGGATGCCGTCCCATTTCCACTCGGCGGCATAGTCCGTCATCGAGACTCGCTCGTCCTCCAGCCCGTGGGCGAGCATGAAGGGGCGGAAGACGGGCACGTTCTTGGGGCTCGGCTGCGCGCCGCGCCCTTCCGCCCAGGCGAAGAGCTCCGTGTAGGGCTGCTTCAGCCCGTGCCAGACCTCTTCCACCGCATCGACGTCGAGCGCGAAAGCCTGAGCGAGCGCCGTCTTGGCGAGCCGCGCGGAAACGCCGATCCTCAGCTCCCCCGTCGCGAGCTTCAGGAGGGCGTAGCGCCCGGACGCATCGAGATGATCGAGCATGTCGGCCACCGCCGCCGGCGCTTCGCTCCGGCTCAGGCTCCACAGCCGCTCCACCACCGTGGAGATGCGCAAGGTGCCGTCGTCGATGTCGGCCGGCTGGTCGATCCTCTTGGGCCAGAGCAGCGACACCGTTTCCGCGAGATCCCCGACATAGGACCAGCTCAGGCGGAACAGGGTCGGATCGACGCGCTCCTCGGTGATCGCCCGGATCAGCGCCGATTTGACGCCCGGAAGGTCGAGTTCGCCGGTCAGCGCCGCCATGGCATAGCCGCGGTCGGGATCGGGCGTGCGCCGGAGATAATCGCCGATCAGCTTCAGCTTGGCGTTGCGCGAGCGGGTGTAGACGAGACCGTCGAGAAGCTGCGAGAAGTCGCGCATGTCCTCACGCTTTCCCGCTAAACGGCGCCGACGCAAGCTCGGCGTGGCGTTCGCGCTGCTGCTGCTCCTCGGGCTGGGGCTCGCGGGGTGGATGTACCGCACCGCACAGGCCGACCCTGTCGCGCGCCGCGCCCAGGTCCCGCTGCCCGGCCTGACGCAGCCGCTGCGCGTCGTGCTGCTCTCCGACATCCACGTCGCGAAACCCGACATGCCGCCCGAACGCCTCGCCCGCATCGTCGCGCAGGTGAACGCGCTTCGGCCCGACATCGTGCTCATCGCCGGCGATTTCCTCGGCGACGGATATCTCCACACCCAGGTCACTCCGGCCGAAGCAATCGCGCCGCTCCGCGCGCTGCGCTCCCGTCTCGGCACATACGCCGTGCTCGGCAACCACGATCACTGGAACGACCCGTCCGCCATCTCCGCGGCCCTCCGCGCGAACGGCATCCGCCTGCTCGTCAACGAAGCGGTGCAGGTGGGCCCGCTCGTCCTAGGCGGCCTCAACGACGATTTCACCGACCGCGCCGAAATGGCTCGCACCGTTGCAGCAATGGAAGGGCTGACCGGCGCGCGCCTGATCCTCAGCCACAGCCCCGATCCCTTCGCCGAGATGCCGCGCGACGTGCCGCTGATGCTCGCCGGCCACACGCATTGCGGCCAGATCAGCTTCCCGCTGGTCGGCGCCCTCACCTACGAATCAGACCACGGCGCCCGCTACGGCTGCGGCGAGGTCAGCGAGGATGGGCGGCGCCTGATCGTCGGCGGAGGCCTCGGCACCAGCGTGTTGCCGCTGCGTCTCGGTGCCGTTCCGGAGCTCTGGCTGATCGAGCTCAGGCCTTCCACTATCCTCCCCATCGCAGATGGGGAGGGGGACCACCCGTAGGGTGGTGGAGGGGT
>DASVQT010000175.1:0-8299 GCA_036388975.1 Allosphingosinicella sp. | reverse complement strand
CTCGGAGACCTCGTCCTCACCTGCTCGTCGACCAACTCGCGCAACTTCAGCCTGGGCAAGGGCCTCGGCGAAGGGCGAAGCGCCGCCGAGCTGCTCGCCGACCGCCGCACCGTCGCGGAAGGCGCCTACACCGCACCGGTGCTGAAGCGCGCGGCCGACGCACTGGGCGTCGACATGCCGATCGTCGCCGCCGTCTGCGCGCTGCTGGCGGGCGAAGTCACCGTCGATGACGTCATGGAGCGCCTCCTCGCGCGCCCGCTGCGGCCGGAGGGCGTCTAGTTCCCTCCTCCGGATCGAAGGACCACTCGATCCGCTCGGTCAGAAGTCCCAGGCGATGCCCTTGGCTTCCCAGTCGCCGTAGCGGGTCGGCTCCTTGCCCTTGGGGCCGCCATGCTCTTCCGCCGCAGCGCTCGCATCCGGTGCGGGAACCGGCGGACTCTTGGAAAGGTGCGCGGGGGGCGTGACGTGGGGCGGGCGCTGGCCGGGCATGAAGGGTTCCGGTTGACTGAGGGTGCTCGGACCCACATGTCGCCCTCCCATGGCCCGAAGACAAGACCACCCCGAGCGCGGCGATGCCGCCGGCACCGCTTCGAGGCGAGCGGCATTGCGCCTCCTCGATGCGGTGCTGCGCAAGGGCCTCCCGCTCGAAGCCGCCCTGGACGTCGCCGCGCGCGACCTTGAGCGCGCCGATGACCGCGGCTTCGCCCACGCCATCGCCGCCGAAGCGCTGCGCCGCCTCCCCGATCTCGACGCCCTGATCGACGGCGCCACCAAGAGCCGCCTTCCCGACGACGCCAAGGCGCGCTTCGCCCTGCGAATCGCGCTCGTCCAGGCGCTGGCGCTGAACACGCCGCCCCACGCCGCCATCTCCACCGTGCTCCCGCTCGTCGACGGCGGTCCGCGCCGCCTCGTGCACGGCGTGTTCGGGGCGCTGATGCGGAGCGGCGCGACCCTGCCGTCGCCGCCCTCGCTGCCCGACGGCGTGCGAGCGCGCTGGAGCGAGGCCTGGGGCGACGACGCCGCGGCGGCAGCGGCGCGGCTCATCGCCGTCCCGCCGCCGCTCGACTTCATCGGCGAGCCGCCGGCGGGCGAGGAGGGCGTCAGCCTGATGCCGGGACACCTTCGCCTCGTTCGCGGCACCGCCGTCGCCGGGCTGACCGGCTTCGGCGAGGGCAAATGGTGGGTGCAGGACATCTCCGCCTCGATTCCTGCGCGCCTCCTCGGCCCCGGCGCCGGCCGCACCGCGCTCGATCTGTGCGCCGCGCCCGGCGGCAAGACGATGCAACTCGCTTCCGCCGGTTTCCGGGTCACGGCCGTGGACGTTTCGGAAGACCGCCTCGCGCGCCTGCGCGACAATTTGTCCCGCACCGGCCTCGAAGCCGAAATCGTCGCTGCCGACCTGATGAAATGGAAGGCGCCGCAGCAGGCCGACGCCGTCCTGCTCGATGCGCCCTGCACGGCCACCGGAATCTACCGCCGCCATCCGGACGTCCTCCACCGGGTCCGCCCCCGCGCCATCCTGGAGCTTTCCGAGGTGCAAAAGGCGATGCTCGGCCGCGCCGCCGAGTGGGTGAAGCGGGACGGCGGCACGCTCGTTTATTCGGTCTGCTCCCTGGAGCCGCAGGAAGGCGAAATGGTCGTCCGCGATTTTCTCGCCAACCGGATCGACTTCGAAACCGTCCCCGTTGAGGCGGACGAGATCCCAGCCGGCCTTGCCCCCACCAAGGAAGGCTGGTTGCGCATCCTCCCCGGCGCGCTGGAAGAGCAAGGCGGCGCCGACAGCTTCTTCATCGCGCGCTTCCGCCGCAGGTGACATCAGGGCGGCGCGCGGTTAATCCCGATACCGTGTCCGTGCGTATCGCCCCTTCCATCCTTTCCGCCGACTTCGCCCGGCTCGGCGAGGAGGTGCGCGCGATTGACGAGGCGGGGGCCGACTGGATCCATGTCGACGTCATGGATGGCCATTTCGTCCCCAATCTGACGATCGGCCCCGCCGTCGTGAAGGCGCTCCGCCCCCACACCGCCAAGCCCTTCGACGTCCACCTGATGATCTCGCCGGTGGACCCGTTCCTCGCCGCCTTTGCCGAAGCCGGCGCCGACATCATCACCGTTCATCCGGAAGCCGGCCCGCATCTCCACCGCACGATCCAGGCGATCAAGGCGCTGGGCAAGCGCGCCGGCGTGTCGCTCAACCCGGCGACTCCCGCCAAGATGCTCGACTACGTCATCGAGGAGGTCGACCTCGTTCTTGTGATGAGCGTCAATCCGGGCTTTGGCGGCCAGAGCTTCATCTCGAGCCAGCTCCGCAAAATCGAGGCGATCAGAAAGCAGATCGACAAGACCGGCCGTTCGATCGATCTCGAAGTCGACGGCGGCATCGATGCGGAGACGGCGCGGCTGGCGATCGATGCCGGCGCAGACGTCCTCGTCGCCGGCACCGCCACCTTCCGCGGCGGGCCGGGCGCTTATGCGCAAAACATCGCGAGGCTTCGAGGATGAGCGCGGTCGGCCGCGTCGACCCGAGCGGGGCCGAAGACGGGATCGAACCGGGCAAGCGCCTGATCCGCGTCGGTGACGGCCGCGGCTCTTCGCTCGCCGAAAAGGTTACCTATCTTTTCCACCGCTTCGCCTGGCGGACGCCCTTTCACGCATTCCGCCTCAGCGGCCGCTCACCGCTCAAGCTCCTCGCCGTGCCCAAGGACCCGATCGCCGGCGACAAGGCGGCGGGCGAGGCGCTGCTGCGCGGGCTGTTCGTCAGGCGGCACGTCTCCATTCCCGTGGAGCAGCTCGATTTCGCCGACCCGTCGCTACCGCGCGACGTGTCCGATCATCTCCAAAGCTTCGCCTGGCTGCGCGACATCGCTGCCGCCGCGACGCGCGAGCGCGCTTCGAAGCTGGCAGAAAAGCTGACGGCGCTCTGGATCGCGACTTATGCGGCCCAGGTTACGGAACGCGCCTGGCGCGCCGACCTTTGGGGTCGCCGAATTCTCTTCTGGACGGCCTATGCGCCCTACATCCTCTCCAGTCGCGATGCGGATTACCGGGCGGCGGTGCTCAAGACTCTCGCCCGCGGCGCCCGGCACATCGAGCGCGGCGCGGCCAAGGCGGCGCCCGGTCTGCCGCGGATCACCGCCTGGGCCGGCGTCATCGTCGCCGGGCTCGTCGTCCAAGGCGGCGCCGCCCGCCTCCGGCTCGGCGAAGCGGGCATGGCCCGCGCCCTCGCCGCCTCGCTCCACGACGATGGCGGCTTGCACAGCCGCTCCCCCACCGAGCAACTCGCCCTCGTGGAAACGCTGTCCCAGCTCCGCACCGCCTATATCGCGGCGGCGCGCGACATGCCGGAAGCGGTGGAGGATGCGCTCGCCGCCGCCGTCGCGGCTTTGCTGGGGACCACTCTCGGCGATGAGGCGCTGTCCAGCTGGCAGGGCGGCAACATGCACGACGCCCGCCGGATCGCCGCCGCCATCGAAGGCTCCGGCGTCGAAGCGCGCCCGCTCCGCCAGGCGCGCGGCTGGGGCTATCAGCGCGCCCAGGCGAAGAATGCCGTCCTCGTCTTCGACGCCGCGCCGCCGCCGCCGACCCGCGCCTTGTCGGGCGGCTGCGCTTCGACTCTCGCTTTCGAGCTCACCGACGGCAAGGACCGGCTGATCGTCAATTGCGGCGGCATCGCCGAAGCGGAGGATGCGCTTCCGGACGACCTCGTCCAGGCGCTGCGCACCACCGCCGCGCATTCGACCCTGACCTTGGGCGACCGCAATTCGACGGCGATCCATGAGGACGGATCGCTCGGCAAGGGCGTCGACCAGGTCGAGCTGGCGCGGGACGAAACCGCCGGCATCGTCCGGGTGGAAGCGACTCACGACGGTTATGTCCGCCGCTTCGGCTTCGCCCACCGCCGCCAGCTCATCCTCAGCCCCGACGGCAAGGAGTTGAAGGGCGAGGATCTGCTCTCTCCCGAAGGCAAGAAAAAGCGCCCCGCCGCCACGCCCTTCGCGGTCCGCTTCCATCTCGCCCCGACGGTGGAGGTCACCACCACCGCGGACGGGCAGGGAGCGCTGCTGCGCATCCGCGGCAAGACGCTCTGGCAGTTCCGCTGCCGCGGCGGCGCGCTGGCGGTCGAAGACAGCCTTTGGCTGGACGGCGAGGCGCGGCCCCATTCCACCCTTCAGCTCGTCGTCACCGGCGAAACGCCGCCGGACGGCATCACCATCGGCTGGCAGCTGAAACGCGCCAGCTGATCCCACGCCCGCGAAGAAGGCCCGACCCATGAACGTGAAGATCGCCCGCGCCCTCCTGTCCGTGTCGGACAAGACGGGTCTTGCCGAACTTGGCTATGCGCTTGCCGCGCGCGGCGTGGAGCTGGTCTCGACCGGCGGCACGGCCAAGGCGCTGCGCGAGGCCGGGCTGGCGGTGAAGGACGTGTCGGACCTCACCGGCTTCCCCGAGATGATGGACGGCCGCGTCAAGACGCTCCACCCCAAGGTCCACGGCGGCCTCCTCGCCGTTCGCGACGATCCGGAGCACGCCGCCGCGATGGAGGCGCACGGCATCGGCGCGATCGATCTCGTGGTGGTGAACCTTTATCCCTTCGCCCAGACCGTCGCCCGCGGCGCGGGCCGCGACGAGGTGATCGAGAATATCGACATCGGCGGCCCGTCGATGGTGCGCTCGGCCGCCAAGAACCACCATTATGTCGCGATCGTCACCGATCCCGCCGATTACGGCGAGCTGATGGAGGCGATGGAAGCGAATGATGGCACCACCAGCCTCGATTTCCGCCGCCGCCTCGCCGCCAAGGCCTTCGCTGCCACCGCCTCCTACGATGGCGCCATCGCCCAGTGGTTCGCCTTCACGGACCAGGGCGCGATGTTCCCGCAGACTTTGCCGCTGACGATAAAGCTGGGCGACACGCTGCGCTACGGCGAGAATCCACACCAGCAGGCGGCGCTCTACGTTCCCGCCGGTCCGCACACGCGCGGCATCGCGCAGGCTAGTCCGGTCCAGGGCAAGGCCCTCAGTTACAACAATTACAACGACGCCGATGCGGCGCTCGAGCTCGTCTCCGAGTTCCGCGACGGCGATCCGGCCTGCGTCATCGTCAAGCATGCCAATCCCTGCGGAGTCGCCAGCGCGCCGGATCTGCTCGCCGCCTATCGGGAGGCTTTGGCCTGCGACCCCGTCTCGGCCTTTGGCGGTATCGTCGCGGTGAACCGGCCGCTCGACGCCGCCGCGGCGGAGGCGATCACCGCCATCTTCACCGAAGTGGTCATCGCCCCCGATGCCGACGAAGACGCGCGCGCCATCTTCGCGAAGAAGAAGAACCTCCGCCTCCTCCTCACCGGCAAACTTCCCGATCCGCATCGCGGGGGCCTGACGCTGAAGTCCATCGCCGGCGGCTATCTCGTCCAGTCGCGCGACAATGGCCGGATCTCGCGCGAAGAGCTGAAGGTGGTGACGAAGCGCGAGCCGAGCGAGCAGGAGCTGCGCGACTGCCTGTTCGCCTGGACCGTCGCCAAGCACGTCAAGTCGAACGCCATCGTCTACGCCAAGGACGGCGCCACCGCCGGCATCGGCGCAGGCCAGATGAACCGCCTCGAATCCGCCCGCATCGCCGCCTGGAAGGCGCGCGACGCGGCGGAGAAAGCGGGCTGGTCGGAGCCGCGCACGATCGGATCGGCCGTCGCCTCCGACGCATTCTTCCCATTCGCGGACGGGCTGCTCGCGGCGGTGGAGGCGGGAGCCACGGCGGTGATCCAGCCCGGCGGCTCGATCCGCGACGACGAAGTGGTCGCCGCCGCCGACGAGGCCGGGCTGGCGATGGTCTTCACCGGCATGCGCCACTTCCGCCACTGACGGACGGCGTCAGGAGACGGTCGGCCCCGTGCCCGGCGGCGGCAGAGTCGGTTCCTCGTTGCCGCCGGCGCGGAACAGCACGCGGTCCTCGTGGGTGAAGCCGTAATACCAGACGACCAGCCCGAACGCCGCCATGATCAGCGGCCCGCCCACGGCGATCTGCGCCCAGCCGGGGAGCTGCACGGCCAGGAATCCGGCGACCACGGCCGCCGCGGTCGCCCAGATGAGCGACCAGCGCCAGCCCTGGACCGGTGCACCGAGCAGGCGGCCGAGCAGGCGCGCCTTGAGGATGGAGGCGAGGCCCAGCGCCACCGCAAGGGCGAGCGCCGCCGCCGCGCCCTGGAACAGCTCGATCCGCTCGGCCGGGAGCGGCGGGATTTCGCGGCCGAACACGACATGGCCGTCGGCAAGCGCTTCGAGGCCCAGCATGAACGCGACGGTGAGCAGCCCTTGCACGAGGAGCATGAGCAGCGACAGGAGCAGGTTCCGGTGCCGCGCGACGTAGACCAAGGCGGCTTCGGACACGACTGCCGTCGCCGCGACCACTTCGGCGAGGAGCAGAAAGGCGAGCGCCGCCGTGCCGCCGACGAAGGCCGCGCCGACCAGGCCCATCACCGCCTCGCCGGGTATGCCGAGGGCGAGTGCGATGGCCGCCTGGGCGGCGATGATCCAGAAGCCGACCTGCCGCACCTGCCGCGCCACCGCCTTGCGGTCGCCTTCCGCCAGCTTCTGGGTGATGACGGGCGCGAGGATCGGATCGAAGCTGGTCTTGAGCTTCTGCGGCAGGGAGGCGACCTGCTGCGCGACATAATAGATGCCGACTGCGCCCGGCGCGACGAACAGGCCGAGAATGGCGATGTCGAGGCGGCGCGACCCCCATTCGATCGCATCGGCCGCGGCGAGCGGAATGTTGCGCCTCGACGTCCGCAGGATCTCCGCCGGGTTCGGCTTCCAGCCCCGCGGCCGGCCGTAGCTTCGAAGCAGCCGCCACATCGCCGCCGCGAGGCCCGCGACGACCGAAATGACGTAGGCGATGATCAAACCGTCGCGGGAGGACAGGAAGATCATCGCGCCCGCCGCAATCGAGATCGTCCAGGGCTCGACGATGGCGCGCACCTGCACGGTCGCCGCGACGTCGTGGCGGTAGGCCAACGCGGCGAGTGCGATGTCCGCCCCGGCAATGCCGAAGATGACCAGGGGGAGCAGCCAGTCGGCGCCCTGCACGTCACCGCGCGGGAACATGGCCTGGGGAAAGGTCATCAGGATCGCGCTCGCGAACGCCGAAGCGATAAAGGCGGCCAGAAGCCCGTCCCAGACGACACAGACGTGCGGCTTGGTCGTCGTCGAGAGCTGCTGCGCCAGGCCGCGCTTCAGCCCCATTGTCGCGAGCTGCGCCGCCAGCTCCATGACGATCACGGCATAAGCGAAGCGGCCGAGGATCTCGGGTCCGTACCATTGGCCGGCAATGAAAAGGAACGGAAGCCGGGCGACGAGGCGGATGAGGAAGCCGAAGAAGTTCGTCCGCCCGCCCTTGGCGAGCGCCGCAATGTCGTCGCCGGGAGGAGCGCCCGCCGCGGGGGGCGCATCGGTCAATGCGCGGCGCCCCAGTTGGCCCCGGTGCCGATGTCCACGCCGAGCGGGACGGAAAGCTTCACCGCCGGCTCGGCCGCATTTTCCATGACGCGCCGGATCACCGCTTTGGCCCGCTCCGCATCCGCTTCGGGCACTTCGAAGACGAGCTCGTCGTGAACCTGGAGGAGCATGCGCGTGGTACCGAGCCCCTCCGCTTCCAGCGCCGGCACCATTCGGACCATGGCCCGCTTGATGATGTCGGCGCTGGTGCCCTGGATCGGCGCGTTGATCGCCGCGCGCTCGGCGCCCTGCCGCTCGTGCTGGACCTTGGAGCGAATGCTCGGAAAATGCGTCTTGCGTCCGAACAAAGTGGTCGTGAAGCCGGTCTCCCGCACTTCCGTCAGCCGTGCGTGGATATAGTCACGTATGCCCGGGAAGCGGTCGAAATAGCGGTCGATCATCGCCTGCGCCTCGTCGGCGGTGATCGACAGGCGGCCTGCGAGGCCCCAGCGTGAAATGCCGTAAAGGATGGCGAAATTGATCGTCTTGGCCGAGGCGCGGGTGTCGCGGGTGACTTCGCCGAACAATTCCTGCGCGGTCATGGAATGGATGTCGTCGCCGCGGGTGAAGGCCTCGCGAAGCTGCGGCACGTCCGCCATGTGGGCGGCGAGGCGCAGCTCGATCTGGGAATAGTCGGCCGAGAGCATGACGTAGCCCGGCGCGGCGACGAAGGCGTCGCGGATGCGGCGGCCGATCTCGGTGCGGATCGGGATGTTCTGCAGGTTCGGGTCGGTCGAGGACAGCCGACCGGTATTCGTCGCCGCCAGCGAGAAAGAGGTATGGATGCGCCCGGTCGTCGGCTCGATCTGGGTCT
>DASVQT010000174.1:0-4108 GCA_036388975.1 Allosphingosinicella sp. | reverse complement strand
ACGGCTTGTATTTGACCGATCAAACAGCACCCAGAGGATACCGCAGACCGGAGCCGCCGCCCACATGTCCCTTCATCTAAACCAACAATGTCAAAGAGCCGACGCATCTCCTTCCCCCTTTTGAGGGGCAATCGGGTTACCGATCTTAAGAGACGCAAGCGAACGAGCCAGAGGCCGTGTCCGCCGGTGAGGGGGCCGTATATGTCCGCTTTGCGCGGCCGTCAACGCCTTTTTTCGCAGTCTTGCGCCGTTTCCGGCCAAGGCCGCGGGATCCGCCGCGCTCCGCAATGGAGCCGCGCATCCTTCCCGGCAAACAGGCAAAGCCGCCCGCCGGGACCCTCATCACTCGATTTTCAAAGAGTTTTCGAAAGCGCTCCGGCCGTTCGGCCCCGCTCGCTTCCGATACAACCCATTTAAGCAACCTCGATTGCTTTGCAAGGCCGGCCCGAAGAAATTTCGAACCTTTCCAAAGCGTTAGCGGCAAGGACGCCGTTTCCCGCCCGGGAGGAGGGCATTTCGGCCTCGCGCCGCGATTCGTCAAGACAGAAATGTGACATGGATCAGGATTCGCGTGACCCTGCGATTTCGGCGCGTGCCTAAGAGGCCCTTAACGTCTCTCCCTTATCGCCTTCCCAAAGAGGCAAGACGCGGGACCGGCCATAGACGTGGGTGCAGAGCTGAACATCGAACGCGAAGAGGCGAAGCCGACTACGGGCGCGGCCCCTGCCGCCACGGCCGCTTCTGCCGCGCCGGCGGAGATGGGGGAGCGGGTCAAGAAGGCGGTGATGTGGCGTTCGGGGAGCCAGATCGTCGCGCAGCTCCTCACCTGGGCGTCGACCTTCATGGTGATCAGGCTGCTCGACCCTTCGGACTACGGTCTGTTCGCGATGACCCAGGTCGTGCTGGTTTTGCTCAACCTGATGAACGGCTGGGGCTTTGCCGGCGCGCTGATCCAGCGCGACACGGTGAGCCGGCAGGAGGTGCGCCAGGTCTTCGGGCTGCTCATCCTGCTCAACACCGGCCTCGCGGCGCTTCAGTTCCTCGCCGCGCCTTATGCCGCGGCTTATTACCGCCAGCCGGACGTCGAGGACCTGCTTCGAATCCAGGCTCTCCTTTACTTCACGACGCCGCTCATCTCGCTGCCGAGCGCCCTGCTCGGCCGCGAGATCGATTTTCGCAGGCAGGGCATCGTCAACCTCGTGTCGGCGGTGGCCGGAGCGGTGACGGCTTTGGCGTGCGCGCTTGCCGGCCTCGGCGTCTGGACCCTGGTCTGGGCGCCTTTGGTCCTCGCCTGGACCCGGGCGATCGGCCTCACGGTGGCGGCGCGGGCACTGGTCTGGCCGAGCTTCCGCTTCAAGGGCGCGGGAACGATCATCCGCTACGGCGGGGCGCTGGTCGTGATCCAGTTCTTCTGGTTCATCCAGAGTCAGGCGGACGTGTTCATGGGCGCGAGGGTGCTGAGCCCGCACGATCTCGGCCTTTATACGACGGCCTTGTTCCTGACGCAGATCCTGGCGGCGAAGTTCGTGCCGCCGATCAACGACGTCGCATTCGCCGCTTATTCGCGGATGCAGGACCGGCCGGACACTTTGGGCCCGGCCTTTCTCTGCTCGGTCCGGCTGGTCCTGCTCGTCGCCTGCCCATTCTATTTCGGGCTGGCGGTGACGGCGGAGCCGGTGGTGTCGACGGTGCTCGGGCCGAAATGGACGGAAACGGTGGCGATCGTGCCGGTGCTGGCGCTGGCCATGCCGTTCATGACGCTGCAGATCCTTTTCGCTCCGGCGACCAATGCAATGGGGCGCCCCGGCCTTGCGCTGAGGACGGGGATTGCGGGGGCGATCATCCTGCCGGTCGCCTTCGTGCTCGGGCTCGGCTGGGGCATCGAAGGCCTCGCCTTTGCGTGGCTCGCGGGCATGGTCCTGCTTCTCGGCGTCACCGTCATGCTGTCGCTGCCCGCCATCAAGGTGACGCGCCGCGATCTTGCGGAAGCCGCTTTTCCAGGCGTCGCGGCCGCGGCGGCGATGGCCGTATTGGTCGCCGGGCTGGACGCGCTGCTCCCGCCGATGGCGGCGCCGGCGCACCTCGCTTTGCTCGTCCTGTTCGGGGCGGCGAGCTATTGCGGCCTGTTGTTCGTCTTCGCGCGCGGCGCGGTGGACGAAGCGGTGGCGATCCTTCGCAAGAAGCCGGTCGGCGCGGGCGCGCTTCAGGCGGGCTGACGTCCGGGGATCCGGTCTCAGGCCATCTGGATATAGTCGCGCAGGGCCGCGGCCTCGGCTTCGATGCGGTCCATCCGGAACTTGACCAGGTCGCCGATCGACACGAGGCCGACGAGGCGCCCGCCTTCCAGCACGGGGAGGTGGCGGATGCGCCGCTCGGTCATGAGGCCGAGGGCGGCGAGGACGGGCATTCCGGGCGCGGCGGAGAAGATGGGCGAGGTCATCGTCTTTTCCACCGGCCAGTCGAGCATCCCCGCTCCGTCGCGGGCGATGCAGTAGATGACATCGCGCTCGGACATGATGCCGACCACCTCTTCGTCCTTCAGCACCGGGAGGGCGCCGATCTTGCGCTCGGCGAGGAGGGCGACCGCATCGCGCACCGGCGTGCCGCAGCTTACGGTGACGACCTCGCCGCCCTTGTTCTGGAGGATGGCTTCGATGTTCATCCCGGGGGCTCCCTCGCCTTGCTGCCGATCCCGACTCGCAGCCTCGCTTTTCCCATCAACCGCGCCCGAATGGAAGCGCCGGGGCGATCGAACCGCCGCGAAAGCGCCCTTGATGCGGGAGAGCCACGCCGCCACATGGGCGCAATGCCGCGACACGATCCCATCCCGCCGCGCCGCTCCCAAGCGGATTTCGAGCGCGCCGCCTCGGCCTGGGCGCGCTACAAGGCGATGATGAAGTGGATGGCGCTCGCCTCCTTCGTGTCGGTTCTGCTTGCGCTCATCTACCTCAAGAGCTCGGGCGGGCCGGTCCCCATCCACATGGTGATCGCGACCGTCGCGGGCGTCGGCCTCAGCGTCCTTCTCGGCACCGCCCTGATGGGCCTCGTCTTTCTTTCGAACAACAGCGGGCACGACGAGGGCACCCATCGAAGTACTACTTCGATAGGACCCCGTGACGATGCCGCGAACGGAGACCTCGATGACCGCGGGCGATAAGCGAGAGCCGATCCTGCGCGTGGTGCCGCGCCCGGGCGACATCAACGCCAACGGCCACATCTTCGGCGGCTGGGTCCTCTCCCAGATGGACATCGCCGCGGGCATCGTCGCCAGCCGCGAATCGAACGGGCCGGTGGCGACCGTCGCGATCGACAAGATGGAGTTCATCGCCCCCGTCCTCCTCCACGACCTCATCTCGGTTTATGCCGAGATCGAGCGGATCGGCCGCACCTCCATGGCGATCCGCATCGAAGTGGTCTCGACGCGGCGCATGGGCCTCGAGGACGTCAAGGTGACCGAAGGCCTGTTCACCTTCGTGGCGCTGGACGAGGAGAACCGGCCGCGGCCCGTGCGCGGGAACGCGGCCGGCGCGGCATCTCCCCGCTAAGCCCGGTCAGCCAAGCGTGAAGCCGCCCTGGTACCAGTCGGCGCTGCCATTATCGACGCACCATTCGACGGTCTTGCCTTCATCGGTGCAGTAGACGCGGATGTTGCTGGCGTCGTTCGCGACCCAGAGCGTCGCCGACACCGCCTCCCCGCTCGCCTTGAAGGCGCCGTCGGTCCAGCCGCCCGCGTCGAAGCAGCGTTCGCCGATGTTGTAGCCGTCGCTCCAGTAGACGCGGATGTGCACCTGCCCCGCCTGGTCGACCCAGCTTACGGCGGCGCTGTTGATCGAATTTCTCGGTAACGTCATCGTTCCCCCCTTTGGATGCGTCGCCGCGAAACTCGTAGCGCTCGCGAAACGACCGTCTGAGCATGGCGGGGCCGAGTCAATCGCCGGCGCTCGGTTTCCGGAGTGGACCACTCAAGTTAAGGGCACGAAACGCTCCGGGGCAGGCAAACCTTGGTCCGCAGCTCACTCGTCGTCGCCGCTGTCCTCGCCGTCGTCGCCGGTCTCTTGGACTTCGATTTCGCGGATCCGGTAGCGCAGGCGCGCTTCGCCGTTGGCGG
>DASVQT010000173.1:0-1711 GCA_036388975.1 Allosphingosinicella sp. | reverse complement strand
TCGCCGCGCTTCGTCGACGAATGGCTTTCGGTCGGCGCCGACGAGGCGATCCATTTCGCCTTGCTCGACCGGCGCCTCAGCGCCCTCGGCTCCGGCTACGGCGCGCTTCCGGCGCATGACGGCCTGTGGGAAGCGGCGGAGGAAACAAGCGACAACGTGCTCGCCCGTTTGGCGCTGGTTCCGATGGTCCTGGAAGCGCGGGGCCTCGACGTCACGCCGGCCACCGTGGCGCGCTTCGAAGCGGCCGGAGACGTGCGTTCCGCGGCCATTTTGAACCGCATCTACCGCGATGAAATCCGCCATGTTTCGGTGGGCACCGGCTGGTTCAAACGGGCGTGCGAATCACGGGAATTGGCCGTCGTTGCGGAGTGGCAACGTTTGGTGCGCACCCATTTCAGGGGCGCGGTGAAGCCACCGTTCAACGCTTCGGCGCGCGACGAAGCCGGTCTATCCCGGGATTTCTATGAAGGGGTTGCCGCGGAAGGCTTTGCTTAACAGTCTGCAGCCACACGTCGCGGGGTGGGCACTTCCGACGCGAAAATTGGGCAAAAAGCCCTGAAATTCAAAGGGTCGCATTGTGCGCTCGCTTCGAGCCGCAAGTGCCGACCGGGGAAGATGATGACGAATCTGGTTCAGACTGCAAACGCCGGCCTCCCGGCCAAGTTCCGCAACCTCTTCAAACCGCGCGACATCTTTTTCCACGACGGCAAGAGCCTGCGCCGCTTTTCGGTCGGCACCCAGGTTCAGGTCGCGATCGTCGCCTTCGCCTTTCTGCTCCTCGCCTGGTCGGCTTTCGCGACCGTGCGCATCGCCACCGCCGCCGATGCCGTCGAAGGCGACGTCGCCTCGATGGAGCGCCAGGTCCAAGAGATGCAGCGCACCGTCGCCCAGATCCGCGCCGCCGCCGAGCAGCGCGCCCAGGTCCTCGAGCAGCGCCAGCAATTCCTCGCCGCCCGCCTCCAGGGCGAGCGCGACCCGGCCCGCCTGGCCGCCATGCTCCCCAAGGAAGCCGCGCCGGCCGAAACCGCCGCCGTGACCGCGCCTTATGCCGAAGTGGAAGGCATGCAGCAGGCGTTCGTCGCCGAGGCGCAGGACGCCGCCCGTGACCGCTTCGTCGCCACCAGCCGCGAAATCCGCCGCCTCGGCCTGAACCCGACCCGTTTCCTCGGCCGCGGCGGTCCGCTCGAGGATGCCGGTGCCGCCGCCGCGGCCGCTCCGGCCGGCGCCGACCCGCGCTTCCGCCAGCTCTTCGTCGCCTGGCGCCAGCTCGACCAGCTCGAAGCCGGAATCATCGCCATTCCCTCGGGCCGCCCGATCACCACCAACGTCAACTTCACCTCGGGCTACGGCACCCGCTCCGATCCGTTCCGCGGCACCCGCGCCATGCACGCCGGCATCGACCTCGCCGGTCCGATCGGCACGCCGATCTACGCCACGGCGGACGGCATCGTCGGCCGCTCCGAATATGCCGGCGCCTACGGCAACCTCGTCGAGATCAACCACGGCCAGGGCATCCAGACCCGCTACGGCCACATGTCGCGCCTGATCGCCCGCGCCGGCCAGCGCGTCCGCCGCGGCGAGCTGATCGGCCTCATGGGTTCGACCGGCCGCTCCACCGGCAGCCATCTTCATTACGAAGTCCGGATCGACGGTCGCGCGGTCAATCCGATCCCGTTCATGAAGTCGAACGATTATCTGCTTGCTATGCGCA
>DASVQT010000172.1:0-12940 GCA_036388975.1 Allosphingosinicella sp. | reverse complement strand
TCTCCACCGGCGTCAAGCGACCGCTCAGTCTGTCCACACCGCGAGGGCTGAGCCTGTTGAAGCCCGGATCGGCGCGCGGAAACCCGCCCTTCGACAGGCTCAGGGCTAGCGGTGTTGGCGATACCCAGTCTCCACCGGCGTCAAGCGACCGCTCAGTCTCTCCACACCGCTAGGGCTGAGCCTGTCGAAGCCCGGATCAGCGCGCCGAGACCCGCCCTTCGACAGGCTCAGGGCTAGCGGTGTCGGCGATTCCCAGTCCCCACCGGCGTTAAGCGATCGCTCAGTCTCTCCACACCGCCAGGGCTGAGCCTGTCGAAGCCCGGATCACCCCCGGCGCTCCGCCAGCTTGCGCTCCCAGGCGAGCGCATCGGCGACGATCGTATCGAGGTCCGCGCGCTCCGGCCGCCACGGCAACGTCGCGAGGATCTTGCTGTTGTCGGCGACGAGCGCGCCCGGATCGCCGGCACGGCGCGGTTCCATCTTGCGCTCGATCGTCATGCTGGTGACCCGGTCGACGCTGTCGAGCACTTCCAGGACCGAGAAGCCGCGGCTGTAGCCGCAATTCATGACATAGCTTTCCGCCGGCGTGGCGATCAGTTTTTCGAGCGCGTGGACGTGGGCGGCGGCGAGGTCCGACACGTGGATATAGTCGCGGATGCCGGTGCCGTCGGGCGTCTCGTAATCGGTGCCGAAAACCGAGACGTGGCTGCGCTTTCCGGTCGCCGCTTCCACCGCGACCTTGATGAGGTGGGTCGCGCCCGCCGTCGACTGGCCCGAACGGCCGCGCGGGTCGGCGCCGGCGACGTTGAAGTAGCGAAGCGCGCAATAGTTGATCGGGTGCGCGAAGGCGGCGTCGGCCAGCATCCGCTCGGTCATCAGCTTCGACCAGCCATAGGGGTTGATCGGCTCGGTGCGCGAGGTTTCGCGGATCGGCACCTCGTCGGGCGTGCCGTAGGTCGCGGCCGTCGAGGAGAAGATGAAGTGGCGGACGCCCCCGTCCACCGCGCTTTCGATCAGCGAACGGCTCTTCACCGTATTGTTCTCATAATATTTGAGCGGCTTTTCGACCGATTCGGGCACCACGATCGATCCCGCGAAATGCATGATCGCGCCGATCTTGTGCTCGGCGATGATCCGCGCGACCAGCGGCTGATCGGCGATGTCGCCCTTCACCAGCGTCGCGCCTTCGGGCACCGCCCATTCGAAGCCGGTGGTGAGATTGTCGATCACCACCACGCGCCAGTTCGCGTCCAGCAGCGCCAGCACCGCATGGCTGCCGATATAGCCGGCGCCGCCCGTGACCAGCACCGTGGGCTTGGTGTTCGTGTCGCTCATGAAGAATCGGTCCTCGCAAATCGGGTCATGCAGCTTATTCGCCGCTGGGAACGTTACGGCCCTATACAGTCTCCAATGCAGAGCGCGAGGTGCGTCGATGATCAGATGTGGGATGGCTTTGACTTTGGCGGCGGCGCTTGCCGCCTGCTCGACCTCGCGCGATCGCGGCGCTTCCGAGCAGGCCGCGGGCGGCGTCGACGTGACCCGCACCCATCTCGGCGGGCAGATCGCCCGCGCCCAGATCGCGGTCGAGCCAGTCAACGCCGCCGACGCCAACACGCCCGACTGGCAAGGCGTCTCCGACGCGGTGGAACGCCAGCTCGCCCGCCACGGCTACACGATCGCGGCCAACCGCCCGGCGTCCGAGCAGATCGCGCGGGTGACGGTGACGCAGGGCTCGCGCACGGCGCTCACCACCGGCTGGCCCGCGGGCCTCGGCGCCGGCAGCCGCCAGCAGAACGCCCTTGCGACCCTGCTCGACGTGCGCATCCAGCGCCGGTCGGACGGTTCCGTCTTCTGGCAAGGGCGCGCCGTCGCCGAAACGCCGGCCGGAACGCCGCGCGCCCAGGTGGTCGAGCGGCTCGCCGAAGCCTTGTTCAGGGACTTCCCCGGCGAATCGGGCCGCACTATCAGGGTCCGATGAGCCTTTCAGTCACCAGCGCCTTTGACGGCGGAAACATCCGCGTGGTTGCCCTGGACGGCGACCGCATCGATCTCGAAATCGAAAAGGACACTCAGTCCGACTTCTATCAGTGGTTCCACTTCAGGATCACCGGCGGGGCCGGGCGAGCGCTGGAGCTGCGCATCCTGAATGCGGCCGGGGCGGCCTATCCGCTCGGCTGGGAAAATTACCGCGCCTGCATCTCCTGCGACCGCGAGGAATGGACCCGCACCGACACCAGCTATGAAGACGGCGTCCTCACCATCCGGATCACGCCCCATTCCAACAATGTCTGGCTCGCTTATTTCGCGCCCTACACGACCGAGCGGCACCACGATTTCATCGCCGCCGCGGCCGAGCATCCCGAGGTGGACTATCGCTCGCTGGGGCAGACGCTCGACGGCCAGGAGCTGGATTATCTGCGCATCGGCCGCGGGCCGCTGTCCGTCTGGCTTTACGGCCGGCAGCATCCGGGCGAGACGATGGCGGAATGGTGGATGGAAGGCGCGGTCGAGAAGCTGCTCGACGACGCCGATCCGGTCTCCCGCCGGCTTCGCGAGCTCGCCACCTTTCACGTCGTCCCGAACATGAACCCGGACGGCTCCAAGCGCGGACACCTGCGCACCAACGCAGCGGGCGTGAACCTCAACCGCGAATGGCATGCGCCGAGCCTCGAGCGCAGCCCGGAGGTGTTCCACGTCCTCGCCGAGATGGACCGGACCGGCGTCGACTTCGCCATGGACGTCCACGGCGACGAAGCCATCCCCGCCAATTTCCTCGCCGGGTTCGAAGGCATACCCTCGCTGAAGCGTGATCAGAAGGACGCGTACGACGCGTTTTCCGAAGCCCTGGTTCGCATCTCGCCCGATTTCCAGACCGCCAAGGGCTATGAAATCCCGCGCCCCGGTCAGGCGAACCTGTCCATGTCCACCGCCCAGCTCGCCGAGCGCTTCGGCGCCGTGTCGATGACCTTGGAGATGCCGTTCAAGGACAATGACGACCTTCCCGATCCGGTGAACGGCTGGTCGCCCGAGCGCTGCATCGCGCTCGGCCGTTCCTGCCTCGACGCCCTTCACGCCATCGTGCCCAAGCTCAAGGACCGGAAGCGCTGACTTCCGGCAGACCCGCCGCCGTTCGTCCCGAGCAGCCGTCGAGCGAAGCCGAGACGGCATGTCGAGGGACCCGGGCGAAGGCCTGAACGGACCGACCTTTCACAACCAGCAGGATTTCTTGCATGCCCCGCCTCGTCCTCATCCGCCACGGCCAGTCGGCCTGGAACCTCGAAAACCGCTTCACCGGCTGGTGGGACGTCGACGTGACCGAAAAGGGCGCCGAGGAAGCGCGAACGGCGGGCGCCCTGATGGCGGCGCGCGGCCTCGATTTCGATCTCTGCTTCACCAGCCTCCAGAAGCGCGCGATCAAGACGCTGAACATCGCGCTCGAGGAAATGGACCGGCTCTGGCTGCCGGTGGAAAAGAACTGGCAGCTGAACGAGCGCCATTATGGCGGCCTCACCGGGCTGAACAAGGCCGAGACCGCCGCCAGACACGGCGACGCGCAGGTCCATATCTGGCGCCGCTCGTTCGACGTGCCGCCGCCGCCCATGGACGCGGGCAGCCCCTACGACCTCGCCGCCGATCCGCGCTATGCCGGCATCGCCATCCCCGCCTCGGAAAGCCTCAAGGACACGATTTCGCGCGTCCTCCCATATTGGAACGCCCGCATCGCCCCCGCGCTTCGCGACGGCAGGCGCGTCCTCATCTCGGCCCACGGCAATTCGCTCCGCGCGCTGGTCAAGCACCTGTCGAACATCCCCGACGACGAGATCGCGACCCTGGAAATCCCGACCGGCCAGCCGATCGTCTACGACCTCGCCGACGACCTGTCGGAGATCGAGCATTATTATCTGAAGGACCGGTGAAGGGTTCAGCAGTCCCGGAACCCGCTAGCCCTGAGCCTGTCGAAGGGCGGTTTGCAGCGCACGGAGCGGGTGAAGCGGGCTTCGACAAGCTCAGCCCTGGCGGTTTTTGGCTTTCGCTTCCGCCTGCCTCGTCAGCCCTCGCTCTTCGCGCGGTACATGTTGCGGTCGGCGCGGCTCATCACGTCCGCGGCGCTGTCGCCGGGGAGGATGGTCGCAACGCCGATCGCCGCTTCGAGGCGAACTTCGGTGCCGCCGAGGTCCAGCGGGTTGCTCGCGATGCAGCGCGAGATGCGCTCGGCCGTGTCGATCGCGCTGTTATGGTCGAGATGGTCGAGGATCAGGCCGAACTCGTCGCCCCCGATCCGCGCCACCACATCCGTGCCGCGGATCAGCCCCTGGAGGAGCCGCGCGACGTGGATCAAGGCGGCGTCGCCAGCAAGATGGCCGTGCCGGTCGTTGACCCGCTTCAGACCGTTCAAGTCGATGTAGAGCACCGCCGCCGGCGTTCCGTGGCGGCTCGCCTGACCGACCGCGCGGTCGAGCTCGCGCTCGAAGCGGCGGCGGTTGGGCAGCGGGGTGAGCGTGTCCGTGTCGGCGAGCTGCTCCAGCTCCTGCAGCCGCTCCCGCATTTCGGCGAGCGAGGCGCGAAGCAGCGCATTCTCGTCCGCCAGTGCCCCGAAGCCGCCGGCCGTTTCTTCCACATTCGACTGCGTCGCCACCGATCCACCCCCAAGTCTTCTGAACGATCCGGACCTTAGCCCGTAACGGTTAACGATCCTTCAAGGCTGACACCGTGCGCATTGCCCGTCCCGGCGCCGGCGGCTAGAGGCTGGCCCCTCCCCCGGCACAAGCGGACGGAACATGGCAGTTGAAGCGCCCCTCATCGGCATCATCATGGGCAGCCGCTCCGATTGGGAGACGATGCGCCACGCCGCCGACATGCTCGCCGAATTCGGCGTGCCGCACGAGACCCGCGTCGTCTCCGCCCACCGCACGCCCGAGCGCCTCTACGATTATGCCCGGACCGCCGCCGGCCGCGGCCTGCGCGCCGTGATCGCAGGCGCCGGCGGGGCCGCGCACCTCCCCGGCATGGCCGCGTCCATGACCCGCCTCCCCGTGCTCGGCGTTCCGGTCGAATCCAAGGCGCTGTCGGGGTGGGACAGCCTGCTCTCCATCGTCCAGATGCCCGCCGGCATTCCCGTCGGCACGCTCGCCATCGGCAAGGCGGGGGCGGTCAACGCCGCTCTTCTCGCCGTCGCCATCCTCGCCACCACCGACGACGCGCTCGCCGCCCGGCTCGACCAATGGCGCGCCCGCCAGACGGACGGCGTCGCCGACACGCCGGAATGACCCTCCCGCCCGGCGCCACCATCGGGATCCTCGGCGGCGGCCAGCTCGGCCGCATGCTCGCCATGGCCGCCGCCCGGCTCGGCTACAAATGCCACATCTACGCGCCGGACGAAGCGCTGCCCCCCGCCGGCGAAGTGGCGGCGCTCTTCACCCGCGGCGATTACGGGGACGAAGCCGCCCTCGCGCGCTTCGGCGCTTCGGTCGACGTCGCCACCTACGAGTTCGAGAACATCGCCGCCGCCCCCCTTGCCGCCCTCGCCGCCGAAACGCCGCTCTTTCCGCCCCGCCGCTCACTCGAAATCGCGCAGGACCGCCTCGCCGAAAAGCAGTTCGTCCAAAGCCTCGGCGGCCGCCCCGCCGCCTTTGCCCCAGTCGACGACCGCGCCGCGCTGGACGCCGCAATCGAAGCGCTCGGCACCCCCGCCATCCTCAAGACGCGCCGCTTCGGCTATGACGGCAAGGGCCAGGCCCGCCTCGCCTCCCCCGCCGACGCGAACGACGCCTGGGCCGCCTTGCGCGGCGCGCCCGCGGTGCTCGAATCCTTCGTCCACTTCACCGCCGAATTCTCGATCCTGCTCTGCCGCTCCGCCGCGGGCGAGACGGTCTTCTGGGACGCGCCGCGCAACGTCCACCACCAAGGCATATTGGAACGCTGCGTCGTCCCCGCCGGCCCCGATCTCGCCGCCCATGTCGAGGAAGCGCGCGCGCTTTCGCAGCGCATCGCCGACGCGCTCGGCCATGTCGGCGTCCTCGCCCTCGAATTCTTCGCCGCGGAGGACGGCGCCGTGTTCAACGAAATGGCGCCGCGCGTCCACAATAGCGGCCATTGGACGATCGAAGGCGCCGTCACCTCCCAGTTCGAGAACCACATCCGCGCCGTGTGCGGCCTCCCCCTCGGCTCCTGCGCCCTCGCGGCAAGGGAAGTGCGCATGGAAAATCTGATCGGCGACGCGGCGGGCCGCTGGGCCGAGATCCTCGCCGATCCGACCGCCCACCTCCACCTTTACGGCAAGGGCGAACCGAGCCCCGGCCGCAAGATGGGCCACGTCACCCGCCTGATCGGCACGCTCGGCGCCTGATCCGCGCTACACTTGAAGGCACATGCGTCATGCCGGACTTGATCCGGCATCCATGAACGAAAGAGGCCGAGGATGTTCCCCGGCCTCTTCGGTTCATGGGTCCCGGCGTTCGCCGGGATGACGGGTCGAACTCAGCGCGGCTGCATCACCGTGATCGGCAGGCGCAGGCGCTCGAGCTGCGGCCGGACGCGGGCGGCGTCGCCGACGACGACCCACACCCAATTGTCGGGGTTGATCACCCGGCGCGCCTCGCGGTCGAGCTCGGCCTGGGTCATCGAACGGTAGCGGGCCGCCACCGTTTCCCAATAATTGTCCGTCCGGCGGTAGAGCGCGTTGGAGCGCATCGCCGCCAATATCGAGGCCGAGCTTTCGAACTGGCCCGGAAGCTGGCGGGTGTTGCCGAGCACCGTGCGGTTCAGTTCCGCCGCCGTCACGCCCTCGCGGGTGAGGAAGCTGCGGACCTGCTCCATGGTCGCCGCGATCGACTCGCCGGTGCGGTCCGCCTGGACCGGCGCCGAGATGATGTAGGGCACCTGATGCTCGAACATGTTCGGAGCACCCCGCGCGCCGTAGGACCAGCCGCGGCGCTCGCGAAGCTCCATGTTGATGCGGGCGAGGAAGTTGGCGCCGAGCACTTCGTTCGCCGCGTTGAAGGCGAGAAGGTCGTCGGTGCCGCGCACCGGCAGCAGCTGGCCGCCGAGGATGATCGACTGCGGCGATTGCGGCCGGTCGATCAGCACGATGCGCGAGCGGGTGACTTCCGACGGGCGGGCGTCGAACACCTTGACGCCGCGCTCCACGCCGGCCGGCGCGGTCCAATTGCCGAACTGCCGCTCGAGCAAGGGCACGAGCTGCGCCAGCGGCATGTCGCCGACCGCGAAGATGCGGGCATTGTCCGGACGGATCCAGCGCTGGTGGAAGCCGACCAGCTCCTCGCGGGTGAGGGTGCGGACGGCGGCCGCGTCGCCCGTGCCGGTGAAGGGCTTCCCATAGGGATGCTCCTCGCCGAACAGGAGCTGCGGGAGCGCCCGCTGGCCGATCGCCGCCGGCTGGGTCAGCTCGGCCGCGATGGCGGCGAGCTGCTGGGCGCGCAGACGCTCGATCTCGGCGGGTGCGAAGGCCGGGTTGCGGACGATGTCGCCCATGAGGGCGAGCGACGGCGCGAGGTTCGGGGTCATGGCCGACAGCGACACGGAGGTGCGGTCGACGCTGGCACCGGTCGAGATGGAGGCGCCGAGACGCTCCTGCGCTTCGGCGATCTGCACCGAATTGCGGGTGGTCGTCCCTTCTTCCATCAGGTTCAGCATCAGCTGCTGGGTGCCGAGCCGGTCGGCCGGATCGGCGGCGATGCCGGCGTCGAACTCCATGGCGATGCGGGTGACGGGAACCGCCGCGCGCTGCGCATAGATCACTTCGATGCCGTTGGAGAGCCGCGCCCTTTGGACTTCGGGGAAGTCGAGTTCAGGCGTGGAGGTGACCGCCGGCATCTGGCGGGCGCCGACGCGGGGCGCCTGCGCATTGGCGGCTTGCGGAGCCTGGGCGGCCGGGGCCGTCTGGGTCCCGCCCGCGGGCGTCTGGCCGGCCGGCGGCTGGGCGGCCTGCTGGCCGGTGCCCTGGCCGGGCTGGCCCATGGTGGTGGCGTTGGCGCGCGGCGTCTGGCCGGCCTGGCCGCCGCTCTGGACGGCGGCGCTGACGCTGCCCGCTTCCTGATAGGCCGGGCGCTCGCCGGGATTGACGCGAAGCGCGAAGACCGGGCGCGTCAGCCAGCGCTGCATCGCCGCGCGGGCGTCCGCCGGAGTGACTTCGGCGAGGCGCTGCAGGCGGCGGCGGTACATGGCCGGATCGTTGTCGTAGAGCATGCCCTCGGCGAGCGCCACGGCCTTGCCGCCGAAGCCGCCGACCTGCTCGAGGCCCTGGACGCGGCCGGAGACCGCCCGCATCACGGTGCGCTGCACTTCGTCCTCGGTCGGGCCGGTGCGGATATACTCCTCGATGATCTGGTCGAGGCGGCGCGACACGGCGTCGGCGTCCTGGCCGGGCTTCACGTCCACCTGGATGCCGAAGATGCCGACGCGGTGGAGCGGCGACGCGCTTGCGGTCACGGAAACCGCGGTCTGCTCGCCGCGGACGAGAAGGTTGTCGAGGCGCGAGCTGGCGAGGCCGCCGAGCACGGTTGCCGCCACCTGCAGCGCTTCCGAATCCTCATGCTGCATGCCGGGGATCGACCAGCTGCGGTAAAGGCGCGTGTTGGCGACCCGGTCGGTCATGACCTGGTCGACGCGGGCGGGAAGGGTCGGCACGTCGGCCTGCGCCGGCGTGTTCACCGGGCCGCGCTGGATCGAGCCGAAATAACGCTCCACGAGCGGCCGCGCGGTTGCGGCGTCCGTGTCGCCGGCGAGGACCAGGATGGCGTTGTTCGGCCCGTAATTGCTGCGGAACCAGTCGCTCACCGTGTTCAGGGTCGCCGCGTCGAGATCGGCCATCGAGCCGATCGGCGTGTGGCTGTAGGGGTGGCCGTTCGGGAACAGGGTCTCGAACAGGCGATAGCCGACCAGGCCGAAGGGCTGGTTGTCGCCCTGGCGCTTCTCGTTCTGGACGACGCCGATCTGGTTGGTGAGGTTCTGCTGGGTGACGGCGCCGAGCAGATAGCCCATCCGGTCGCTTTCCAGGAACAAAGCCCGCTCCAGCGCCGTGGTCGGCACGTTTTGGAAATAGTTGGTGCGGTCGAACGAGGTGGTGCCGTTCAATTCGGTGGCGCCGATTTCGCGCAACGGCGCGAAATAGTCGCCCGGCGCGTTCTCGGAGCCGTTGAACATCAGATGTTCGAACAGGTGGGCGAAGCCGGTGCGGCCGCGCGGCTCGTCCTTGGAGCCGACATTGTACCAGACGCTGACGGCGACGATCGGCGCCTTGCGGTCCTCATGGACGATGACGCGCAAGCCGTTGTCGAGGGTGAAGGTCTCGTAGGGGATGTCGACCCGCCGGAGCAGGGCCCCCGGCCCGACCACCGGCCGCAGCGAAGCGGCCGCATCGGCCGTCCTTGCGCCGCCGCTCTGGCTGGTTGTGGCGCAGGCGGAAAGCGCCATGCCGGAGAAAAGCGCGAGTGCCGTCAGGAGCTTCCGCATCGTCATCCCTCTTTTATCTTATCGCGCCGTCCTAGCCGCCCCCCGAACCGAATCAACAGGATTCTCGCAGCCCGTGGGTTTGTGGGTTTTCGCACAGATAGCCGCCGCCACGACTGGTAGAGCTTGCCGCCGTATATTGCGGGAAAAGCGGGCATGAAGGACAATCTGAAGGTCGTCGGTCGGGAGTGGCTGAGGTCGGTCTTGGTGGAGCCGCCGTCGCAAAGCGAACGGGTGCTGAGTTGGGTTCAGTACGCGATGCTTGGCGGCCTCATAATCCTGGCCATCTTTGCGGCCGCGGCGCCTGCCGGGACCAGCGGCGTCCGCATATTTACGGTAGGAATATTGGCGGCTCTGGCCAGCGGCGCCGTGGGGGCGGCGCTTGGCCTGCTGTTCGGGCTGCCGATCAGCAGTCGGGTCACCGTGGTCAATCAGCAAGCGGGCAGGCCGCAGACGCAGGCTGCGCCCGATCGGCAGGACTGGTTCAGCGACAACACGTCCATGGAGCAGATCGCCGATTGGCTGACCAAGATCATCGTGGGTCTGACGCTCGTCAACTGGGGCGGCCTGCAGCTTCAGTTCAATCGCGCGGGCGCCGCCGTGACTGCTGCGATGCTGGCCCCCGGCGACGCAGCGTCGACCCGCGCTCTGATGCGGGGGGATGCGGCCATGGTACCCGGCAGCGTGGTTCTGGGAGCCTATGCCGTTCTCGGCTTTCTGCTCGCCTACCTTTGGTCCCGCCGCTATCTTTCGGCCGAGCTCGCCGCCGGCCGCGGCGCCCTGATCGACATTCAGAAGCGCGCCGAAACGGCGTTCGTAGAACAGGCGGCTGGCGCCGGCGCGGTGCAAAGGCCGAGAGAGGACGTGTCCGGCTTTGTGACTGCCGCGCTGACCCGTGCCGCAAGCGAGCAGAATCAGCCGATCGAGGTGCGCCGGGAACCCTTCGAAAGTCGAATTGCGCCCGGAGAGGCGCCCGACGACCCATGGAAGGGGCAATTCGGCGGGCATGCCACCGACGGCAGCGTCGAAGTCACGGCCGCGGTGGAGCCCCTGCAGACCCAGGACGGCTTCTACGCTGTTGAGCTGATCGTTCGCGGGATGAACACCATCGAACGCGTGAAGCTGCGCAGCAGGAAAGCCCGCATTTACCTTCACCCGACCTTTCAGGACCCCGTCCGTGAGAACAAGTTCGGCGCTTCGGGACGCATCCGCATCCCGCTCGTCTGCTACGAAGGCTTTACCGTGGGCGTGCATCTGGAGGACGGCAGGCTGTTCGAGCTCGATCTGTCCGAATTGCCGAACGTACCCGAGGAGTTTCGCGGCTGAGGCCGTCTACGGAGGGAGCGGCCACCCCCTTGTGTTGCACATTGGCAACACTACATTGCCCCTGAACGAACATAGGGGCAGAATATGAACCTTGAAAAATTCACCGAACGCGCGCGCGGCTTTCTGCAGGCGGCGCAGACCGTCGCGGTCCGGCTGAACCATCAGCGGATCGCGCCGGCCCATCTCCTCAAGGCGCTGCTGGAGGACGAGCAGGGCATGGCCTCCGGCCTGATCGCGCGGGGCGGCGGATCGGCCGAAGCGGCGCGGCGGGAGACGGACGAAGCGCTGGCGAAGATCCCCGCGGTCTCCGGCTCTGGCGCGACTCAGGCGCCGGGCCTCGACGGCGAGATCATGCGGGTGCTCGATAGCGCCGAGCAGATCGCCCAGAAAGCTGGCGACAGCTACGTCACGGTCGAGCGGCTTCTGCTCGCCCTCGTCATGTCGAAGACCGATGCCGGCAAGGCGCTGACCGATGCGGGCGTGAAGCCCGAAGCGCTCAACGCCGCGATCAACGAGCTTCGCGGCGGGCGGACGGCGGACACCCAGTCGGCCGAGGACCGCTACGATGCGCTCAAGAAGTTCGCGCGGGACCTGACGCAGGCGGCGCGGGACGGGAAGCTCGATCCGGTGATCGGCCGCGACGAGGAGATCCGCCGCACCGTCCAGATCCTCGCCCGGCGCACCAAGAACAATCCGGTACTGATCGGCGAGCCCGGCGTCGGCAAGACGGCGATCGCCGAAGGCCTCGCTTTGCGCATCGCCAATGGCGACGTGCCGGACAGCCTCAAGGACCGCAAGCTGATGGCGCTCGACATGGGCAGCCTCATCGCGGGCGCGAAATATCGCGGCGAGTTCGAGGAGCGGCTGAAGGGCGTGCTCGACGAAGTGAAGCAGGGCGAAGGCGACATCATCCTGTTCATCGACGAGATGCACACGCTCGTCGGCGCCGGAAAGTCCGAAGGCGCGATGGACGCGTCCAACCTCCTGAAGCCGGCTCTGGCGCGGGGCGAGCTGCACTGCATCGGCGCGACGACGCTCGATGAATACAGGAAGCATGTCGAAAAGGACCCGGCGCTGCAGCGGCGCTTCCAGCCCGTCTTCATCGGCGAGCCGACGGTCGAGGACACGATCTCGATCCTGCGCGGCCTCAAGGAGAAATACGAGCTGCACCACGGCGTCCGGATCACCGACGGCGCGATCGTCGCCTCCGCGACTTTGTCCAACCGCTACATTTCCGACCGCTTCCTTCCCGACAAGGCGATCGACCTCATGGACGAGGCCGCCTCGCGGCTGCGCATGGAGGTGGAGTCGAAGCCCGAGGAGATCGAGAATCTCGACCGGCGGATCATTCAATTGAAGATCGAGCGGGAAGCGCTGAAGAAGGAGACCGACCGCGCCTCGCGCGACCGGCTCGCGGCGCTGGAGACGGAGCTCGCCAACCTCGAGCAGCAATCGTCCGAGCTTACCACCCGCTGGCAGGCGGAAAAGGAAAAGATCGCCGCCGGCTCCAAGGTCAAGGAGCAGCTCGACGCCGCCCGGCTGGAGCTCGAACAGGCGCAGCGCGCCGGCGACCTCGCCAAGGCGGGCGAGCTTCAATACGGCACCATTCCGAGCCTCGAAAAGCAGCTCGCCGATGCCGCCGCCGCCACCTCCACCGCGATGCTGCGCGAGGAAGTGACCGGCGAGGACATTGCCGGCGTCGTGGCGCGCTGGACCGGCATCCCGATGGAGCGGATGCTGGAAGGCGAGCGCGAGAAGCTGCTGCAGATGGAAGGCGCGATCGGCCGCCGCGTCATCGGGCAGGAGCAGGCGGTCAAAGCGGTCTCGACCGCGGTGCGCCGCTCGCGCGCCGGCCTGCAGGACCCGAACCGTCCGCTGGGCTCCTTTCTGTTCCTCGGGCCCACGGGCGTCGGCAAGACGGAGCTCACCAAGGCGCTTGCCGAATTCCTGTTCGACGATTCCACCGCAATGGTGCGGATCGACATGTCCGAATTCATGGAGAAGCATTCCGTCGCCCGGCTGATCGGCGCTCCTCCCGGCTATGTCGGCTATGAGGAAGGCGGCGTCCTCACCGAGGCGGTGCGGCGGCGGCCTTATCAGGTCGTCCTCTTCGACGAGGTGGAAAAGGCGCATGGCGATGTCTTCA
>DASVQT010000171.1:0-6121 GCA_036388975.1 Allosphingosinicella sp. | reverse complement strand
AACAGGCAGCGGAACCGCTCCGCCGCGCGCGCCGTTAGGATGGCTCTATGAGCGATCTTCAAGTCCTAGACGCGGCCAGCTTCGAGCCGCCTCCCGAAGCAGTGGATTTCTACGTCGAGAGCCTCCGGCTTCTCAAGGAATCCGAGATCCCTTTCCTCTTGTCCGGCACCTACGCCCTCTCCTGCTTCACGGGCATAGTCAGGCCGACCAAGGATCTCGACGTCTTCTGCAAGCCCAGCGACGCGCCCAAGATCCTCGCCTTCTTCAAGGGCCGCGGGTTCGAGATCGAGATGGAGGACGAGCGCTGGATCGGGAAGGTCTGGCGTGGCGACCATTTCTTCGACGTCATCTTCAATATCTCCTCGGCCTCGATCCCGATCACCGACGAGTGGTTCCAGGAGGTGTACGAGGCCGAAGTCTACGGCACCAACGTGCGCGTGACGCCGCCGACCCAGTTCATCCTTTCCAAGCTCTTCCTGCAGACCCGCTACCGCTACGACGGCGCCGACATCGTCCACACCATTCTGATCAAGCATGACGAGATCGACTGGCAGTGGCTGCTGTCGAACATGGAGCTTTATTGGGAGGTCCTGCTCATCAACGTCCTCAACTTTCGCTTCGTCTACCCGACGGAGCGGGACCTCATCCCGCGCTGGCTTTATTCCGAGCTGATCGAGCGGCTGAAGGCGCAGGACGACATGCCGCCGGCCTCGATCAGGATCTGCCGCGGCCGGCTCATCAGCCCGACCGACTATGTCGTCGACGTCACCGACTGGGGCTTTGCGGACGTGGTCGGCAAGGGAGTGGACGAGAAGCATGAACGACCCAAGCATTGAGGCTCCCGACGCCGCACGCCCCATCCGGGTCGCGGCGGTTGGCGACCTCCACGTCACCGAACATACGGAAAACCAGTTTCGTGACCTGTTCGCCGAAATGTCGGACAGCGCCGACGTCGCGGCGCTTTGCGGCGACCTCACCAATTTCGGGAAGGTGCGCGAAGCGGAGATCCTCGCGGAGGATCTGAAGTCGCTCACGATCCCGACCGTCGCCGTGCTCGGCAATCACGACGTCGAGGCAGGCTGCACCGAAGAGGTGATCCGCATCCTCGAGCAAGCCGGCGTCACGATCCTCGACGAACAGGCGGTGGTCCTGGAGGGCGTGGGCTTCGCCGGCGTGAAGGGCTTTCTCGGCGGCTTCGGCCGCGGCGAGCTCGGCGCGTTCGGCGAGGATGCGATCAAGGCGTTCGTCGACGAGGCCCGCAACGAAGCCCGAAAGCTGGAAAACGCACTTCGCTCGCTGCGCACCGACCGGGTGGTCGCCGTTCTCCATTATGCGCCCATTGCGGAGACGGTTGAAGGCGAGCCGCTCGAAATCTATCCGTTTCTCGGGTCCTCGCGCCTGGCCAATGCGGTCGACCGGTTCGACAACGTCAAGGCGGTGGTTCACGGCCACGCCCATCGCGGCCGATACGAAGGCGCGACGCCGCGCGGCGTCCCGGTCTACAATTGCGCGCGCTTCGTGGTGGAGGCCGAGCTCGGCCGCCCCTACGCGCTTCTCGAAATCTAGCGGGTCGGGCCCGGCGCCGGCTGCGCTTGCGGCTGGGGCGGGGTCTGCGCTTTGGGCCGCGCCTGAGGCTGCGCCGGACGGACGGGCTGCGGCGCTGCTTGTGCGGGGCGGGGCTGCGGCTGCGGGTTGGCCGGCGGCTGGGGCGGATTGACGGGATCGAGCAGCGCCGCCGTTTCGATCGCGTCCAGGGCCGAACGGGCGGCGACGTAGCGGCGCGCTTTCTCGACCCAGGTCCGCGCCTGCTCCCGGCCCGGCATGCGCAGGATCTCGACCAGCGCCAGATTGACCTCGCCGCCCGCCATATGGGCACGGGCGCGGCGGAGGCGCTCGGAGGGGATGGTGGACTGGGTGCCTTCGCGGCGGATGGTGATGAGGCTGCCGAGCTCGCGCTTCAGGCCTTCCCACCAGCTCCGGTCGGCGCCGCTCGCGGCGAGGCGCGGGCCGACGTCCTCCAGCTCGCGCTGCAGCTCCTGCAGGGTCACGGGCTGGCGCGCGGCGGTGATGACCAGGCCCACGGCCTGGGGCTGGTGCTGGCCGAAGCGCTGGCGGAGGAGATGTTCTATATAGCCGAGGGCAACGCCGCGATCGAGCGCGCGCCGCGCGGCAAAGGCGACGAGCAGGCCTTCCGCGCGGTCGGCATTGCCGACGGCGGCCCGCGAGGCGCTGTCCAGTTCGGTGAGGCGCTGTTCCAGCCGGCTGACGCGCTGCTGCGTCTCGGGATCGATGACGAAGCGGGCCTGGCCGTCGGGAAGCAGCGCGGCGGCGGCCGGCGGCTGCTCTGCTTCCACCGGGACGGGCTCCACGCCGAGCGGCTCGGAGGTTTGCGCAGGCGGATCGGCGATGCCGAGGAAGACCGCGCCCTGCTCCCAGCGCGAGAGCAGCCAGCCCATGGCGGCGAGGCCGAGCAGAAAGGCGATGAGCGGGGCCGCAAGCCAGGACCAGACGGAGCGCCTCCGCTCGACGCCGGTCACCGGGTCATAGTCCATCTCGGTCCTCACTCCTGCACGCTGGCTTCGCCTTCTGGCACAGCTCGGCGGCAAGCTCCAGCAGCGCCTCGTCGCGTGGACGGGCGGCGACGGCGATGTGGCGCCATCCGGGGCCGAGCGCCGCCGCCGCCGCCGCGCTGATCGCCGCCGCCGTGACGCCAATACGTCTGCTTTCAGGGACGAAGCCGGCAAACGCCGCCGCCGCGCGAGGCGAGTGGAGGAGTGGGACGGCGCCCGCGGCGAGCGCATCCTGCGCGGCGGCGGGGAGGACGGCCGCCGGATCGGCCGCGTAGACGATGCGGCGCTCCACGGTCACCCCGTCGCGGAACAGCGGCAAATGCTCGCGGCCGCAGAGGTGAAGGACCCGGCCGGACATGGCCGCGAGCGCGGCGGCGCCGTCGCTGGGGCCTGTGCCGACGTCCGCAAATCCGGCTGCCGTAGCCGCTGCTGCCGTCGCTTCACCGACCGTGTGGCAGGGAAGGTGGACATACCTCGTGAGCTGGGGCCCCGCCTCGCGCGCGGCATTGGCGCTGGTGAAGAGGATGGCGTCGAACGCTGACGGATCGGGCGCATCCCAGTCAAGGGGGCGAATCTTGAAGAGCGGCGCCAGCACCGGCTCCAGCCCCATTGTCCTGGCGCGGGCGGCGGTTGCGCTCGCGCCCGGCTCGGGCCGAAGCACGAGGATACTCACCCTGAAAACAATTCCCGGAGCGGCGGCGCGGCGACGCGGAGCAGCTCGCGGGCGAGGACGAGAGGCGCTTCGCGATCGCCGATGTCGAACGCCGTGTCGAGATCCTGGCAGTGGCGGCCGTCATTAGTCAGGATCTCGCCTTGAAGCCGTATCCGTCCCTCCTCGATCCGCGCCAGCGCCGCGATCGGGGAGCGGCAGCTCCCGCCCAGGCCTTCGAGCAGGCGCCGTTCGGCGGAGACGCAGAGATGCGTCTCTTCGTCGTTGATCGCCTGGATCACCGGGCGCAGGCGCCGGTTTCCGGCCAGAATTTCGATCCCAACCGCGCCCTGGGCCGGCGCGGGCAGCAATGCGTCGAGAGGGACGCCGATCTCGGGATGCTCCAGCCGGTCCAGCCCCGCGGCGGCGAGCAGGGTGGCGTCGGCTTCGCCCAGCGAAAGCTTGCGAAGCCGCGTCTGGACGTTGCCGCGAAAGCTGACGATCTCGAGGTCCGGCCGCCGCCGCAGCAGCTGCGCCGCGCGCCGCGGCGAGGAGGTGCCGACCCGCGCGCCTTGCCCCAGCGCGTCGATGCCGTCCGCTCCGACCAGCCGGTCGCGGAAATCGGCGCGCGGCAGCATGGCCGCGATCTCCAGCTCCGGCGGGCGGATCGTCTCGACGTCCTTCATCGAATGGACGGAAATGTCCGTCCGGCCTTCGATCAGCGCCCGGTCGAGCTCCTTGGTCCAAAGGCCCTTGCCGCCCACTTCGGCGAGCGGCCGATCGGTGATCTGGTCGCCGGTCGTCGTCATGGCGACGATCTCGATCCGCTCCGGACCCCAGCCATGCGCCTCGCGCAAAGCCTCGGCGACGAGGCGCGCCTGGGCGAGGGCGAGCGGCGAGCCGCGCGTGCCGATGCGGAGGAGGTCGAACATAGGGCGCTTGAACTAGCGGCTTCGCCTCTGGCAGGGAAGCGGCGTGACCCTCATCCTCGGCCTTGAATCCAGCTGCGACGAGACGGCGGCGGCGCTTGTGACGTCGGACCGTCACATATTGGCGCACCGCCTGGCCGGCCAGGAAGAGGCTCACCGCCCGTTTGGCGGCGTCGTTCCGGAGATTGCAGCCCGCGCCCACGTCGAGATCCTGCCCCGCCTCGTCGAAGAGGTGCTGGCCGACGCCGGCGTCAAGCTGATTGAAGTCGATGCGATCGCCGCCACGGCGGGGCCCGGGCTCATCGGCGGCGTCATGGTGGGCCTGGTCACGGCCAAGGGCCTGGCGCTGGCGAGCGGCAAGCCGCTGGTCGCGGTCAACCATCTCGAAGGCCATGCTTTGTCGCCGATGCTCTCGGCGCCGGACCTACGCTTCCCCTACCTCCTCCTCCTCGTCTCCGGCGGCCATTGCCAATTGCTGTTCGTGGAAGGCGTCGGACAATACACGCGCCTCTCGACGACCATCGACGACGCGGCCGGCGAGGCCTTCGACAAGACGGCGAAGCTCCTCGGCCTCGGCTACCCAGGCGGCCCCGCCATCGAGCGGATCGCCGCGGGTGGTGACGCCAAGGCGGTGAAGCTTCCCCGTCCGCTGCTCGGCTCGGCCGAGCCGCATTTCTCCTTCGCGGGCCTGAAGAGCGCGGTGCTGAGAGCGCGCGACGCTGGCATCCACCGGAGCGAGGACATCGCCGCTTCCTTTCAGCAGGCGGTGGTCGACTGCCTGGTCGACCGCACCGCCCGCGCCCTCACTCATGCGCCGGGCGCCACCGCCCTCGTCGTCGCCGGCGGAGTCGCCGCAAACGGCCCGATCCGGAACGCCCTCACCGCGCTCGCCGCGCGCCACGACCTCCGCTTCGTCGCGCCGCCGCTCTGGCTGTGCACCGACAATGCCGCCATGATCGCCTGGGCGGGCGCGCTGCGCTTCGAACAGGGGCTCACGGATGGGTTGGATGCGCCGGCCCGCGCGCGCTGGCCGCTCGATCCCCATGCGGAAAAGGCACGCGGCGCGGGGGTCAAGGCATGACGCGCCACACACAGCCGCTAGCCCTGAGCCTGTCGAAGGGCGGGTCACCGCCCTGCAATCCGGGCTTCGACAGGCTCAGCCTTAGCGGGAGCGTGCGATGAAGATCGGAGTGGTCGGCGGCGGCGCCTGGGGCACGGCGCTGGCGCAGGTCGCGGCATGCGGGGGCGAGGACACCCTGCTCTGGGCGCGCGAGCCTGAGGTTTCCGCGAGCATCAACGCCCGGCATGAGAATGCGCTGTTCCTGCCGAACGTGACCCTTTCGCAGTCGCTGCGCGCCACGCCGGAGCTCGCCGACCTCGCCTCCTGCGACGCACTGCTCATCGTCACTCCGGCGCAGCACACGCGCGCCGTCCTCGCCCGCCTCGACGCCGCCGGCAAACCGCTCGTCCTCTGCTCCAAGGGGATCGAGGACGCGACGGGCCAGCTCATGCACGAAGTCGCGCACGAGGCGCAGCCACATTGCAGCCTCGCCGTCTTGTCCGGGCCGACCTTCGCCGACGAAGTCGCCGCCGGGCGCCCCGCCGCGGTGACGCTTGCCGCCGAGGATGCCGCCACCGGCGAAGCCCTCGTCCGCCGCCTCGCCCGGCCCTTCTTCCGGCCCTACCTTTCGGACGACGTCGCCGGCGCGGAGGTGGGCGGCGCGGTCAAGAACGTCCTCGCTATCGCCTGCGGCGTGGTGGACGGGCGCGGCCTCGGCCTGAACGCCCGTGCCGCGCTCATCTCGCGCGGCTTTGCCGAGATGACCCGTTTCGGTCTCGCCAAGGGCGCACGGCCGGAAACGCTGGCGGGGCTCGCCGGCCTCGGCGACCTGGTCCTCACCTGCTCGTCGACCAACTCGCGCAATTTCAGCCTCGGCAAGGGCATCGCCTGGGACTTCTGACCGAGCGGATCG
>DASVQT010000170.1:0-20308 GCA_036388975.1 Allosphingosinicella sp. | reverse complement strand
CGGGCCGTTCTGCGCCGCGTGCGGCCGGCACTGGCGGGAGAAATCCTGCGTTATGCGGACATCGAAATGGACCTCGTCGCCCACAAGGTCCGCCGCGACGGGCGCGCCGTGAGCCTCGGGCCGACCGAATACCGGCTGCTGCGCCACCTGCTCGAACATCCCGAACGCGTCTTTTCGCGCGACCGGCTGCTCGACGCCGTTTGGGGGCATGACAGCGACATCGCCCTGCGCAGCGTCGACGTCCACGTCCGCCGCCTGCGCAGCGCGATCAACGCGCATGGCGGACCCGAGCTCATCCGCACCGTCCGCGCCGCCGGCTATTCGCTGGACGAGAACGATGCTTGAAACCCGCCGCGAGAAGATCGTCGTGCTGGGCGGCGCGCCGGTGATCGTTCTGCTCTTCTATTTGCTCCTCGCCGGCGGCGGCGAGGCCGGGAAGGAAGAGGGCGTTGCCCTCGCGGCCCGCCCTGCGGCGCCCGCCGCTACGGCTCGTGCGGCGCCCCCGCCGCCGGCTGCACCCTCGTCGCCCAGCGGTCAGGCCGCGATGGCTCCGCAGGAGCCGGCAGCGGCGCCAACCCCGGACGCCGGCATTTCCCTCACCGGCGTTCTCGGCACCGGGCGCGGGGGAAGCGCCATCCTCTCCTACCCCGGCGGTGCGCAGCGGCTCGTGCCCGTGGGCCGCGACGTGCTTCCGGGCCTGACGCTGCGGGAAGTGCGGCGCGACCGCATCCTCCTGTCCGGCCCGTCCGGCCCGGCCGAGCTGGCCTTCGGCGGCACCCTGGCGGCCGAAGGCAGCGGGGCAACTTCGCTTCCGTCTCCTCAGGCCGCGGAAGCGGCGGCACAGGCCTATGTCCGCGCCGCCGAGCCCAAGCGGGTCGGCGGCCGGGTGGTCGGCTACCGGCTGCGCTCGGCCGGCGACATCCCCCTGCTTCAGCGCGCCGGCCTCCAGGCGGGCGACGTGCTTCTTTCGGTCAACGGCAATGCGATCGACGGCCAGGAACGGCTCACCGCCATCCCGGCCGAGATCGCCGGCTCGCCGTCCGTCGAGGTCGAGTTCGAGCGCGGCGGACGCAAGATGCGGACGCGCGTCGCGGCGCAATGAAGGCGCCACTGTGACTATATTGTTACTGCAAAGTTGCAATTATCGTTCGCAGGAATGACTTCGCTTTGTCTTGAGCGATGTCACACAAGGATAACAAAAGCGGCCTAGCTCCCCCTTACGCCAAAGCATCTGCCGGCCGATTCGTTCCGAAAAACGCCGGCACACCAAAGGGGGATTTCATGTCCAAGCTTCGTGCCCTTCTTCTGCTCACCACCGCCCTTCCGGCGGTCGCCGCCTGCGGCGGTGCCAGCGACGTGGGTTCGCCGGGCGAAGGCAATATCGTCGTCGTCACCCCCGCGCCGCCCGCGCCGCCGCCTCCGCCGCCGCCGCCCTCCGGTCCGGCCGCGAGCTGCCCCGCCGGCACCACGGATGCCGGCGTCATCGCCGACCGCCGCAACTGCCGCCTGCCGGCCAAGATCACCTCGCTCTCGCTCCAGAACCTGCCGGGCACGATCTATTCCATGAACGGCCGCGTCGAAGTCGGCACGGACGTGGGTTCGGACGGCAGCGCCGCGGGCGGCCAGGCCGGCCTCCTCACCATTGCGCCCGGCACGACCATCTTCGCAGACACGCAGGCGACCTTCCTGGTCGTGAACCGCGGCTCGCAGATCGTCGCCGACGGCACGCAGACCCGCCCGATCGTCTTCACCTCGCGCGCCAACGTCGAAGGCACCGCCACCGACGCCAGCGACAACCAGTGGGGCGGCATCCTGATGCTCGGCCGCGCGCCCATCTCCAATTGCCTCGGCGCGACGCCCAATCCGGGCGGCGGCGCGAACTGCCAGCAGGAGGCCGAGGGCACCAACGTCCAGACCTTCTACGGCGGCGGCCTGCCGACCGACAGCAGCGGCTCGATGCGCTACGTCCAGATCCGCTACACCGGCTTCTCGCTGGCGCCGAACCGCGAGCTCCAGGGCCTCACCACCGGCGGCGTCGGCTCCGGCACGCGCCTCGAGTTCATCCAGGTCCACAACAGCGGCGACGACGGCATCGAGATTTTCGGCGGCCGGCACAATCTCAAGAACTTCGTCGTGACCGGCGCGGACGACGATTCGCTCGACACCGACTTCGGCTACAAGGGCGCCATCCAGTTCTTCATCGGCGTCCAGCGTCCGCAGGCGGTGAAGCCCGACACTGGCGATGCGATGATCGAGGCGGATTCGCCCGCCGAAGTCGCCGGCGCCACCAACTTCACGCCGCGGCAGAATACGCGCCTGGCCAACTTCACCTTCCTCCAGAGCCGCGCCGGCCGGTCCGCCATCCACCTTCGCGGCGGCACCGACTTCGCCCTCCTGAACGGCGTCGTCAGCGGACCCACGAGCTGCCTCGACGTCGACGATGCGGAGACGGTCCAGGCGGCGAGCGCGGCGTCGGACGAGGCCGGTCCGCCGGTCATCCGTTCGGTCGCCTTCTCCTGCCCGACCTTCGCCAATCCGGACGCCGACACGTTCGAGGATCAGGCGCTGAACGCGGCCGGCAATGCGGGCAACAACACCGCCTTTTCGCTGTCGCTCACCGGCTTCGTGAACGGCGCGAACGAGACCGGCTTTGCGGCCGTCACCAACCTGTCGGCGCTCGATCCCTTCTTCACCAACGTGAACTATATCGGCGCGGTCCGGGACGCGAACGACACCTGGTATCGTGGCTGGACCTGCGATTCCGGCTACGCGAACTTCGGAAGCGGCATGAGCTGCACCACCATCCCCGCCGCTGGCGCCTGACCGACACGCACAAGGGGTGGAGGCGGCCGGCGCGATCCGACCGCCTCTGCCGCAATCAAGACCCAGAACGATCCGAGTGGGGGAATCCATGTTCAATCCGCGCAAAATCGCGAGCCTGCTCCTCCTGAGCACGGCTTTGTGCCCGGCCGCCGCCTTTGCCCAGCCGAGCCAGCCCAGCGCCCCCGTCCAGTCGCCCCCGTCGGGCTTGGAGCCGGCTGCCGAAGCGCCCGACGACGCGGCGCCGGCCGAAGCGGAAGCGACGCAGCCGGAAGCGGAAGCCGAAGTCGAGATTTCGGCGCCGGGCATGGACCCGGGCTCCAACGAGATCATCGTCACCGGCGCCATCCCCAGCGTCATCCGCCGCAGCCCGGAAGTGACGTCGGTGCTGACCGCCGAGGACATCGCCCGCACCGGCGAAGGCGACATTGCCGGCGCCCTGTCGCGCGTGACCGGCCTCAGCGTCGTCGGCAACGGCTTCGTCTACGTGCGCGGCCTCGGCGATCGTTATTCGCTGGCGCTCCTGAACGGCCTTGCGCTGCCCTCGCCCGAGCCGCTGCGCCGGGTCGTTCCGCTCGACATCTTTCCGACCAGCGTGCTCGCCAGCGCCTTCGTGCAGAAGAGCTATTCGGCCAATTACCCGGGCGAGTTCGGCGGCGGCGTCATCAATCTCACCACCTCCGTCATCCCCGAGGACAGCTTCCTCACCGTCGGCGGCAGCATCGGCGGCGACACCTTCACCACCAACAATCTCGGCTACACCTATTACGGCAGCTCCACCGACTGGACGGGCTTCGACGGCGGCGAGCGCTCCATCCCGGGTCCGCTGCGCGACGCCCTGAACAGCGGCGCGCCGATCAGCGAAGGCGGCGCCTTCACCCGCGACGAGATCCAGACGATCACGGCGAGCCTGTCCAACGCGCGCACCAACCTCGTCCAGCGCAACGACCACATCCCCGCCAATGTCGGCCTCGAACTGAGCGGCGGCACGGCGTTCGACATGGGCGGCACGCGCATCGGCATCATCGCGAGCGCCGGCTATTCCAACAGCTGGCTCACCCGCGAAGCGCTGCAGCAGACGCAGGCCGGCGAAGGCGTCGGCACCGAATTCCGCGCCGTGCGCACCGACAACCGGATCGTCCTCAATGGCCTGCTCAGCGCCGCCGCCGAATTCGGCGAGCATCAGCTGCGCTGGACCAACCTCATCATCCGCGACACGCTCAAGACGGCGCGCCTCGCCGAGGGCTTCGACATCCAGCTCGCCGATCCGGTGCCCGGCCAGCCGGCACAGCAGATCAACCAGCGCACCGCCTGGTTCGAGCGGCAGCTCATCAACACGCAGCTGGTGGGCGAGTTCGACTTCGGCGATCTCGATGTCGACCTGCGCGGCGGTTATGCCAATTCCCGCCGCGACGCGCCCTACGAGCGCTTCTTCAGCTACGCCTATAGCGAGCAGGTCGGCGACTACGTGAACTCGTTGAACGTCAACGCGCAGAGCGCGTCTGTCGCATTCAGCGAGCTCGACGAGAATGTCTGGAACTTCGGCGGCGACCTTTCCTGGGACGTGCCGTCGCTGAGCGGCGTGACGCTCGGCGTCGGCGCCGCCTGGCTCGACACGGTGCGCACCTCGACGCGTCGCGATTTCGTCTTCCGCCCCGCCAATGCGCTGAACCTCGCCGTCGCGCAGCAGCGCCCGGATTTCCTGCTCTCCGACTTCAACGTGTTCAATTACGACATCCTCCTCGTCGAAACCTCGGCGCTCGCCGGCATCGCCCAATATCAGGGTGATCTCGAAGTGCTCGGCGTCTACGGGCAGGTGACGGCGGACGTGACCGACACGCTCAAGATCAATGCGGGCCTGCGCTACGAGGACGGCTTTCAGTCGGTGACTTTGGCCGATCTCTTCAACCAGGGCGGGCTGGTCCAGACGCCGCCCATCGAGCAGACCTATCTGCTGCCCGCCGCGACAATCACCTGGACGCTGGCCGACGACATGCAGCTTCGATTTCACGCGTCGAAGACGCTGGCGCGGCCGCAGTTCCGCGAACTCGCCCCGCAGGTCTATTTCGACACGGAATCGGACCGGCAGTTCTTCGGCAATCCGTTTCTCGTCGACACCCGCCTCACCAATGCCGAGGCGCGGTACGAGTGGTATTTCGCGCGCCAGCAGCGCTTCAGCATCGCCGGCTTCTACAAGAGGATAAACCGGCCGATCGAAGCCGTCGCGAACATCGTCGGCGGCGGCGCGCTCGTCACCACCTTCGCCAATGCGCCGCGCGCCGATCTGTACGGCGTCGAGCTCGAAGTGCAGCGTTACTGGCCGCTCGAAAGCCTCGGCGCCTACCGGCTGGTGACGATCGGCAACTACACCTTCTCGGACTCGAAGATCCGCGTGGGCGAGGGCGACACGACCATCCTCAACGACACGCGCGGGCCGCGTCCGGCGAACGAGGTCTTCCGCAACAATACGCAGCTTACCGGCCAGTCGCGGCACCTCGCCAATTTCCAGCTCGGCATCGAGAATACGGAGCGGCTGCAGCAGGCGACCTTGCTCCTCAGCTATGCGTCGCGCCGCGTCACCAGCCGCGGCCCGGCCGGTCAGGAGGACATTTTCGAAGAGCCCGGCATCCGCCTCGACTTCGTCGCCCGCCAGGCCGTTCCCCTGTTCGGCGTGATGACGGAGCTGAGCTTCGAGGCGCGCAACCTGCTGGGCGAGAATTACGAGGAATATCAGCCGCTCGGCGACGGCCGCATCGAAACCAACACCTACGATATCGGTCGTTCGTTCAGCTTCGGACTCAGCGTCACCTTCTGACGAGCCTTCTCGAGCGCGCTGAACGGACTCGGCAGGAAACCATGCACCAGCATCTCAACCCGTTCGGTTCGAGCGAAGTCGAGAACCGCTTTCGAGCGCAGCGAGAACGCCGGCCGCAAGAGAAAAGAAAAGCCTCGACTTCGCTCGGCACCGGTCCTCGACTTCGCTCGGACCGAACGGTTGCTGGAGCCTAAGCGAGACACGGAACCGTCACAAAAAGACAGCTTCGGAGTCACGCGGCACCAATAGAGCTTCCTTCATGGAGCTTTCGAATCGCCCGTCGCCGCGCAAGCGGATGAAGCTCGGCATGGCCTTGTGCCTGGCCGCCGCCGCCGCGGGGACGATCGTTCCGGCCACGCCCGCCGCCGCGCAATATGTCGTCAACATGCGCGAAGCGGACATCCGCGCCTTCATCCAGGACGCGGCGCGAGTCACCGGGCGCACGATCGTCATCGATCCGGCGGTGCAGGGGAGGGTGTCGGTCGTGACGGACCGGCCGCTCAACCGCTCGGAATATTTCGAGCTCTTCCTGTCGACGCTGCGCGCCAACGGCTACGTCGCGGTGCCGACGGGGAGCCGGGGCGGCCTGCGCGTCCAGCCGGTGGCGGGCGCCGCCGCATCGGCGCCGGTGCGCACCGCCCGGCGCCCGAGCCCGAACAATTTCGTCACCGAGATCCTGCGCCTGCGCAACGTCGAGCCGGCGCAGGCGGTGGAGACGCTCCGCCCGCTGGTCAGCCGCGAGGGCTCGATCACCGCCAGCCGCAATTCCATCGTGGTCGCCGACTTCGCCGACAATATCGCGCGCATCCGCCAGGTGCTGGGGCGCATCGACGTCGATACCGGCACCACCCGCATGCTCGGCCTCGACAATGCCGGGGCGCGCGAGATCGCCGAAGCGCTGCGCGCGCTGGTCCCGCAGGGCGTTTCCGTCGTTCCGGTGGACAGTTCGAACGCTTTGCTGTTCCGCGGCGACCAGGGCACGGTCGGCCGGCTCGTCGAAGTCGCGCGCGAGCTCGATGTCAGGGCGGCGAGCGGAAGCGAGGTTCGCGTCGTCTTTCTCGAACATGCCGACGCGCAGCAGCTTTTGCCTGTGCTCCAGCAGCTCCTCGGCCAGACGCCGACCCAGCCGGCGGCGCCGCAGCCGCGCTCGGCCGGCGGAAACTCCGAAAGCGCCGCGCCGCTTCTGCCGGCGGCCGCGCCCGCCCCCGGGCCGGTCTCTCCCGCATTTCGCAACGCCGTCGTGACTCGCTTCGAGGGCGCGAACGCGATCGTCATCTCCGCGCCGCAGGACGTGCAGCGCACCTTGGGCGAAGTGATCCGGCAGCTTGACACGCGCCGCCAGCAAGTGCTGGTCGAAGCGATCATCGTCGAAATTTCCGACACGGCCGCGCGCCGCCTCGGCGTCCAGCTCATGCTCGCCGGCCTCGAAGGCTCGAACATCCCGTTCGCGGTGACCAATTATTCCAACGCGGCACCGAACCTCGCCACGATCGGCGGCGCCATCCTCGCGGACCGCGCCCGGCGGCCGGGCGATGCGCCGTCCAACGACCTTGCCGACGACCTGCGCGACGCGGCGGTGGAGTCGATCGCCGGAGCCACCGGCGGCATCGGCGGCGTCGCGATCCGCACCGGCAATGCCCTGCTCGGCGCCATCGTCAACGCGGTGCGGCAGGATAGCAATTCGAACATCCTTTCGACGCCGTCGATCATGACGCTCGACAATCAGGAAGCGCGCATCCTCGTCGGACAGGAGATCCCGATCACCACCGGCGAGGCCCTGTCGCCCAATTTCGACAACGCCTTCCGCACCGTGCAGCGCCAGAATGTCGGTATCACGCTGGAGGTGACGCCGCAGATCAATGCCGGCGGCGCGATCAAGCTGGACCTGCGCCAAGAGGTGAGCTCGATCGCCGGGCCGGTGTCGAGCCGGGTGCAGGACCTTATCCTGAACAAGCGCGAGATCGAGACCACGATCACCGTCGACAATGGCGAGATCGTCGGCATCGGCGGCCTGCTCGACGACAATGAGCGCCGCACGATTGAGCGCATTCCTTTGCTCTCGGACATCCCGGTGGTCGGCAACCTGTTCCGTTCGCGGTCCCGCTCGCGCGCCCGAACCAATCTCATGGTGTTCATCCGCCCGACCATTTTGCGCTCCGCCGCCGAAGCGCGCGCGATGAGCCAGCGCCGCTACGATTTCATCCGCGCCGAGCAGTCGCGCGCCGATCCCCGCGTCGAGCCCTCGATCGACGAACTGGTCCGCGAATATCTCGGCACCGTGCCGCCCGGCACCGTCGTCGAGGCCGAGGTTGAGGCCGCTCCCGAGGCTGAGGCGGAGCCGCCTGTGCCTGCCGCAGGCGGCGAAATCCCGCCGGCGATGCAGGAGACGCCGCAATGAAGATCGTGCACGCCGAGGCCTTCGCCGAAGTGCCGCCGCCGCCGGCGGACGCCGCGCCGGGCCTCACCGTGAACGTGCCCTATCCCTTCGCGAAGCGGCACGGCGTCGTCATCCTCGGCGAGAGCGAAGGCCACCTCACCGTCGCCCTCCGGGAAGGTGCCGATCCGCGCACCCTGATCGAGGTCCGGCGCTATCTCGCCCGCCCCTTCGAAGTCGAGTTCGCCGCGCCCGACGCGTTCGACCGGCTCCTTTCGGAGCGCTATGCCGTGGACGGCGCCGCAACCGCCGACGCGGCGGGATCGCTCGGCCTCGCCGACGAACTCAGCCACCTCGCCGCCGATCTGCCCACGGCCGACGACCTCCTCGACACGGCCGACGATGCGCCGGCCATTCGCCTCATCAACGGCATCATCGCCGACGCCGCGCGCCAGGGCGTGTCGGACATCCACGTCGAGCCTTATGAAAGCGGTCTCGTGATCCGCATGCGGGTCGACGGCGTGCTTCGCGAAACCCTGCGCATGCCGCCGCACGTCGCGCCGGTGGTGGTGAGCCGCATCAAGGTCATGGCGCGGCTCGACATCGCCGAGCGGCGTGTGCCGCAGGACGGCCGCATCGGTCTTACGCTAGGCGGCAAGCTGCTCGACGTGCGAGTCTCTACGCTGCCGAGCCGTGCGGGCGAGCGGGTGGTGCTGCGCATCCTCGACAAGGACAATGCCGGGATCGACCTCGACGTGCTCGGCATGCCGCCGGCCGTGCACGAAGTGTACCGCGCCGCGCTGACCGAGCCCAACGGCATCGTCCTCGTCACCGGCCCGACCGGATCGGGCAAGACGACGACCCTTTATGCGGGCCTGCGCCTCCTCAACGATGGCAGCCGCAACGTGCTCACCGTCGAGGATCCGGTCGAATATGCCGTGGACGGCGTCGGCCAGACGCAGGTCAATCCCAAGGTCGGCATGACCTTCGCCGCCGGGCTGCGCGCCATCCTGCGCCAGGACCCGGACGTCGTCATGGTCGGCGAGATCCGCGACCGCGAAACGGCCGAGATCGCCGTCCAGGCGTCGCTCACCGGCCACCTCGTCCTGTCCACCGTTCACACCAACGACGCGGTCGGCGCGATCACCCGGCTGCGCGACATGCGGATCGAGCCTTTCCTTCTCGCCTCCACCCTGCGTGCCGTCATCGCCCAGCGCCTGGTGCGGCGGCTCTGCCCGAACTGCCGTCGGCCGACCCAGGCAACGGGATCGGTGAGCGCCCTGCTCGGCTTCGATTCCGGCACCGGCATCTACGAAGCGGTCGGCTGCGGCCAGTGCGGGAACACCGGCTACAAGGGCCGGGTCGGCGTCTTCGAAGTGGTGCGCATCGACGATGCGATGAGGAAGCTCATCAACGGCGGCGGCGACGAGGCGCTGATCGCCAGCCATGCCTATCGCAACGCGCCCAACCTCGGCGCCGCGGCGCGGGCGCTGGTGCGCGAAGGCGTGACGACGGCGGAAGAAGCCATCCGTATCTCGCGCCGCGAAGCCGACGATGCATAGCTACGATTATCTCGCAGTGGACACGGCCGGGCGGGAGCGCCGCGGCTCCGTCCGTGCGGCGGGGCCCGAGGAGGCGAAGACGTCGCTCGGGCGGCGGCGGCTCTATGTCGTGACCCTCGATCCCGCCGCCGCGGCGCAGGCGAGCGGGCCGGCGCTTCTGTCGCGGCGGAGCATTGCGCCGAAGAAGCTGCGCGCCAAGCAGCTCACTTTGTTCACGCGCCAACTTGCGACTCTCGTGCAGGTGACTCCGCTCGAAGAAGCGCTGCGCACGGCCGCGCACCAGTCGGACAAAGCGGAGGTGCGCCGCATCGTTCTCGCCGTTCACGGCGGCGTGGTGGAAGGCCGGCGCCTCTCCGAGGCCATGGCGCGCGAGCCCAAGAGCTTCCCGCCGCTCTACCGCGCTATGGTCTCGGCCGGCGAAGGATCGGGCACGCTGCCGCACATACTGGAGCGGCTCGCCGACCTTCTCGAGCGGCAGGCGCAGGTCCGCAGCAAGGTGATCACCGCGCTGACCTACCCGATCGTGCTCGCGCTCGTCGCGATGTTCGTGGTGACCGCGCTCATGATCTTCGTCGTGCCGCGGGTGGTGGAGCAGTTCGACAGCGTTGGGCAGCAGCTTCCGTTCCTGACCCGCGCCGTGATCGCGCTTTCATCCTTTCTCACCAATTGGTGGTGGGCGCTCCTCGCGGGCGTCGCTCTCGCCGCGCTCCTGACCGGCCGCGCGCTGCGCAACGAAGCCGCGCGCCTGCGCTTCGACTCGGCGCTGCTGAAGCTCCCCCTCGTCGGCCGCCTGATCCGCGACCTCCACGCCGCGCGGCTCGCGCGCACCTTGTCGACCATGGTGGCGAGTCGCCTGCCGCTGCTGGAAGGGCTGAAGCTCACCACCGGCACCATCTCCAACCGCGCCCTTCGCGCCGCCTCCGCGGGCATTGCCGAAGCGGTGCGCACCGGCGGCAGCTTGTCGGGCGCCCTGCGCCGTGCCGGCGTGTTCCCGCCCTTGCTCGTCTACCTGGCGGCGAGCGGCGAGGCTTCGGGCAAGCTCGAGCTGATGCTGGAACGCGCGGCCGATTATCTCGAGCGCGAGTTCGACGGCTTCACCGCCGCCGCCCTTTCGCTGCTGGAGCCGATGATCATCATCCTGATGGGCGCGGTCGTCGCGCTGATCGTGCTCGCGATCCTGCTGCCCATTCTTCAACTCGACACCCTTGCCGGCGGAGCCTTGTAGATGTCCGACCTCACCGAAACGCAGATGGAGACCGGCGAAGGCGAGGAGGGCTTCACCCTCGTCGAGCTGATGGTCGTGATCGTGATCATCGGCCTTCTCGCCACGGTCGTCGTGATCAACGTCATGCCCGCCAGCGACCGCGCGGCGGCGACCAAGGCGCGGGCCGATCTCGCGACTCTGGAGCAGGGTATCGAAATGTACCGGCTGACGAACCTTTCGCATCCCACATCCGAGCAGGGCCTCCAGGTGCTGGTGCAGAGCGGCCAGGTGCGCCGCCTCCCCAACGATCCCTGGGGCAATCCGTATCTTTATGCGGCGCCGGGGCGGCAGGGGCAGCCCTTCGAAGTCTACAGCTACGGCGCCGACGGCCGCGAAGGCGGCGAGGGCGAGAATGCCGACATCAGCAACTGAACCCCCGGCGCGCAGGGCTCGGCGGCGGCGGCGGAGCGAAGGCGGCTTCACCCTGGTCGAGCTGCTGATCGTGATCACGATCATGGGCCTGCTCTCGGCCGCCGTCCTGCTCGCGGCGCCCGCCTCCGGACCCAGCCTCGCCGACGAGGCGGAGCGCCTCGCCGCCCGCGCCCGCGCCGCGCAGGAACAGGCGATCCTCGGCGGGCGAACGATGGCCCTGCAGGTGACCGAGGCCGGCTATGCGTTCAGCGTCCGCAGCGAAGGCGAATGGCGCCCGGCGTCGTCGCCTGCGGCCGGAACCTGGGAGGCGGGCACGCGCGTCCAGGGCGCGCGGATGCTGTTCGACGCCGCCGGCCTGTCGGAGCCGGCGACGCTCGTGCTGGAGCGCGGCGGCGAGCGGGTCGAAATCGGCTTCACGTCGGAAGGGGAGGTCGATGTCCGCCGCCGCTCCTGACCAGCAGGGCTTCACCCTGATCGAGATGCTGGTCGCGCTGTCGATCCTCAGCCTCGCCGCGCTGGCCCTGCTGAAGCTCACCGGCGCCACCGCGGTGAACGGGGCGGTGCTGGAAGAACAGGCGCTTGCCCAGATCGTCGCGCGCAACATCGCCGTCGAGACGCTGAGCGACCCCGCCCCCCCGGCGCTCGGCACCGCTTCTGGCGAGATGGTGAACGCCGGCCGCCGCTGGCGATGGTCGCGGCGGGCGGTGCGTTCCCCCGAAGCGCGCATCCAGCAGATCGAGATCCGGGTGGCCGGCGCCCGCGGCTCCGCGGCGCTCACCATCTTCAGGCGCGCCGCCTCGTGACTCGCAACGGCTTCACCCTCGTCGAGATGCTCGTGGCTGTGGCGATCTTCGGGCTGATCGCGTCCGCGGGCGTGTCGATCCTGGCCATGAGCATGACCGCGCAGGAAGCGGCGCAGCGCAAGCTCGCCGACGCTTCGTCCCTGCGCCGGGCCAGTGCCCTCCTTGCCGCGGACCTCGCCAATGCCGCGCCGCGCGTCCGCCGCGACGAGCAGGGCGCCGTCCGCCCCGCCTTCGAAGCGGACGCCGCCGGCTTCACCATCACGCGGGCCGGCGCTGCGCTGCAGCGCATCGACTATCGCTTCGAGAACGGACGTCTCGAGCGCCGCAGCGCGGCGGCTGCCGACGGCGCCGCGCCCGACCGCACGGCGCTGCTGCTGAGCGATGTGCGGCGCATGAGCCTGCGCTTTCGCGGCCCGGACGGCGAATGGCGGGACCGGTGGGACCCGGAAGATCCGCGCCTCCTGCCGCGCGCGATCGAGATGATCGCCGAAACGGAAGGCCGCGGCGCCGTGCGCCAGCTCTTTCTCGTCGGAACGGGCGCATGAGTGGGCGCTTCGTGCCGCCGGAGCGGGAGGAGGGCGCGGCCCTGCTCACCGTTCTGCTCCTCGTCGCCGTGGTGGGCGCCATCGCCGCCGCGGCGCTAGACAGGATGCGGCTCTCGACCGGGCTCGCCGCCAATTTCGCCGCGCTCGAACAGGCGCGCGGCATGTCAAGCGGGATCGAGGACCTCGTCCTCCTCACGATCGACGACATGACGGCGCGCAGCCCCGAACGCACGACCCTGGCCGGCGGCTGGAACGGCGCGAGCCGGCGCTATCCCGTTCCGGGCGGCGGCGTCGCCGAGGCGAGAATCCGCGACGGCGGCAATTGCTTCAACTTGAACAGCCTCGTCGTCGGTGGGCGCGACGGCCCCGCCGCGGCTCGACCGGCTGGGCTGGCGCAATTTACCGGGCTGATGCACGTCCTTGGAATCGCATCGGACGAGGCGGAGCGGATCGCGGCAGCGGCGGCCGACTGGGCGGACACCGACGACGTGCCGCTGCCCGGCGGCGCGGAGGACTCGCATTATCTGCGTCTGCCGCGCCCCTACCGCACCGGAAACACCCTGTTCGCCGACGCAAACGAGTTGCGCTCGGTCGCCGGGGTTTCCGAGGATATCCTGGCGCGGCTTCGTCCCTGGGTCTGCGCGCTTCCGGTCGCCGAGCTTTCGGCGATCAACGTCAATACGCTCTCGCCCGAACAGGCGCCGCTCATCGCCATGCTCGCGCCCGATGCGCTGCCGGTGGAGACGGCACGGCGGGTCATTGCAGGCCGGCCCGCGCGCGGCTGGGCGAACATGCTCGAATTCTGGCGGACGGAGGCGCTGAGCGAGATCGACGTGCCGCTCGATGTCCGGCTCCAGGTGCAGAGCCGAACCACCTGGTTCGCGCTCGACATCGACTTGCGGCTGCGCGGCGCCGAGCTGGTCGAAACCGCGCTCGTCGATGCGCGGCTCCAGCCCTCCCGCCTGGCGATGCGGCGCTTCGGGGGGGACGAATGAGCGTTCCGGCCATCCGGATCGAGCACGAGGTGGAAACCAGCCCTGACGAGGCGCCGGGCCCGCGCCCGCGCCCGCTCGGAGCGGCGCAGCCGGAGCCGGATACCGTCGATACGCTCGCCGTCGTCGTTGCGGCGCGGAGGCGCGGGTGGGAGCGCCTGCCGCGCCCGACCTTTGCCGCGGTGGCCGAATTCACGCTCCTCACTTTGCTTGCGCTGCAATGCGCGCGGCTCGCCTGGACGCTGGTCACTCCGCTCGGGCCGGTGGGCGCCTGGACAATGCCCGTTCCGGCGCCGCTCCCTCCGGCGGCCGTCGGGGCTCCGCTCGATTTCGATCCCTTCTTCAGGACCGCGCCGGCCGCGGGCGGCGCCGCGGTCGTTACGTCGCTCCCGCTGACCCTGCACGGCGTCCGGGAAGACCGCGCCACCGGCCGCGGCTCCGCCATCATCGCCACGCCCGACGGTCAGCAGAACAGCATCGCCGTCGGCGAGGAGATCATGCCCGGCGTGATCCTGTCCGCCGTGGGCGCCGACAGCGTCACGATCAGCCGCGGAGGCGTTGCCGAGCAGATCTTCCTCGGGGTGGGTCCGGCGGGCGAGAGCACGAGCGAGGGCGCTTCACCCGCACCCGCGCCTCAGCAGGGACCCGGGCGATGAGCGGCGCCCGCATGCTCATCGTCTTCCTGGCGGCGCGCGGCGAGGAGGCGGGCTGGGCCCTCGCCGTTCCCGGCGCGGTCGAGGCGCACGGCCTCGGCCTCGAGACGCTGCCGGCGGGCCTGGACGATGCGCGCGTGGTGCTCGCCGCTCCCGGCGACCGCGTCGCGCTCCACTGGCTCGATCTACCGGCCGACCTTTCCCGCGCCCAGGCCGAAGCGGCGGCGCGCCTCGCGCTCGGTGCCGCGACCATCGCGTCCGGCGAGTGCGTCCATGTCGCCGTCGGCGAGGCCGAAGGCGGCCGTCGCTGCGTCGGCATCGTCGATGCGGAGGAGATGAACGTCTGGCTGGCGCGCCTGGATTTGCACGGTCTCCGGCCCGACCACGTCATACCGGAGCCTCTTCTTCTGCTCCCTCCGGCAAGCGGCTATCGCCGGCGGGAGGCGGCGGACCTCGCCTGCTACCGCGCGGAAGCCGAGGGCTTTGCCGCCGAGCCGTCCCTTGCCCGGCACCTCACCGCCGATGCGGGGATCGAGGAGGTGGACGATGCCGCCTTCGAGGCCGAGTTGTTCGACGCCGTGCTGCGCGCGCCGCTCGACCTTCAGCAGGGGCGGTTTGCGCGCCGCCGCGTGTGGCGGAAGTCGTGGCAGGTGGACGCCGGGGCAGGGCGCCGGATTGCCGCACTCGCCGTCGCCTTGCTCTGCGCCACGGTCGGACTCGGAACGGCCGACCTTTTCCGCCACGCGCACGCCGCCGGACGGCTGGAGCGAGAAGCGCGCGCACTGGCGCCTCCGGCCGCGGCCGCGGCCGCGCCCCACACCGTTCGCGCCAGCTTCGGCGCCCTGTCCTCGGTGGTCTTCGATGCCGTCCGCGCAACGCCGAACGTCGAACTGGCCGCGCTTGAATATGGGGAGAACGGCGCGCTCTCCTTCACGATCCGCGCCGACAGCCCGGCGACGGCCGAGGCGCTTCGCGAGCGCCTCTCCGGTTCCGGCTACCGGGCCGATCTCGGCCCGGCGCAGCACGCGGGGAGCCAGAGCATTTTCCCTCTCGTCCTGAGGTCAATGTGAAGCAGCGCCTTTCGCTCTGGTACCGTGCGCGCACGCCCCGCGAGCATGCCCTCACCGGGGGCGCGTTGCTGATCGCCGCCGCGATCCTCGTCTGGGCGGCGATCCTTGTGCCGTTCAGCAACGCCAAGACGGCCTCGCGCGTCCGCTACGAAGCGGCGGCGCTTGCCTTGGGCAAGGCGCGCGGGGAGGCGGCCGTCCGGCAGGCGCCCGCCGCGCTCCGCACCGGCCCGGCGCTCACCGCCCCGCCTGCCGAGACGCTCCGGCAAGCGGCGGCCGAGGCCGGCTTTCCCGACGCGCGCGTCACGGCTGCCGGCGCGCGAACCGGGATTTCGATCGACGCGGCGCGGCCGGAAGCCGCCTTCTCCTGGGTCCGGCAGATCGAGACGCGCGGCCTGCGCGTCGTTGCCCTCCGCGCCGCCGCCAACCCCGACAGGACGATCCGGATCGAAGCCGCGTTCGAGGCGCAGCCGCGATGAGCGCACTCATCCGCACGCGCATCCTTTTCTTCATCGGCGCCTTTGCCGTGTCGCTGCTTGCCACCCTGCCGCTCCGCTTCGTCTTCGACGGGAGCAGCCTTGCCGCCGCCGGTCTCGCGGCGCGGGAAGCGAAAGGCAGCCTCTGGTCCGGCGGCCTTGCCGACCTGCAATGGGGTCCGGTCCGCCTTGGCGACTTCGATGCAGGCGCGCGGCCGTTGCAGCTCCTCCTCGGACGGTTCGCCGTCGGTCTGGAGGACCGCGGCGCGCGCGAAACGCACGGCACCGTCGTCGTCGCGAGATCAGGTGCCGGCGTTTCGGGGGCAGATGCTCTCGTGCCGGTCGGCAGCCTTCTGGCGCCGCTGCCGATCGCCGCTTTCGAACTCGAGCAGGTGACAATTCGCTTCGGGCCCCGCGGCTGCATCGAGGCTGCCGGGCTGGTCCGTGCCCGCACCGCCGGTGCGCTGGCGGGTATCGCCCTGCCGCCGTCACTCAGCGGCACACCACGCTGCGAGGGCGGACTCCTCATCCTTCCGCTCGCCAGCCAGGCGGGCAGCGAAGCTCTGGAGCTCAGGCTGGGGAGCGGCGGCCGTTATGAAGCCGCGGTGATCCTGCGCCCGGGCGACCCGGCCGTTGCGGCAAGCCTCGCCGCCGCCGGCTTCCGCCGCACGAGCCGAGGCTATCTGACCGTCGTAAGGGGAAGCCTTTCGAGCGCTCGCTAAGAGGCTGCGGTCCAATAGCCGGCGGCTTCGACCAGTCTCCGGCGCGCGTCGATGGCGGCGGCGAGCGTCGCTTCGGACGTGCTCGCGTCCCCGTCGGTGCCTCCTGTGAGCGCAACCTGCGCCCGCGCGCCGAGGCCAAGGCCGCCGACGAGATCGCGTGCGGTTTCCGCGTCGTTGAGTTCGCCGAGCCTGTCCTGAAGATCCGCAAGCGCGTCGATGAACGCCTTGGCCTTGGCCTGGCCGGCTCGGTCCGCCCAGACGCCGCTCAGGAACTCGGCGGAATAGCGCAGCTTCTTGATGTCGAGGCGGAGCCTGTGCAGCGTTTCCGCATCCTCTCCGGCGAGATCGGACGAGCGCTTCAGCACGCGCGTCCAGCGACGCGCGAGCTGCTCCGCCGCGAAACCCTCCAGCGGCTTCGTCGCACGCCGCCGTGCCCGCCATCCGCCCGTCTCGAACCAGCGGATGAGGTCCAGCATCAGGCGCCGGCTGCGCGCCGAGTCGAGCACTTCGAGCACCTTGTCATAGGCGGCCTCGCGTGCGCGCTCGATCTTCGCCGCGCTCCCTCTACGGACCTTGCGGGAAGGAAGGCGCGCAAGCAGGACGTCCAGATTGCGCGCTTCGCCGAGCGCGCCCGCAAGCCAGCGCAGGTCCTCGCGCATGCGCTCATATTCCCAGTCGCTGATGACGGGCCGAAACAGGGAAAGGGCGCTGCGCAGGCGGCGCACGGCCACCCGCGCCTGATGAAGGGCCGGTGCGTCGCGGCGCGCGAGGACCAGCGGCTCGTTCAGGCGGAAGTGGCGCAGGCAGCTATGGGCGGCGGCTGCGAATGCATCGCACACCTTCATGTCGCCGGTCAGCCGCACCGGCTCGGCCTTGGCCGCCTTGTCGAAGCGCCCGTCGGCGATGCCGAAGCCGCGTTCCGCCTTGCTGAGCACGCCGAGGCGGAGCGGAACGACACGGCCGACCTGCTCGGCCAGTTCGAACAAAGCGTCGCGGTCGCCGCGCCCAAGCTCCAGCTCGAGTTCGACGATCGGCATTTCGGAGCCGCCGGCGGCGACTTCGCCTTCGTCGAGCGTCACGTCGATCCGGCTCGCGCCGCGGGACAGGCGCCAGGTGGTGCGTTCGAACGAGGTGCGCACGAACGGACGCAGCTTCTTCCTGAGGCTCGGCGTCAGGAAGCGGCCGAGCGGCGTCTTGTCGACTGCGTCGAAGTCCAGTTCGGGTCCGCGAACCTCAACTTCCCATTCATCGCGGCTGAAAAGGCCGGCGGGGCTGTCGGTGCGGTGCTTCACCGTCTGGACCCACTTCTTGCCGGAGCGGCGGATGCGCAGGGAGAAGCCGCGCCGGCGGACGCTGCCCGATTTCGTGTCGAAATAGATGGTTTCCTGGCGGGTGCGGCGGGCCTTGGCGCCATCGAGAACGCCGGTGTCGAGGATGAGATTGCGCGCGCCTGGCGCCGCTTCGAACTTGAGCTCGATCTCGCGCGCCATCCCTAGTCCCGCTTTCGCCGAAACGGGTTGTTTGACTGATCTATGTTGCAGTTTTGCGGCCATTCGGTGACACATGCGGCGGCCGGCCGGCTTGTGGGTGCCGCTGTCATGCGATTGAAACGGCGGCCGTCTAGCCGTGCCTCATGCAGCCTTTCACGACAACGAGTCGCCGCGGGCAGTCCGGGAGCCGGGGCGGTTGGGCACGGCTCGGCCGGCTTCTGTTCTGGTCGGTACGGCGCTCGTGATCCGCCCGTTCCAGCGCAGGCGACCGTCCGGCCGCGCCCCTTCGTGACTCCCGTTCTCGCTCAGGCCGCGCTCGGCAGCATTGCCGGCGCCATTGCTGGCAGCTTCGCCGCAACCCTGCTCGTGCGCTGGCCGCAGGGTCTGGCGGCGAGCCGCGGCCGCTCGCGCTGCGACGGGTGCAGCGTGACGCTGGGCGCCCTGGAACTCGTGCCGGTTTTTTCCTACGTCGCGCAGCGTGGCCGTTGCCGGCATTGCAGCGCCGCCGTCGATCCGCGCCACCCCGCCTTCGAGATCGCCGCCGCTGTCGTCGGGGCCGTGGCTTTCCTGTCGGCGGTCAATCCACTGCCGGGTCTGGTGAGCGCCCTCTTTGGCTGGTGGCTGCTGCTGATTGCCGCACTGGACTTCGAGCATCATTGGCTTCCCGACCGGCTGACTCTGCCTTTGATCCCCGCCGGGCTGGCCGTGGGCTATGCCGGGATTGGCGCGCCGCTCGCCGAGAGGATGATCGGCGCCGCGGTCGCGGGCGCCGGCCTCTGGTGCATCGCCTGGCTCTATGAGTCTGTCCGCGGGACACGCGGAATGGGAGGAGGGGATCCGAAGCTCTTCGCCGCGATCGGTGCCTGGCTCGGCTGGGTGCCGCTGCCTTTCGTTCTCGTCGGCGCCTCTCTTTTCGGCCTGGCTGCCGTGCTGTTCATGCAGCAGGCCGGCCGCGACGTGCGGGGAACGAGCCGGCTTCCGTTCGGCACGCTTCTCGCCGCCGCCGCCTGGCCGCTGTGGCTCTACGCGGTCGCCGCGGAGCCGAGTCTTGTATAATTTCCGGACCATCGAAGCAGCCGGCGCGGCTCCGACCATTGCGCGACCGGCGGAAGCGCTTGTGCTCCCGCCGAGAGCTGCGCCCCGCCTCAGCCAACGCATCGAAACACGGCCGTCGGCTAGGCCGCTAGACCTGATCGTCGATCTGGGCCGTGAGATCGGAAGCGTCGATTGGCTGCGCGGTGCCGCGACGTGCGCCCTATTGTGCTACAGCGCCTGGACCCTTTCGCCCGGCGCGCGCGCCTTGCCGGCGGGATTTGCCGTGCCGGAGGCCGCGATCGATAGCGCCGAAAGCCGTGCTCTGGCGATCGCGCCGCTCGCGCTCGGTGGCGGCACCGGCAGGCGCATGGTTCCGTCGGACGCCGCCCAGCCCCTCGCGCAGGCGCCCGAGCGCCCCACCGTGTCGCTGGTTGTCACTCTGGGCGAAGCCGATGGCCTCGCTCGCCTCCTCCAGCGCTCCGGCGTTTCCGCGGGCGAGGCGGCCGAGGTCGCGGCCATGATCGGCGCGCACCTGCCGATCGAGCAGATCCGTCCCGGCACCGTCTTCAATCTCATGCTCGGGCGCCGCGCCGACACGGCCGATCCGCGCCCCCTCGAGACGCTCACCTTCCGTGCCCGGCTCGACCTGCGTCTGACGATCGTGCGCGCCGGGGCGCAGCTCGTTCTCGAGCCGACCGCCATCGCCATCGACGAAACGCCGCTGCGCATCCAGGGCCGCGTCGGCGCCAGCCTGTACCGCTCGGCGCGCGCGGCCGGCGCTCCGGCGCGCGTCGTCGAAGCCTATATCCGCGCGATCGCGACGCAGGTGAACGTCGGCCAGATCGGCGCCGAGGATCTGTTCGACATCGTGGTCGAGAACCGCCGGGCCGCATCCGGCGAAAGCGAAAGCGGGCGCCTGCTCTTCGCGGGCCTCAGCCGCGCCGGCGGACGCGAGATCCGCCTCATGCAATGGAGCGTCGCCGGCGGCGAGGCGCAATGGTTCGAAGCTTCGGGCGTCGGGCGCGAAACGGCGGGTCTCACCCAGCCGGTGCCCGGGCGGATCACGTCGGGCTTCGGCTACCGCACCCATCCGATCCTCGGCTATCGCCGCTTCCACCGCGGCCTCGACATCGGCGCCGGACACGGCACGCCGATCCTCGCCACCACCGACGGCGTCGTCGCCCGCGCCGGTTGGGGCGGCGGCTACGGAAACGTCGTGGAGCTGCGCCACGGCGGCGGGCTCGCCACCCGCTATGGCCATATGAGCCGCATCGCCGTCGCCGGCGGCCAGCGCGTCCGCCAGGGCCAGGTGATCGGC
>DASVQT010000169.1:0-6928 GCA_036388975.1 Allosphingosinicella sp. | reverse complement strand
GCCGGAAGTGCTTTCCGGGAGCGAAGAGGCTCACATGGCGGGGCAGGGCGTGCTCTCGGCCATTCCGGATGCGGACGGCATCGTCGGCGATCTCGGCGGCGGCAGCCTCGAGCTGGTCGACGTCGCGAACGGGCGGGTGCGCCACAGCGCGTCGCTGCCGCTCGGCGTGCTCCGCCTGGGCCATTATGCCGAAAAAGGCGCGCTGCGGCGCGAGATCGAGGCGGCTTTGGTCCGCACCGGCTTTGCGGGCCGCGCGGACGGGCGAACCTTCTACATGGTCGGCGGATCGTGGCGGACGCTCGCGCGCGTGGACATGCACCTCCGGAGCCATCCGCTGCCGATCGTTCACGAGCATGAAATGGCACCCGGTCGCCCGCGCGAACTCGAGAAGCAGATTGCCGGCCTCGACAAGATCGGCGCGGCGCGCATCCCCTCCTTGTCGATGTCGCGGCTTCCGACGCTTCCCGCCGCAACCCGCCTGCTGCGCATCCTTTCCGAGCAATTGCGCCCGAGCCGGCTTCTCACCTCCAGCTACGGCATTCGCGAAGGACTCCTTTATTCGGACCTGTCCGAAAAGGAGCGGGCGCTCGATCCGCTGATTGCCGCCGCGCGCGACGCCGGCATCGGCCTCGGCCGCTTCGCGCCGCACGGCGACCTCCTCGACAAGTGGATCGGCCGCATCTTCGACGACGCGCCGGGCTGCCGACGCATCCGCCTCGCGGCCTGCCTCCTCGCCGACGTCGCCTGGCAGGCGCATCCCGACTTCAGGGCGGAGCGCGGCCTCGACATGGCCCTGCACGGCAATTGGGTCGGGATCGACGACGAAGGGCGCGTGATGCTCGCCCAGGCGCTTTATTGCAGCTTCGGCGGCGGACGCGACCTGCCGGACCCCGGTTTGTCGCAGCTGTGCAGCGAGGAAAAGCTGCGCCGCGCGTCGCTTTGGGGCCTCGCCATGCGGCTCGGCCAGCGCCTCAGCGGCGGAGTCGCAGCGGGGCTGGAACGCACGCGCCTCACCGCGCAGGGCGGCAAGCTCGTCCTCGCCCTCGGCCGCAACGATGCCGACCTTTACGGAGAAGCCGTCGATCGCCGCCTCAAGACGCTGGCCAATGCGCTCGGCCTGAAAGGCGAGTCGGTCTTCGCCTGATCCCGGGTGGCGGGACTTTACCCGCAGCGCAGGCGCGTGATCCGCCCCCGCGCATCGACGTCGATGTTGAGGCGGTCTTCCCGGAAGTCCATCGTGTACATCGAGTCCGGCTCCAGCCAGCGCAACGTCCGCGCGCCGCTCCGCCGCATCGCGTCCGCGCCGACCGCGTCCGAGCGCTGCCGCCCGACCAGGTCCTGAACCGGCGCCGCGTCGCAGGCGCCTTCGCCCGCGACCGGCACAGGCCCGGCCGTCTGCGCCGGCGGCTGTGCCTCGCCCTCGGGCGGAACGGTCGTACAGGCCATCAGCATCAGCGCTCCTGCCGCCACAGCTACGATCCTCATTCCTCCACCTCCGCGCGAGTCATCACCATCTTGCCGCCGCGCACCGCAAAGGCGAGGCGCCCTTCGACTAGGTCGAGCGCGTCGCGCCCGAACTCTTCGAAGCGCCAGCCTTCCAGGATCTGGAGGTTCTGGCGCCGGCCGGCGGCAAGAAGCTCCAATTCCTCTGAACGCGCGATGAGCCGCGGCGCGACGTTCGACTCGCGTGCCCGGATCTTGAGGAGGAGCTTCAGCAAGTCCGCGATCAGTGCGCCTTCCTTGCCGAGGCCGGGCGACTTGTCCTCGCGGGGCGGCATTTCGGAAGCGGGGAGGGGCTCGGCATTGGCGAGCGCCTCCATCAGGCGCGCGCCGATGTCGTTGGTCCGCCACGAAGGCGACAGGCCGCGGACCTGGGCGAGCTTTTCCTGATTGGCCGGCGGATGCATGGCAACATCGGCCAAAGTCTCGTCCTTCATGATCCGGCCGCGCGGCAGGTTCTTCGAGCGCGCCTCGATTTCCCGCCACGCCGCCAGCGCCTTGAGGCGCCCGAGCACTTCCGCCTTGCGGCTCTGCACGCGGACCTTCTTCCAGGCCGACGCCGGGTCGTTCATGTAATTGGCGGGATCGGCAATCCGCTCCATCTCCTGATCGAGCCAGTCGCCCCGGCCGGTCTTCCGGAGGCGCCCGAGCATTTTGGGGAACAGAGCGGAAAGGTGCGTCACGTCGCCGATCGCATAGTCGATCTGCCGCTTGTCGAGCGGCCGGCGCGCCCAATCGGTGAAGCGGGCGCCCTTGTCGAGCGTCATGCCGAGCAGACTTTCGCACAGGTTCGAATAGCCGATCTGTTCGCCCAGCCCCAAAGCCATCGCGGCGATCTGCGTGTCGAACATCGGGTGCGGCGTGTCGCCGGTCAGATTGTAGATGATCTCGATGTCCTGCCCGCCCGCGTGAAAGACCTTCAAGACGTCCTCATTGTCGGTGAGCAGATCGAGCAAGGGCGTGAGATCGATCCCTTCCGCCTTTGGATCGATCGCGGCGGCTTCCTTTTCGTCGGCGATCTGCACGAGGCAAAGGTCCGGCCAATAGGTGTTCTCGCGCATGAACTCGGTGTCGACGGCGACGAAGGGCGATTGCGCCAGCCGTTCGCAAAGATCGGCGAGGGTTTGGGTGTCGGTGATCAGGGGATGAATATGCATATGGCGCGGCCTATAGCGAGCCCCTCCCGCCTTGACAAAGCCTCCCCCCACCGCGAAGCGCAGCGCCTTCCAACAAGTTGCCGAATATCGACGGGACGTTCGTAATCATGCACGCATACAGGACCCACAATTGCGGCCAGCTCCGCGCCGCGCAGGTCGGCGAGACCGTGAAGCTGTCGGGCTGGGTCCACAGGAAGCGCGACCACGGCAACCTCCTCTTCGTCGATCTGCGCGATCACTACGGGATCACCCAGATCGTCGCCGATACGGCCGACGCGGCCTTTCCCGCGCTCGACAAGGTGCGCGCGGAGAGCGTGATCACCGTTCAAGGCAAGGTCGTCGCCCGCTCGGCCGAAGCCGCCAACCCGAACCTCGCGACCGGCGAGATCGAGATCCACGCCGATGCGGTCACCGTCCAGTCCGCCGTCGCGCAGGAACTCCCGCTCCCCGTTTCCGCGGAGGCCGATTATCCGGAGGACATTCGCCTCCGCTACCGCTTCCTGGATCTGCGCCGCGAGCGCATCCACGCCAACATCGTCCTTCGCTCCAACGTCATCGCGTCCATCCGCCGCCGCATGGTCGATCAGGGCTTCACCGAGTTCCAGACGCCGATCCTGACCGCCTCATCGCCCGAAGGCGCGCGCGACTATCTCGTCCCCAGCCGCGTCCATCCCGGCAAGTTCTACGCGCTCCCGCAGGCGCCGCAGATGTTCAAGCAGCTGATCATGGTCGCGGGTTTCGACCGCTACTTCCAGATCGCGCCCTGCTTCCGCGACGAGGACGCCCGCGCGGACCGCAGCCCCGGCGAATTCTACCAGCTCGATTTCGAAATGAGCTTCGTGACGCAGGAAGACGTCTTCCAGGCGATCGAGCCCGTCCTCGCCGGCGTGTTCGAAGAGTTCGCAGCGGGGCGCAAGGTGACCCCCGCCGGCGAATTCCCGCGCATTCCCTACAAGGAAGCGATGCTGAAATACGGCTCCGACAAGCCTGACCTTCGTAATCCCATTTTGATCACCGACGTGTCCGACCATTTCACCGGCTCGGGCTTCGGCCTCTTCGCCCGCATCGTCGAGGGCGGCGGCGTCGTGCGCGCCATTCCGGCGCCGGGCACGGCCGAAAAGAGCCGCAAGTTCTTCGACGAGATGAACGACTGGGCGCGCTCGGAAGGCCATGCCGGCCTCGGCTACATCACCCAGAAGAACGGCGAACTCGGCGGCCCCATCGCCAAGAACCACGGCGAGGAGGCGACCCGCAAGCTCGTCGAAGCCCTCGGCCTCGGCCCCGAGGACGGCATCTTCTTCGCCGCCGGCAAGGAACTCCAGGCCGCCAAGCTCGCCGGCGCCGCCCGCACCCGCGTCGCCGAACAATTGGGCCTCATCGCCGAAAACGAGTTCCGCTTCTGCTGGATCGTCGACTTCCCGATGTTCGAATATGACGAGGAGACCAAGAAGGTCGACTTCTCGCACAATCCCTTCTCGATGCCGCAGGGCGAACTGGAAGCGCTGGAGACCAAGGATCCCCTGGACATCCTCGCTTACCAGTACGACATCGTCTGCAACGGCGTGGAACTGTCGTCGGGCGCGATCCGGAACCACCGTCCGGACATCATGTACAAGGCCTTCGAGATCGCCGGCTACACGAAGGACGATGTCGATCGCGACTTCGCCGGCATGATCAACGCCTTCAAGTTCGGCGCCCCGCCGCACGGCGGCTCGGCGCCGGGCATCGACCGCATCGTCATGCTCCTTGCCGACGAGCCCAACATCCGCGAAGTCATCCTCTTCCCGATGACCCAGAAGGCCGAGGATCTGATGATGGGCGCCCCTTCGGAAGTGACGCCCAAGCAGCTGCGCGAGCTCCACATCCGTCTGGTGGAAGCGCCCGGCGCCGCGAAGAAGGACCCGGCGAAGGCTGTGGCTCCGGAGTAGGCGCGCCGCGGTAATCACCCCACCGTCATTCCCGCGAAAGCGGGAATCCAGACGAAGCCTCCACCCGCGCAGCCCGCCGCCGTCTCTCACTGGATTCCCGCTTTCGCGGGAATAACGGGGGAGGGAACCGGGCAGCCGCCTGCGCGCTCTCGCCCTATGCCACTCGCCCTCTCCGACCACGAAGCCGGCGCCAAGTACCGCGGCGACTATGATGCCGAACTTGCCGCCCTTCAGGAGCGCCTGTCCCGCATCCTCGTCGGCCACATCGTCCACGAACGGCGCAGCCTGATCGTGTTCGAGGGGTGGGACGCGGCGGGGAAGGGGGGTGCAATCCAGCGTCTGACCTCCGGCTGGGACCCTCGCCACTTCCGCGTCTGGCCGATCGCCGCGCCCACCGCCGAAGAGAAGGCCCGCCACTTCCTGTGGCGCTTCTGGAACCGCCTCCCGGCCAAGGGCGAGATCGCCGTGTTCGACCGGAGCTGGTACGGCCGCGTCCTTGTCGAACGCGTAGAAGGCTTCGCCAGCGAGGAGGAATGGCGCCGCTCCTACGGCGAGATCAACGATTTCGAAGCCCAGCAGGCGGACGACGGCACAGCCATCGTGAAGCTCTTCTTCCACGTCATCCAGGAAACCCAGGACGAACGCCTCCGCGCCCGGGTCGAACACCCATGGAAGCGCTGGAAACTTTCGCCGGAGGACTTCCGAAACCGTGCCAGGCGCAGTGCCTATGTGTCCGCGATCGAAGACATGTTTGCCGAAACGAGCACGCACCACGCCCCCTGGCACATCGTCGACGGCAACAACAAGAAATCCGCCCGCATCGCCGCGCTGACCATCATCGCCGACGCGCTCGAAAAATCTCTCCCGCTAGATCCTCCTCCCATCGACCCGGATGTGGAGCGCCTGGCGAAAGAAGCGTTCGGCTGAACGCCTCCCCACGAGCGTCGCTCGCGGGGAGGGAACTCCCGCCGCGCCCGCCGTTTACACCGGCAAGCAGCACCGGAGCTTCGTCATGCCCCTCTACGCCGGCACCTCCCCACGATTCCGCTCGGTCTTCGTAACCGGTCTCCAGAATGCCCATGCCGTCGAGCAGCAGGCCCTTTCGCTGATCGACCGGCAGCTGGACCGGCTCGTCCACTATCCCGAGATTGCGGACCGTTTACGTTCCCACCGTCTCGAAACGGAAGCGCAGATGCGCCGGCTCGAAGAAATCCTCCACGGCCTCGGCGAGTCGCATTCTGGATGGCGCGGCGCCGCGCTTTCGCTGATGGGCAACATCGCCGCGCTCGGCCACACGCTCGCCGAGGACGAGGTTCTGAAGAACCACCTCGTCAATCACGCGTTCGAAAATTACGAGATCGCGGCCTACACTTCGCTCATCGCCCTGGCCGAGGCCGGCGACTTCGCCCAGGCCGCGCCGCTCCTCAGGGCCACGTTGCGCGAGGAGGAGGACATGGCCGAATGGGTGCGCGGCAGCCTTGCCGACCTGACGCTGAAATATGTCGGCCTGAGGCAGGAGGGCAGGGCGGCGAGCCACTGATCAACCGCGCCAACCGCCTCAACCCGCACTGGAAATTGGCGCTGGCCCGCCCCCGTCGTTCGTGCGATAGGTTTCATTCTATGGACCGGCCTTACCGCCTCTACGATGTCCTGAACGTCTCGCCCGGCGCGTCCACCGCCGCGCTGGAGGCGGCCTATCGCGCGCTGATGAAGAAGCACCATCCGGATCGAACGGGTGCGACCGTGTGCAACGAAGCCGCCGAGATCAACGCGGCCTTTTCGGTCCTGCGCGATCCCGAAAAGCGTGCCGAATATGACCGGCGCGAGGGCGCCCGGCAGCGCGCATTGCTCGATCATCAGCTCCACAAGCTGCACCGCCGCCGCCGCCTCGCCGGCTGGGGCGCCTGGTCCGCGGCCGCCCTCGTCATCTGCGCCGCGACGGCCTTTGCCGCGCAAACGGTGGCGCTCCGCGCGGCGCCCCGCCAGCGGATCGCCGCAGCGGCCGACGTACCCGCGGCACCTGCGCGGCTCGATCCCGTCCAGCTGGTCGAGGATGTTCTTGCCGAAGCCGCCGAGATGAGCCTCGGCCCGCGCCCACTGCCTCAGAAAGGCCCCGTCCACGTCCGCACGGCCTCGCCTGAGACGCGCGCGACCGCCCGCGCCGCTGTGGTCGATCGCCCCGCCGTGCTCCGCCGCCGGGAAGCGCCCGCTGCACGGGCCCAGGCTGCGCCGCGCCGCGCCGAACATGCGGACGGCGATTTCCTCGAACGCGAGGACTTCATCTACTGATCGGCCGGCGCGACCTTCAGTCGCGCTTGCAGGGGACCTGGCAGGGAAGGCGAC
>DASVQT010000168.1:0-7188 GCA_036388975.1 Allosphingosinicella sp. | reverse complement strand
AGACGACGCCGTTGTGCTCGCCGAGCGACCCGTCCACGTTCACCAGGAACTTGGGGACGATGAAGAGGCTGATGCCCTTCACATTGTCCGGCGCGCCGGCGATCTTGGCGAGGACGAGGTGGATGATGTTCTCGGAAAGGTCGTGTTCGCCGGACGAGATGAAGATCTTGGTGCCGGTGATCGCGTAGCTGCCGTCCGCCTGCGGCTCCGCCTTGGTGCGCAGCAGGCCGAGATCGGTGCCGCAATGCGGCTCGGTGAGGTTCATCGTGCCGGTCCATTTGCCGGCGACCATGTTCGGCACGTAGACGCGCTTCTGCTCGTCCGAGCCCTTGACCAGGATGGACGCGATCGCGCCGGCGGTCAGGCCGTGATACATTTCGAACGCCTGGTTGGCGCTGAGCAGATATTCGCTCACCGCGGTGCCGACGACCTGCGGCAGGCCCTGGCCGCCATACTCTTCGGGGGCGGAAAGGGTGGTCCAGCCGCCGGCGACGAACTGGTCCCACGCGTCCTTGAAGCCCGGCGGGGTGGTCACCGAGCCGTCGTCGTGGCGGGTGCAGCCATGCTCGTCGCCGACGAGGTTGAGCGGCGCCAGCACTTCGGACGCGAAGCGGCCGCCTTCCGTCAGGATCGCCTCGATCATGTCGCCCGTGGCGTTCTCGAAGCCCGGGAGGTTCGAATAACGGTCGAGGCCGAGCACGGCGTCGAGAACGTAGCGCGTGTCGCGCACCGGAGCGGTATAGCTGGGCATGGCGTTTCCTACTTGGCTGGTGGCCTAATTGGCTGGTGGGTCCGCGGCTTCGACCATGTCGATGAAGCGTTCGAGCTCGGCAATGGTGGCGTCGATGTCGACGCGCTGCTTCTTCAGGAGATCGACCCGGCCGCGGCACTTTTCGAGCGTGACGCGGCGCTGCACCGCGCGGTTGTCGCCGATGTCGTAAAGGTCGATCATTTCGCGGATTTCGGCGAGGCTGAAGCCGACGCGCTTGCCGCGCAGGATCCAGGCGAGCCGCGCGCGGTCGCGCCACGAATAGATGCGCGACAGGCCCTGGCGCTTGGGCGCGATCAGGCCCTCGTCCTCGTAGAAGCGCAGCGCCCGCGGCGTGACCTCGAACTCCTCGCAAAGATCGGTGATCGTATAGGAAGGCGCGCTCGCGTCGCTTTGCTGGAAATCGGCGTGGAGAGCGGTTCCGGGCATGGCCGGACCGCTACTTTACGTTCACGTCAACGTCAAGCGGCAGCGGCCGCGCGCGGGGTTGGCGTGGGAGGCGGGCGACGGCGGGCGGTGCCAAATTCGGCAAACGCCTGAGCGCTTCCACCCGTTCGGATCGAGCGAAGTCGAGATGCCCTGTCGAGCGAAGTCGAGACACTTCATAGGGCGCGGGGTGTCTGGCTTTGCTCGACAGCGGTCCTCGACGTCGCTCGGACCGAACGGGTGAGGAGGGCTGCGGCCTTTTCCTCGGGCGCTGCTTCGGGTTACACTGTCGGACGGGGAGCTACAGGGGGAGGTCAGATGACCCTGAACAGGATGAGTGCGCTTTGGGCGCGGACGGCTTTGCTGTGGTTCGTCGCGACCATGGCGTTCGGCATGTACCTGGGCATGACGAAGCAGTTCGGAATGTCCTCGCCGCATGCGCATATGGGGCTGCTCGGCTGGGTATCGTCCGCCTTGTTCGCCTTTCTCTGGTCATTCGCGGGCAAGGACGACGTGCCGCGCCCGGCGCCGCTCCATTGGGCGGTGCACAATCTCGGCGTCGCGACCATGGTGGCGGGGCTTTACATCACGCTGAGCGGCCGGGACATGAGCGGCATGATCGCGGGCGGCGGTCTCGTTGTGCTGCTGGCGACCTTGTGGCTCGCGGCGATGCTCTGGCCGCGGCTTCGCGTCCGCTAGCCGCCGCAGAGCGGGTCGCCGATCAGGTCCTGGGCGCGGGCGGCGTCGGCTTCGGTGCCGCCGGTCTTGTCGAACGCCGCGCCGGCGAGGCGCCCGCCGCGGCTGCAATAATAAGCGCAGCCGGCGGGGAGGGCGGCCGGGAAGACGACGCGCGTGCCTTCGATGCGCGCCTCGAACGTGCAGGCCTCGTCGCCCTGCATGGTGAGGCGAAGCGCGTCGCCGCTGCGCACGGCCACGCCGTTGCCGCTGCAGCTTTCATCCGGTCCCGTCCAGGCGACCAGGCCGAAGCGGGCGCGGCCGCCGGATTCGACGACGCACATCTGGCTGCGCCGCGGCGCCGTGCCGCTTTCGTAAAGGCCGGTGAGGGTTGCGGTCTGAACGGGTGCGGCGGGGGTTTGCGACCCCGCTCCGCCCGTGGTCGGCGTGCCGCCGGCGCTCGAACCCGCGGCGTTGTTGCTCATCCCCTCCTGCGCGCGGCAGGCGCCGAGGAGAAACAGCGGCACAAGGAGGAGGAACGGCGTCTTTCCCATCGCACCCGTAACAATGCGCGGCGGCCAGCAAAGGTTCAGGCTTTGCCCATCATGGGGTGAGCCGTTTCTTTATCCACATCAATTCCGGGCCGGCGGGGCGACAAACCGCCGTCATTTTCTTATAGGCCGGGGGCACCGGGCGAGGCGAGCGGGTTCATGCTGACGACCAATCCTTTCGATGACGACAAGCTGCGCGAGGAATGCGGCGTGTTCGGCCTGTGGGCCGCGGACACGGCTTCGGCGGTGACGGCGCTCGGCCTCCACGCGTTGCAGCATCGCGGCCAGGAAGCGGCCGGCATCACCAGCTGGGACGGGCGGACCTTCCACACGCACCGCGGCATGGGCCATGTCGCGACCAATTTCGGTTCGGACGATGTCATCCGCCGCCTCGCGGGGCGTGCCGCCGTCGGCCATGTCCGCTATTCCACCACGGGCGAGACGGCGCTGCGCAACGTCCAGCCCTTGTTCGCGGAACTGAGCTCCGGCGGCTTCGCGGTGGCGCATAACGGCAACATTTCGAACGCGGGCAAACTCCGCCGCGAGCTGAACCGCCGCGGCTCGATCTTCCAGTCGACCAGCGACACCGAGGTCATCATCCACCTCGTCGCGACCTCCAGCTACCGGACCCTGCTCGACCGCTTCATCGATGCGCTGAAGCAGGTGGAGGGCGCCTACAGCCTCATCTGCCTCACCGCCGAAGGCATGATCGCCTGCCGCGACCCGCTCGGCATCCGCCCTCTCGTCATGGGCCGGCTCGGCGACGCCTACATCTTCGCATCGGAAACGGTGGCGCTGGACGTCGTCGGGGCGACCTACATACGCTCGGTCGAGCCGGGCGAGATCGTGATCGTGTCGGAAAGCGGCCTGCGCTCGCACCGGCCCTTTGCGCCGCTCCGGCCGCGGCCGTGCATCTTCGAGCATATCTATTTCTCGCGGCCCGACAGCGTGCTGGACGGCGCGTCGGTCTACAATGTGCGAAAGGCGATCGGCGCGGAGCTGGCGCGGGAGAATCCGGTCGAAGCGGACATCGTCGTGCCGGTGCCCGATTCGGGCGTTCCGGCGGCGATCGGCTATGCGCAGGAGAGCGGCATCCCGTTCGAGCTCGGCATCATCCGGTCGCATTATGTGGGGCGGACCTTCATTCAGCCGTCGGACCAGGTCCGGCACCTCGGCGTGAAGCTCAAGCACAATGCGAACAGCGCGCTGATCAAGGGGAAGCGCATCGTCCTTATCGACGATTCGATCGTGCGCGGGACGACGTCATTGAAGATCGTGCAGATGATGCGCGAAGCGGGCGCGCGCGAGGTCCATATGCGCATCGCTTCGCCGCCGACGCGGCACAGCTGCTTCTACGGTGTCGATACGCCCGAGCGCAAAAAGCTGCTCGCGGCGCAGATGAGCGTCGCCGAGATGAACCATTATATCAAGGCGGACAGCCTCGGCTTCATCTCCATCGACGGCCTTTACCGGGCGCTCGGCGAAGACATGCGCGACGATGCGCAGCCCCAGCATTGCGACGCCTGCTTCACCGGCGACTATCCGACCCACCTCACCGACCATGAGGAGAATGAGCCGGTCGACCAGCTCGCCCTCCACGGCGAGCGCTACGCCTAGCCAAAGCGCGCCCGCGCCCTTAGGGGCACCGGCATGACGGACAGGTTCTTGGACGGTAAGCTCGCGCTCGTGACCGGCGCGAGCAGGGGGATCGGCGCGGCGACGGCGGAAGCGCTGGCCGCGGCGGGCGCGCATGTGGTGCTGACGGCGCGGACCGCCGAGGATCTCGAGAAGGTCGAGGAGCGGATCCACGCCGGCGGCGGATCGGCGACCATCGCGCCGCTGGACCTTCTCGACGGCGACAGCGTCGGCCGGCTCGCCGCCGCGGTGCGGGGGCGCTGGGAGGCGCTCGACATTCTCGTGCTGAACGCGGCGACGCTTGGGACGCTCACCTCCGTGCCGGCGATCGACGGCAAGGAATTCGCGCGCGTGCTGACGCTGAACGTCGTCGCGCAGCAGGCGATGATCGCCGCCTTCGATCCGATGCTGAGGAAGAGCGAAGCTGCGGCGCTGATCGCCGTCACCTCGTCGGTGGGCGCGAGTCCGCGCGCTTATTGGGGCGCCTACGGAGCCTCCAAGGCCGCGCTCGAGACGCTCGTCCTGTCCTATGCCGACGAAGTCCGCAACACGGCCGCGATCCGCACCGCCATCGTCGATCCCGGCGCCACCCGCACCGTCATGCGCGCCCGCGCCTTTCCCGGCGAGGACGAGGCGATCCTCAAACCGCCGAGCGCGGTCGCCGACGCGATCGCGGCGATGCTGAGGAGCGGGTTCGAGAGCGGCCACCGGCTGGAGCTTCCGCGCTAGACGGCTTCGGGGTAGCATGCGCGCGATGCGCTTGCTCCTCGCCATTGCGACGATCCTCCTTTCAGCGACCTTTGCCGCGAGCGCCGCCGCGCACGATGAATATCTTTGGCGGCACGAGCAGGTGCGGCTGACGGACGGCCAGGCGCTACGCGTCGCCGAGCTCGAGCGCCGCGCCGCGCAAGCGGGCATCCGCCGCTACGCGCCGGCCCTGTTCGCCGGAACGCTGGCCCGATTCGGCGACTGCCGCGGCGCCGAGCAGATCATGCTGAGCGTCTCGCAGCCGCGGGTCGCCGCCATGGCCTTGTACCCGGCCATAACCGGCCCGGACCGCGCCTGCGCCGAGCGGGTGGTCTCGGCCATTGCCGCCGACGCTCGCAGACCCGGCGCCGGCGGCGCCGACCCTTACAAGCTCTACGAAGCGGGAACCCTCCTGCGGCGGTTCGGGAGGGAGGAGCAGTCGCGCGCCCTCGTCGAAGAAGCGGAACGGCTCTTCGACGCGGAGGAAGCGGCGCTCGGTGACGATCTCTGGTCCTGCCACGGCGGCTATTGCATCACCGGCCGCTGGTCAGCACGGATCCATAATCTGCGGCTGCTGCACGGCACGCCGCATTGGCGATCCGAGCTGCATCGGCTGGCAGCGCTTGCTGCGCCCGGTCTGCCGGCAGCGAGCGACGGCTCTGCGTCCGTCCGCGTCGGCCAGCGCGTTTTCGACGAACTGGTGGCCGAGGCGGCCAGGCACGATGAAGAGGCGATCGGGGTGCGGCTCGCGGCGGGCACGCTCTACAGCGACGCTCGAGGCTATTATGCGGCCCGCATGCACGCACTGCTGGCGGAGGGGAGGGCCGGCGAGGCGATCGCCCTGCTGCCGCGGGCCGGCGGCGCCTTTTTCGGCGGCGACCCTCATTTCGTTGCCGCCCATTTCGACGCCTTTGCCGCTTCGGACGAATTCTTCGACCGTCTCCGCTTCCGCTCCGACCCGCTCCCGGTTCCGCTGGTGCGCGCGCTGATGGAGCGCGGCGATTATGACCGCGCGAGGACGGTCGTCCTGCTGGTGCAGGAGGGCGCGGCGCGACGCGCGAGCGGTGTGCGGGGCGTCGGGGAGATGGCTGGGCTGGCCGCATTTCTCGAGTCCCCGGAGGCTCCCGTGGCACGCCTCGCCCGAAGCAATATCGCCGAGGGCCGCGACGCCGCGTTCGGCGAGCTCGCCTTGTTCCTGGCCTCGCGCGGTCAGTGGGGTCAGTTCGAGGCCGCCATTCGCCAGGTGCGCGACCGCGATGTCCGCGCCAGCTTTCTTTCCGATCTGCCGTGCCGCGCCGCAGCTGCCGGCGAGGCCGCGGCGCTTCGGGCCGTGCGGCGGGCCGGGTCCATTCGGGACCCGTCAGACATGGTGTCGCGGGTCGGCTATGAAGGGATGCCTTTCCAGGCCTATCTCTGTTTGCTGCGGCGCGGCTATGGCGATGCGGCCGTCGCCTACCTCGAGGCTCTCGGGCCGGCCCGCCGAAGGTTCGGCGTCGCCAGCCAACTTCCGATCTGGAGCACGCTCCCGGAACCTGCACGGATACGCCGCCAACAGGCCGATCTCGCGCTCGCCCTCGCCGAGCGGCACGATCTTTGGGGGGAGCCCGCGGCGGAGGCGCTCGCAGTCGAATATGAGCGGCTCGGCGATTACCAACAGGTCGATCGCATCGTCGAGCGCATCGAAGATCGGGAGGAGCGCGCGCGTCTGCTCGTCGCCCTGATCGAGAGCTACCTGCCGGCGCTGGAGCGGGACGCCTCCTAGCGTGGCGCCCGGCACCAAGCTCCGATTACCTCAGCTGCGCTCCTTGACGCTGGTGAAGCGGATGCCGGGCCAGTCCTGCTGGTAGCGGCCGAGCTCCCAGGCATTGCGCATCATCAGGACGAGGTCGCCGTCACCGTCTTCGGCCATGGAGGAGCGGTGGGTCTCGTTGAGGCGCTTCAAGTCGGCGGGATCGTCGGCCGCGACCCAGCGGGCGACTTCGAAGGGGGAGGGCTCGAAGCCGAGTTTGAGGCTGTATTCCGCCTCCATGCGGGTGGCGAGCACGTCCAATTGGAGCGCTCCGACGACGCCGACGATCCAGTTCGAACCGATGGACGGCTTGAAGATGCGGATCACGCCTTCCTCGGCGAGGTCCTCCAGGCCCTTCCTCATCTGCTTCGACTTCATCGGATCGTCGAGGCGCACTCGGCGCAGAATCTCCGGCGCGAAATCGGGGAGGCCGGTGAAGGAGACGTCGCCGCGTTCGGACAGCGTGTCGCCGACGCGCAAAGTCCCATGGTTGGGGATGCCGATGATGTCGCCGGGGCGGGCGAGCTCGGCAAGCTCGCGGTCGCGGGCGAAGAAGGTGATCGGGTTCTGGATCGAGATCGCCTTGCCCACGCGCG
>DASVQT010000167.1:0-13422 GCA_036388975.1 Allosphingosinicella sp. | reverse complement strand
ACTGCCATGCAAGTCCTGCCGGCGGACCCTCGCCAAAGCGGCGGCCCTTCCGCCGGGAAGAGCCGCCGCTTTGTAGCACGAAAGGTCACACCAAGGTCACACCCGTGGCGGTGCCCGGCGCCGTGCTTCAGACGTCGTCGTCGGGTCCGGGGCCGACCATCAGGGCGTCGGCGACTTCCTCGGTCTTGCCGCGGATGGCGCGCTCGAGGCGCGTCGCCATTTCGGGGTTTTCCTTGAGGTAGTTCTTGGCATTCTCGCGGCCCTGGCCGATGCGCACGCTGTCGTAGCTGAACCAGGCGCCCGACTTCTCGACGATGCCGGCCTTAACGCCGAGATCGAGAATCTCGCCGATCTTGGAAATGCCTTCGCCGTACATGATGTCGAACTCGACCTGCTTGAACGGCGGCGCGACCTTGTTCTTGACGACCTTCACGCGCGTCGTGTTGCCGACGATGTCGTCCCGGTCCTTGATCTGGCCGGTGCGGCGGATGTCGAGGCGGACGGAGGCGTAGAATTTGAGCGCGTTTCCGCCCGTCGTCGTCTCCGGATTGCCGTACATGACGCCGATCTTCATGCGGAGCTGGTTGATGAAGATCACCAGGCACTTGGACTTGGAGATGGAGCCGGTGAGCTTGCGCAGCGACTGGGACATGAGGCGCGCCTGGAGGCCGACATGGCTGTCGCCCATCTCGCCCTCGATCTCGGCCCGGGGCACGAGCGCGGCGACCGAGTCGACGACCAGCACGTCGATCGCGTTGGAGCGCACCAACGTGTCGGTGATCTCCAGCGCCTGCTCGCCCGTATCGGGCTGCGAGACGATGAGGTTGTCGATGTCGACGCCAAGCTTCTTGGCATAAACCGGATCGAGCGCATGCTCGGCGTCGACGAAGGCGGCGGTGCCGCCATTCTTCTGCGCTTCGGCGATGACGTGAAGCGCGAGCGTCGTCTTGCCCGAGCTTTCCGGCCCGTAGACTTCGATCACACGGCCGCGCGGCAGGCCGCCGATGCCGAGCGCGATGTCGAGCCCGAGCGATCCGGTCGAGATCACTTCGATCTCCACCTTTTCGCGGGAGCCGAGCTTCATCGCGCTCCCCTTGCCGAAGGCGCGGTCGATCTGCGCGAGGGCGGCCTCGAGGGCCTTCTGCTTGTCCATGTCTGATGAATTCCTGTCGGAAACGACCTTGAGCGATGCCGTCATGGCGTCTCAGCTCCCCTATTGCGTCCGCGCCGACCGTTCAACGCGATTTGCAGCCTGTACAGCATCTGTTCCGCAGGAACAAGAGGGGAACTGAAGCAGCCCCTATTCGCGCGTGAAGCGCAGGCGTGCCGCCTCGGCGAGCGCCGTTGCCGACACGAGCCCGCCCAGCGCCTGCAGCTTCTCGCGCGCGACCTCGTTCCTCGTGATCCAGGCCTGCTCGGCGGCGATGAGGCGCTGGAGATGCTTGTCGAGTTCCGGCGGGCTCGGCCGGCGCGCAAAGGCAGCCGCCATGAGCGGCGCGTCCGCATGGACGTTTCGCTCGATGCGGGCGAGGTCCAGCCCTTCGCCGGCGAGGACGCGGCGGTAGCGCTCCCGGGCAATGAAGGGCCCGACATAATGGCTCGCGGCCGAGCGCTCCTCGGCGCTCCAGCCGAAGCGGTTCGCGCACTCGGCGACTCCCCGTGCGACCGCCTCCATCGCCGCGCGGCGCGCCGACCGATCTTCGGAGATCGTCGCAATGGCATTGCGGTCCGCTTCCCCTAGCGTGGCCAGCGGACAGTTGAGCTCCGCCTCTTCCCCCGCCCAGGCCGGCGCGGCGAGACCGGGATGGAGCAGCGCCGCAGCCGCCGCGGCGACTGGCGCAAGCACATGAAGTTTCCGCATGATCCCTCCCCGGTCGCTGCCGGGATAAGGCCATGGCCGGCGCCCCGCATCAAGCCGTTTCGTCGCCGGATTCCCGTGCCGCCGCAATCAGCGGGCGGTCATGCGCGCGAGCGCCTCGTGCATGGCGGTCCGGAAGTCTTCGCGCTCGTAGATGTCGTTGTGATCGGCGTCCGGGACGATGCGGTAATAGACGAGGTTGGCGGTGCGGCGGCGCAGCGCTTCGGTGCGTTCGGGAAGGATCAGGGCGTCGCGCTCGGCGCCGATCAGGGCGACGGGCACGCGGGTGCGGGCGAGGTCCTGCGCCGCCGGCATTTCGTGGCGGAAGAGGAGGCGGACGGGCATCCACGGATAATGCTGCGCCGCGACGCCGGCGAGCGAATCGTAGGGCGTGACCAGGATCGCGCCGGCGATCGGCCGCTCGGCGGCGAGGCGGGCGGCGACACCGGTGCCGAGGCTGAACCCGACCGCGACCACCCGCCGCGCGCCGGTGCGGCGCACGATCTCGTCGTGGAGGAGGAGCGCGTCTGCGAGGATGGCGCGCGCGCCCGGCGTGCCGCCGCTCGGGGCGTAGCCGCGATAATGAAAGGCGGCGACGTCGTGATCGGGAAAGAGCTGGGCAAGCGTGACGGCGACGGCGTCCGCGTTCCAGGCATTGCCGCCGAAGCCGAGGATCAGCGGGCGATCCGGGCTGCGTCCGCCGCCCCGGGCCGGGATGAGCAGGCCGTGGAGGCGCACGCCGTCGGGTGCCTCGACGACCAGCCGCTCCGATCCCGGCGGCGACGGCCCCTCGCCTTGCGCGAGGTGCGCCGGAAACACCATGCGGCCCTGGAACAGCCAAAGAGCCGCGAGAACCGCGAGATAAAGGACGAGCGGAACGAGGAGGAGCTTCCACATGCGGCGCTTTCTAGCCGCGTCGCGGGGGCAGTCACCAGCGACTCGTCTCGTCGAAGGCGGCTTCGCCGCCGCCCCTCCACCGCACTTCGTGCGGTCCCCCTCCCCTGCAAATGCAGGGGAGGATTTCAGGCGAGCGGGAGGCAGCGCAGGGTGAGCGTCGTCGTCGCCTTTGCATAAGTGAGGCTGCTGCAGGCCGAGAGGCGGTCGAGCCCGACGGTGAGGAAGAGGCGCGCGCGGCCGCGGGCGAGATTGCCGGTGACCACGATCTCGTCCGGATCCTGCTGCGCGTCGGGCGGGAGCTGGAAATTGCCGCGATGATCGCCGGTGCGGACGAGGAGGCCGGCGAGGCCGAAGCCGCCAATGTCGAGCGGGCGGGAAAAGCGCATCGGCCGAAGCGGGCGCTCCACGCCGAACTTGATGTGGCCGAGCCGCGCCTCGCCGGCCCATTCGCCGCCGTAGAAGGAGGCGAGATGGGCGCCGGCCGAGGCGGTGGTGAAGCTTTGCGGCTGAAGCAGCGAGAATTCGACGGCGATCCGCCGGTCGCCGAGCTGCAGCGGATACAGGATGCCGCCCGACTGGTCGTAGATCATCGGCAGGCTGGTGGTGACTTCGCCCGGCTGTTCCGGCCGGAGGCGGAAGGTGACGTTGTCATAGGGAATGTTGTGCGGGGAGATCAGCCCGTCCGCGCCGTCCACGACGTCGCGGTCGAAAAAGGCGAAGCGGTAGCCGCGCTGGACGCCGTTGATCCGGAACTTGGCGCCGTTCTGCTCGCCGTTGAGGCGCACCGGGCCGACGATCGCGCGGGCGCCGAACAGGGAGCCTCGGAAGCCGAGGCGAGCGGCGACCGCCGGGTTCATGGTCGGATAGCCGGAGCTTTCGAGATCGACGCGCATGGCGATCGTCTGGCCGCGCACTTCCACGGGTATGGTGAAATTGGTCGACGCGTCGAGCGTGAGATCGGCGGCGGCGGCCGGCGCGGCGAAGGCGGCGGTGGCCGCAGTCAGATAGGCAAGTTTGTTCAAGGTGATGGTCCCTCCCGGCGCGTGTTTGAGCCGGAGCAAGGTGAACGGCGGATGAGCAATGGTTCGAGCCTCACTGCCGTCATCCCCGCGAAAGCGGGGATCCAGCGGAAGGCCGGGCGAGGTCGTGCGGGTGGAGAGGCAGACTGGATTCCCGCTTTCGCGGGAATGACGGCGAACCGGAAACTACCGCGCGCAGGCTTCGGCGAGGGCGGGCTCGATTGCGTCGATCGTGTAGGGCTTGGAAAGGACGGGCGCGCCGGCGTGGCGGGCGGGGGGCGGCTCGACATGGCCGCCGGTGGCGAGGATGAAGGGCTTGCCGGTGTCGGCGAGGCGGTCGGCGACCGGCCAGACCTTTTCGCCGTTCTTCAATTGCACGTCGATGATCGCGACATCGAAATCGCCGCGTTCAACCACCGCCAAAGCGTCTTCGACGCTCTCGCAGCTGCCCGCGATGCGGTGACCCAATGAGTCGAGGAAATCCTCGAGCATCATCGCGATCAGCGGCTCATCCTCGACGATGAGTATGGTACGCCCCTCAGCCATCGCCGCCCGATTAGGCGGTTGTTCCGCAAAGGAAAAGATTTATTTCGCGCTAAGGGTTTGCGGGGAGTGCGGCGGGGGCGGCTTTCGTGTTGATCCAGTTGAGGAAAGGGCGTTCGGAAGGATTTCGAACGCGGTGCGCTGCAACCCGCCCTTCGACAGGCTCAGGGCTAGCGGTGGTGGGCTGGTCCGATCACGTCGCCGTGCGCCAATCAGAGTGCGCGCACTCCTGAACCGCCAGGGCTGAGCTTGTCGAAGCCCGGGTTGCAGGACGCGGCCTAGCCCTTGGCGATCGTGTCGCGGGCCGCTTCCGCCAGCTTCTGGACGGAGAAGGGCTTGGCGAGGAAGCTGACGCGGTCGAGGTCGATCGACTTCCTGAGCTGCTCTTCGGCATAGCCTGAGATGAACAGGATCGGCAGGTCCGGGTGGGTCTTGCGCGCCTCGCGCACCGTCGTCGGGCCGTCCATGGTCGGCATGACGACGTCCGAGATCATCAGGTCGAAATGGCCTTCGCGGGCCAGGATCTCGAGCGCGGCCTCGCCGTTTTCGGCGGTGAAGACGGTGTAGCCGTGGCGGGTCAGCGCCCGCTCGGCGACGGCCCGCACCGTCGTCTCGTCCTCGACGAGGAGGATGGTGCCCGTACCCCAGAGCTCGCCGGCTTCCTTTTCCTTCTTCGGCTTGGGCGCGGGCCGGCCGGCGTCGGCGCGGTGGACCGGGAGGTAGAAGGTGAAGCTCGCTCCCTTCCCTTCCTCGCTGTCGGCGAAGATGAAGCCGCCCGATTGCTTGACGATGCCGTAGACGGTGGACAGGCCGAGGCCGGTGCCCTTGCCCACTTCCTTGGTGGTGAAGAAGGGCTCGAAGATCTTGGCGAGGAGGTGCGGCGGGATGCCGGTGCCGGTGTCGGAGACCTTGAGCGCCGTATAATCGCCGATGGGGAGGATGTCGGAGCCCATGCGGCGCACATCCTCGGCCGATACCGAATGGGTGTGGATGGTGAGCGTGCCGCCGCCCTTGGCCAGCATCGCGTCGCGGGCGTTCACCGCCAGGTTCACGATGACCTGCTCGAGCTGGCCGGGATCGGCGCGGACGGGCCCCAAGCCGCGGCCGTGCTTGACCTCCAGCTTCACCGTTTCGCCGAGGAGGCGCTTCAGCAGGTTCGAGACTTCCGAAACGACGTCGGGAAGCTGGAGGACCTGCGGGCGAAGCGTCTGCTGGCGGGAGAAGGCGAGGAGCTGGCGGGTGAGGTTGGCGGCGCGGTTGGAGTTGGAGCGGATCTGCTGGATGTCGTCATAATCGCTGTCGCCCGGCGTGTGGCGCATCAGCATGAGGTCGCAATAGCCGAGGATGGCGGTGAGGATGTTATTGAAATCGTGGGCGACGCCGCCGGCGAGCTGGCCGATCGCCTGCATCTTGGTCGCTTGGGCGACTTCCCGCTTGAGGCGGGCTTCCTCGCTATTGTCCTTGAGGCTGAGGAGCACGGCCGCCTCACCGAGGCCGCGGGCGCCGGCGATGGTGAGCGCGACCGGCTCGTCGGGGCTGGCCTTGAGGCGCACGGCGATATCGCCGGACAGAGCGCGGCCGCGGGCGAATCGGCGCACGGCATCCGACACCGCCGCCTTGTCCTCGTCGACAAGGAGATCGCCGGGCCAGGCGGGCTGGGCGTCGGCGGCGAGGCCGGCGGCGCGGCGAAAGGCGCGGTTCAAATAGGTAAAGCGGCCGTCGCGGTCGGCGAGGGCGAGGCCGAGCGGCAGGCTGTCGAGGAGGCCGTGAATGTTGGCCGCTTCGTCCTCGCCTAGGCGCGGGGCGCCGGCATCGTCGAACAGGAGAAAGAGGGAGAGCGGCTGCGGATGCTCGGCGGCGGCGACCTGGACGATGCGCAGCGGCGAAGCGTCCTTGCCTTCGGCGGCGAACTGGAACTGGCCCGCGTCGCTGGCGGCGAGATGGGCGACGAGCGAAGAGCCTTCGACGCCGCCGCCGGCCTCGCCGAGCGCGCGGGCGGCGAAGGCCGGGTTGGCGGCGAGAATCGTGCCCGAATCGTCGGACAGGACGGCCATGACGCCCGCCTGGCCGAGGCGCACTCCGGCGTCGCCGGCGAGGAGACGGGCCGCATCGCGCGGGAGATCGGCTTCGGCGGGCCGCTCGAAGGTCCAGACGATGTGGCCGGAGGCGGCGCGAAGCTCGGCGCGGTAGAGTTCGCCCTGGAGCGGGAATTCTTCGAGCGCGGCCGTGCCGTCGCGGCGGGCGGCGCGGATTTCCTCGGAAAAGTCGCGGAAGCGCGCCGGCGGCGCGGCGCCGCCGAACCAGGTGCAATAGGTGCGGCTGGCGCAGATCAGGGCGCCGTCCGGATCGGTGATCGCGACCGCGGCGGCGGATGCGTCGAGCGCGGCGCGGAGCAGCGCGATGTCGGGCGCACCCGCATCGCCCTCCGCCGCCGCCGCCGCGGCCGGGCGGCTTCGCGGCAGGGCGAGAAGCAGGGCCGCGGCCCCGCCGACGCCGGCAAGGAAGGCGGCGGCGAAGACCGGGTCGCGCACGGCCCAGAAGAGCAGGCCCGCCGACACGGCCGCGGCAAGGAGCGCGAGCGAGGCGGCGAGGCCGCGGCCGGCGCCGCGACCCGTGTCTCCGCCTTGCTCCGCGCGGCTCGCCACCTACCAGATCCGGATGCGGCGCTCGGGCGCGAGGAAGAGCGTGTCGTCCGGCTGCACGTTGTAAGCCGCATACCAGGGGTCGAGATTGCGCACGACCGCGACGCGCTGTTCAGACGGCGAGTGAGGATCGGTCAGCAACCTGTTGAGAAGGTTGGCCTCGCGATATTCGCGCCGCCACACTTGCGCCCAGCCGAGATAGAAACGCTGGTCGCCGGTGAAGCCGTCGATCTCGGGCGCCGCCGCATTGCCGAGCGCCATGCGATAGGCGTCATAGGCGACGGTGAGGCCGGCGAGATCGGCGATGTTCTCGCCAAGCGTGAGCTGGCCCTGGACGCGGTGGCCGGGGAGCGGCTCGTACAAATCGTACTGGGCGACGAGCTGGGCGGTCAGCGCATTGAAGCGCTCGCGGTCCTGCGGAGTCCACCATTCGCGAAGCGCGCCGCTGACGTCGTAGCGGCTGCCCTGGTCGTCGAAATGGTGGCTGATCTCGTGGCCGATCACGGCGCCGATGCCGCCGTAATTGACCGCCGGATCGGCATTGGCGTCGAAGAACGGCGCCTGCAGGATCGCGGCCGGGAACACGATCTCGTTCCAGGTGGGGTTGGCGTAGGCGTTCACCTCCATGGGAGTCATGAACCATTCGCTCCGGTCGACGGGGCGGCCGAGCTTGGCGAGGTTGCGCTCATATTCGAAGCGCGTCGCGTTCATGATGTTCTGGACGAGATTGTCGCGGCTGACCTCCACCGAGGAATAATCGCGCCAGCGGTCGGGATAGCCGATCTTGGGCGTGAAGGCGGCGAGCTTGGCGCGGGCCTGCTGACGAGTTTCGGGCGCCATCCAGGTCAGGCCGGCGAGGCGGCGGTCCATCGCCTGGATGACGTTGCGGACCAAAGCGTCGGCCTCGGCCTTGGCTTCGGGCGGGAAGTGGCGCTCGACATAGATGCGGCTGACATCGTCGCCGATCGCGCTGGTCACCAGAGTCACGCCCCTCTTCCAGCGCGGCTCGTTCTGCGGCGTGCCGCCGAGCGCGGTGCCGTGATAGGCGAAATGGGCGTTGACGAAATTGGACGACAGATAAGGCGCCGCATCGTCGATGAGACGAATCATCGTATAGTCGCGAAGCACTTCGACGGGCGTGGCGGCGACCGCGCGGGCCGAGGCCGTGAAGGCGGTGGGCTGCGAGACGAGGAGGTTCTGCTGGCCGCCGAACCCGGCTTCCGAAAGGAAACGCGAGAAATCGAAGCCCGGCGCGAGGCGCGCGAGCTGCGCCGGCGTCATCTTGTTGTAGGTCTTCTCGTCGTCGCGATTTTCGACCCGGCTCCAATGCGCCTGGGCCAGGCGGGTCTCGAAGGCGAGGATGGCGTTGGCGCGCGCGGCGGCATTCTGCTCGCCCGCCAGCGTCAGGAGCTGCGTGAGGTAGCCGCGATACGCGTCGCGCTTCGAGGTGAGCGCCGCTTCGTTGCGCAGATAGTAATCGCGGTCGGGCAAACCGAGGCCGGACTGGCCGAGGCGCACGATCATCTCGGTGGGAATGCGGTCGTCGGTGGCGACGTAGCCGGCGAACGGCCCGGTCGTCCCCTGCCGCATCAGGCGGCCGAGCTCGGAAGCCCAGTCGGCGCGGGTGCGGATCGCCTGAACGCGCTGAAGGAGCGGACGGATCGGCTGAATGCCGGCCTGCTCGATCCGCGCTTCGTCCATGAAGCTCGAATAAAAATCGCCGATGCGGCTGCCGGGCTGCCGCGCCGCTTCCTCGACGATCGCGCGGGTGCGCGTCTTGGACAGGTCGTCGAGCAAAGTGAACATGCCGTAGTTCGACCGGTCCGCCGGAATCTCCGTCGCGCGTTCCCAGCCGCCGTTTGCGAAATCGTAGAAATTGTCGCCCGGATCCACCGCCCGGTCCATGCCGGCGATGTCGAAACCGAAGCTGCCGAGTTGCGGACGCGGGCGCACCGGAGCGGCCATGGCGGCGGGCGGCTGGACGCTCGCCGCGGTGCTTTGGGCCGCGGGCGCGGCGTCGTTGCCCGACGTGGTGCAGGCGGCAAGCGCGGTGGTGGAAAGGCTAAGAAGAATCAGGAGCTTGCGCATCGGTTATCCCACGGCTGGAGAAGATGAAAAGGGCTTAGCAGGTCGGAAGGGACTATGAAATGTCGGCTTTTGCGCGCAGCGCGCGGCGGCGCCATTTGCGCGCCGTCCACCAGCGCCAGAAGAGGATGGTGGCGACGTAGCTGACCAGCGCACTCACCGTCGCGACGATGAAGAGGCCCGTGACCGTCGCCAGCGCCGCATCGGAAAAGAGCCACGCCATCCAGTCGCCGATCCCCGCCTCGCGCCCCGGAACGCCCTGCTGCCCGCCGAAGCCGAGCCCGCTTCCCACCATGTAGGAAGCGCCGAGCAGAAAGGGCGTGGTGAAGGGGTTGGTGAGAAAGGTCATCGCCGCCGCCACGGGGATGTTGGCGCGCAGCGGCAGCGAGACGAGCGTCGAGCAGATGATCTGGATGCCCGGGATCAGTGCGAAGATCCCGACCCAAAGGCCGATCGCGACGCCGCGCGGCACCGACCGGCGGGTGAAGCGCCAATATTCGGAGCGCATGGCGCGGCCGCCGAACGGCTTGATCCAGCGGCTCTTCGCCAGTTCCTCGCGCGTCGGCATGTGACGGGTGAGCCAGCCGCCTTCATCGCCGGCCGGGGGCGGACCGTCGCCGCGCTCAGCCATGCTGACGCATCAGCCGGCCCTGCTCCCTTTTCCAGTCCTTTTCCTTCTCGTGATCGCGCTTGTCGTGCGCCTTGCGGCCCTTGGCCAGCGCAAGCTCGACCTTGGCCCGGCCGCGGCCGTTGAAGTAGATGGACAGGGGAACCAGCGTCATGCCCTGGCGCATCACGGCGCCGAACATCTTGTTGATCTCGCGCGCGGAGAGGAGGAGCTTCCGCGGCCGCTTGGGCTCGTGATTGTGGCGGTTGCCGTGGCTGAATTCGGGGACGTTGGCATTGACCAGCCAGACCTCCCCTTCCTTCACCTCGGCATAGCTTTCGGCGATCGAGCCTTCGCCGAATCGAAGCGATTTGACCTCGGTGCCGGTGAGCGCAATGCCCGCCTCGAACACCTCTTCGACGGCATAGTCCCAGCGCGCGCGCCGGTTCTCGGCGACGATCTTCTTCTTGTCGAACGTGAGGGGGCGGGGACGAACCATCAGAGGGTCGTTACGTGGGGGCTGGTGCGTCGATGTGCCAGTGCCGCGTTCTGCAAACCGGGCTTCGACAGGCTCAGCCCTGGCGGGAGTGGTTGCTCACGGGCGTCGGAGGAGGCCGGAAGTGCCCGGGCGGAATGCTGCAACCCGGGCTTCGACAGGCTCAGCCCTGGCGGGAGTGGGTATTCACCACCGCTTTGCATGTCCCCAGCCGCTAGCCCTGAGCCAGTCGAAGGGCGGATTGCAGCGCTCAGCCTCACGATAGCCCCGCATGGTCGAGCGCTTCGTCGATCGCGCGGCGGCTGGCTTCGGAAGGCGGGGTCATGGGGAGGCGGAGTTCCAGGGGAAAGTCGCGGAGGCGCGACAAGGCATATTTGGCTGGGCCGGGTGACGCGTCGCTGAACAGCGCCTTGTGCAAGGGGAAGAGGCGGTCGTTGATCTCGAGCGCGCGGGCCCGGTCCCCGGAGAGATACGCCTCGTGGAATTCCGCGAACAGCCGCGGCGCGACGTTGGCGGTGACGGAAATGGTGCCGACGCCGCCCATGGCGAGGTAGCCGAGGCTGAGATCGTCATTGCCGGAAAGCTGGCAGAAATCCTCGCCGCACAGGCGCCGATGGGCCGTGACCCGGCTCAGGTCGCCGCTTGCATCCTTGATGCCGACCACCGTCGGCAGCGCGGCGATGCGGCCCAAAGTCTCGGGGAGGACGTCGGTCACAGTGCGGCCGGGAACGTTGTAGACGACGATGGGCAGGCTGCTGGCGCCGGCGAGCGCTTCGAAATGGGCGTAGATGCCGTCCTGGCTCGGCCGGTTGTAGTACGGAAGCACCACAAGCGCGGCGGCGGCGCCGGCATCTTCGGCGGCGTGCATGTGGCCGATCACGGTGCGGGTCGAATTGGAGCCGCAGCCGGCGATAACGGGCACCCTTCCCTTCGCCTGATCGACGCAGACGGAGGTCACCCGCGCCTGTTCGCTGTCGGTGAGCGTCGCCGACTCGCCCGTCGTGCCGCATGGCACAAGGCCATGACTTCCTTCCTGAATCTGCCACTCGACGAGATCGCGGAAGGCCGCTTCGTCAAACGCTTCGTCGCGAAAAGGGGTCACCAGAGCGGGGATCGAGCCGCGAAACATCAACGTCTCCTTCACGCCGGGGCCAGGAACCGGCAATTGCGCGTTTACAGTTCAATCCAGGCCCGCCCTGTTCAGGGCCTGATAAGGAGGGGGTTGGCATTCTGTCCAGCATGCAGAAACGATCGGTAAGCTTCGCGTTCCTCGGCGTCTCCGCCGCCCTCCTCGCCGCCGGCGCGATGGGCGAGCTTCGCTTCGGCGAAACAAGCGGCCATGCCGACCAGGCCTCCATCGTCCCTTATGCGGGGCTTCAGCAAAGCTTCGCCGGAACCGGCGGATCGGCGGCCGTCGCTTCCGACATCGCCCGCTGGAACGCGCTTCGGCAGACCGACAATCTGCCTTTCTCCTCCTACGCCTCCTTTTTGATCACTCATAAGGGCTGGCCGGGCGAAGCCTCGATGCGGCGCACCGCCGAGCGGGCGATCGACCCCAACAGCGTCTCGCCGGGCGAAGTGCTGCGCTATTTCGCGGTGCAGCCTCCCCTCACCCCCGCGGGCCATGCGCATCATGCGATGGCTCTGCTCGCGAGCGGCGAAACCGACCGCGCCCGCGAAGCCGCCCGCGCGGCCTGGCACGGCGGCGTCATGGCGCAGGCGGTGGAAAGCCGCCTCCTCGGCGCCTTTGCCGCGGCCTTTACCCAGCAGGACCATGACATTCGGACAGACGCTTTGCTCGACAATGGCGACCGGACCAGCGCCCTGCGCGTCCTTCCCATGACCAGCTTCGCCCGCCGGCCCGTCTACGAAGCGCGGATCGCGCTCCAGACCCGCGCGCCCGACGCGTCCGCCAAGTTCGCCGCAGCGGGAAGCAGCGCGTCCGGCGATGCCGGGCTGGTGATGGACCGTGCCAACTGGCTGCGGAACAGCGGGCAGAGCCAGGCGGCACGCGATTATCTCGCCCAGCGCCGCGTCCTCACCACCCGGCCGCGCGATGCAGAGAAATATCTCGAAAGCCTGCTCACCGTCGCCCGCGCCGCGGCCGCCGACCGGCAGCACAGCCTCGCCTACCAGATCGCCAGCCAGGCGACCGACGCCTTCGCGCCGGGCACCGACGTGTCCACCCGCACGATGGGCGAGCGCGACGATTTCACCAGCCTCGTCTGGCTGGCGGGCACGAGCGCGCTCCAGGCGGGCCGCTCCGCCGAAGCCGAGCGCATGTTCGCCGCTTATGCGGGCGGCGGGCGCTCGCTCCAGGTCATGACCAAGGGCCGCTACTGGGCCGGCCGCGCCGCCGCGTCCGCCGGGCGCGTAGCGGAGGCGAACGCCCATTTCGAAGCGGCGGCGCGCGCGCCCGAATTGTTCTACGCGCAGCTTGCGCTCGAGCGGCTGGGACGGCCCGTGCCGGCACCCGCCCCTGCAGCCGTGCAGCCGACCGAAGCCGAGCGGCTCGCCTTTCAGCATCGCAGCATCGTCGCCGCGACCCGCTATCTGGGCCAGACCGGCCAGTGGAACGATCAGTCGATCTTCGTTCGCGCGCTTTCCGAAGGCGTCGACACGGACCGCGACCGCCAGCTCGCCGTCGAGCTGTCGCGCAGCATCGGCCGGCCCGACCTCGCCGTCTGGGTGGCCCGGACGGCGCGCAACAACGGCAGCGCCTTTTATGTGCGCCCGTCCTGGCCCGAAACGTCGGTGCCGGCGGCGCAGAGCCAATATTGGTCGCTCGCCCACGGCATCATGCGCCAGGAAAGCTCGTTCGACCGCGCGGCGATGAGCCATGTCGGCGCCCGCGGCATGATGCAGCTCATGCCCGGCACGGCGCGCGAAGTCGCGAACCGGATCGGCCTCCCCTACGACCTGGGCCGGCTGACCTCGGACCCGAGCTACAACATCCAGCTCGGCTCCAGCTACATGGCGACTTTGATGAACCAGTGGGGCGGCAATGCGGTGCTGACCGCGGCTTCCTACAATGCGGGCGCGGGCAACGTCCGGCGCTGGATCAACGAGAATGGCGATCCGCGCATGCCGCATGTCGACATCCTGCAGTGGATCGAAGCCATCCCGTTCAGCGAGACTCGCGGCTACGTGCAGCGCGTGATCGAGAATGCGGTGGTCTACGACGCCATGAACCCCGCCCGTGCGATGAGCCCGGAGCGGGGCCGCGCGAGCTGGTATCTGGGGCGCTCGGGCCGGGGTGTCTAGATCCTCCACGC
>DASVQT010000166.1:0-7905 GCA_036388975.1 Allosphingosinicella sp. | reverse complement strand
CCGACACCGCTAACAGGATAAACAGATATAATTTGAGGTTGTGACGGACGGCTGCGTGCACGTTCAGCGCGGCCTTGGCCCAGCGCAGTTTCGCGCGCTCCTTCGCCACCTCAAGTGCGCGGTTCCGGTCGCCATCGTGGTAATATGCGCGGGCGAATGTCTCAAACGGCTGCGACGAGTAATCCGGGCCTTTGGCAAGATGCGAGTACTCACGAAGGAAGTGGATAATTTCGGCCCGAAGCGTAAATCGCCGTGAGGGCGCCGCGAATGCTTTGAGCATCCTGGCACGCGCGGCGATCTCCGGATCGTATCCGCCGCCGGAAAGGCTTTCGCGGAGACCCCGGACCCGGTCGAGCAACCATCCGGCGCCATTCTCCTCCGCCTCCGGCGCACGAATTCGTTCCCGAGCACATTCTCTCCGGGAAATGCGCTTTGATTTGCTTTTCGGATCCGAGCGATCGAAGTGCACGAAGTCGATGCCGTCCAGCAGCAATCTCCAAAAGCAGCGTTCTCCGAGTCCGTCCCAGACGTCCGCGGCGACATCGTCGAACCGTTTGCAACTCAGCCCGCGCAAATCGATGATGACCGGACGCAGGGTGCGCCGGCGCAGGTAGTCTTCTAGGTCGAGCCGATCCTGCGCCCCGCTTGCAGCAAGGCGCACGGCTTCTCCGTGCTTACGCTGGCGCAAGAGCGTCAAGGCACCGGCTCGGTAGAAGGGCGGCGGCGGCGACCCGATCGGACTAAGGTCCGTCACCGCGCATCGCTCCACCACCACCATACCGGGGCCGGGCGAGTCACCGCTCTTCTCGAAGCGGACTTGTAGGTCTGCAGCGAATGTCCCGGCAGGGGTTTGAAACCTGCAACCGGGCAGGCGCCAATCCGCCTCCGGATCGTGTGAAACTCGCTCCGGCGCTCCGAAGGTGACGGGGCGAGCCGATCCCCTGTCGTCGATCACGTCCTGCATGAAACGCCGCGCGAATGCGATCGCCTGCCCAGCATTCTGCGGATAACTGTCGGCAGGCAGCCGGACGGATGTGCTGCTTGCATTTCGAAGCACCCGGGCGGCGGGAATCGTCCCTTGGCCGTCGGCTGCATTGGGGATTCCGTCGTGCCACGCGATCTCATATCCAGCGACACTTTCCGGCCTCGTGCCGGCTGCGGCGTCGGCCCGGTAGTCGTCGGGAGCAGCGTAGATCCTTTGGAGATGATCCGCCGCAACCGATCGCGGCCAGTCGCCCTGCGCCCGGCACGTCCAGTCCAGCGACAGCTCGCCGATGTGAAGCGCGCCGGATATCTCGGCCGAGGTCATGTCGAGGAGAGTCGCGCGCCCGGTCTGGCTGTCGCTAGAAGGGTCGCCGGGCTCGAGCACGGGGGTACTGAAGGCGAGGTGGTGGAACTCGACATCTCCGTCGACACGGGCACGCCGCAGGGTGAGGCTCCCGCCGAGATCACATTCCATGCGCACGAGCCCCCCGATCCGGGAGTCCGACAGATCCATCGCTTCGGGGATTTGACTGACGGCGCATCCCGGATCCGGGAGCTTCACCGTTCCGTGCATGATGAGCCCGTGATTGATGGAGCAATCGTTCAAAAAGATCGGGCCGAGCAGCTCGGTATCCTGTTCAATCCTCACCCCCTTGGCGATAACGGCCTTCCAGCAATCGATCGCCGGGCCGTAGATGCCGCTCGCGATGTCCTCCGCTGCGCGATCCGCGGGAACGCGCACCCAGCGTGCGATTCGGCAGCCGCGCTCTATCCTGAACTGCCCATCGACTCGGATGTGGCGCGCATCGATTTGCCCGTACAGGTGGTTGACCGCCCCCCCAGCCATCGAGAGAGAGTCGTTCGTCGCCCACCGGCAGTGTTCGAACTTGCAATCGCCGCCGATCTGAGCGCGGCGCAGGACCACGCGGCCGGCCACGTGCCAGTCGAACCCGAAAACATCGGCCGCATCCTCTATCCAGTTGAACGAGCCGGAGACTCGAAACTCCTGAGCGTCGAGCGCCGGGACGCTTATGTCGCGGCTCTCCAACCTTGAGCGACGCAGCGATACGGAGTTTCTGACGGTGGCCTGGAAGAGACTGACGCCGCCCAGAGCTTGAAAGCCGTCATCCAGCAGAAGGCGGCCGGCGATTTCAGCCGATGCAAGCGACAGGGCGTAACGGTCGGCAAAGTGACGTGCCTTGGCAACCGCCTTGTAGGAAGGCGCACGCAAGGTGCTCCCGCGCAGATCGACCGCGCCGTCTACACGGGCCGCGACCATTCTGATCTGCGCGACGAGTTCCGCGCCTGTGTGCTCCTTCCTGGGGGCAAGTTTCGCCAGGCGAAAGTGGTTATCGATCCGGCAGTGGTCGGCGTCGATCCTCCTGATCAGACAATTTTCGATCCGCACATGCGCGAAGTGGCTGCCAGCGAGGCTCAGCGAGTCGAGTACGCAATTCTTGAGGATAAGCGGCGGCAGAGGCCCTCCCTCGGCTCCTGCAAGGTATGAAAGATCGATGATCGGCTCCGCGGCACCCGCCAGGTCTGCGCGGGCGCTCAGTGTTCCGGTGATCTCGATCTTCCGCTTCAGCCCGCCGTCGATGATAATGCCGGCCGGAGTAATGATCGGCCGATGATCCGACGAGGCAGTCACACGGTCATCGCCGTCTTGTGATGCATCGGCACCAGATGTTCCCCACCGGATGTATAGATCTCGCAGGACTTCGCCACCAATCGCCGCTCTTGAGCGCGACTCGTAAACCTCGCCGCTGCTGACACAGCGGCGAAGTTTGTCTGCAGGGGTCTGCCGGGGCCTACGAGGTACCATAGAGTTCCCCCACCGTCACAATTCGAGTCCGACTCTGTTACTCGGAATCAAGCCTCGAAACAACGGCGCCTCTTTCGAGTGGCGCCCGCACTTGCGCGAGTGGCGGTCCGGCCAAGCAATGCTCTAAGAGAGCACCACAATGGAAACACAGTTCATCGCTTCCCTGCGCGCCCTCGCCTCCTCGGTCGCGGCGCGGGGCCTTGCCGACGATGCGGCGGTGCTGGAGATCGGCGGGACGCGGCTGGTGCTCACCCACGACATGCTCGTCGAGGGCGTCCATTATCTTCCCGACGATCCGCCGGAGGACGTCGCCTGGAAGCTCGTGGCGGTGAACCTGTCGGACCTCGCGGCCAAGGGCGCGAAGCCGCTCGGGGTGCTGATGGGCTATGTGCTGGGCGAGGCGGCGTGGGACCGGGCCTTTGCCGAAGGGCTGGGCGCGGCGCTCGGGCGGTTCGGCGTCGCTTTGCTCGGCGGCGACACGGTGGCGGCGCCGCCGGGGACGGCGCGGGTGCTGGGGCTGACCGCCCTTGGCGAGGCCAAGGGGCCGGTGCCGGCCCGCGCGGGGGTGCGGGCCGGGGACGCCCTGTTCGTCTCCGGCACGATCGGCGATGCCGGGGCGGGGCTGCGGAGCCTGAAGGGGGAGCTTCCCGCCTCGCCTCCGCTCGCCGCGCGCTACCGGCGGCCGGAGCCGCGGCTGGCGGCGGGCGAAGCGCTGGCGCCGCTCGTTTCGGCGATGATGGACGTGTCGGACGGTTTGCTGATTGATGCCGGGCGCATGGCGGCTGTGAGCGGCGTGCGGATCGCGCTCGATCTGGCGCGCCTGCCGCTATCCGCCGCGTATCGCGGCTGCGCGGGAGCGGACCGCGCCGCCCGGTTCGCGGCGGCGACGGCGGGGGACGATTACGAACTGCTCTTCGCCGTCCCCCCGGAGCGGGCGGCGACGGTGGCCGCGCTCTCCGACCTTCTCGAATTGCCGCTCACCCACATCGGCGACGCCTCGCCGGGAACGGGGCTCGCCCTGTTCGACGGCGGCGAAGCGCTGCCGCTCCCCGCCCGCCTCGGCTGGGAGCATGGCTGAAGCCCCGCCCCGCCGCCGCGCGCGCCGCTAGGCTGTTGAAACCGCGCGGGATCGCCGCTAAGCCGCGCGGCACGACCGGGCGCTTTGGCGCGCGGTGCGCCGCCATGCGCGGCCAACAGGGGTAAATCGGGCGGGGGCCGCGCCTCCGACACCGGTGTCAATCGGGAAGGAAAGCAATGACCGTCGTGCTCATCGCCATAGCCTGCGGCTTCATCGCCGTCGCCTACGGCATCTTCACCAGCATGCAGGTGCTTCGCATGTCTCCGGGCAACGCGCGCATGGTCGCGATCGCGGAGGCCATTCAGGAAGGCGCACAGGCCTATCTCGGCCGCCAATATACCGCGATCGCGGTGGTCGGCGTCGTCATGGCCGTGCTCGTCGGCCTGTTCCTGGGCGTGACCCAGGCGGTCGGCTTCGTGCTCGGCGCCGTGCTTTCGGGCGCGGCCGGCTATATCGGCATGAACATTTCGGTCCGCGCCAACGTGCGCACCGCCGAAGCGGCCCGGGTGTCGCTGCAGAGCGGCCTCACCACCGCCTTCCGCGCCGGCGCCATCACCGGCATGCTCGTCGCCGGCCTCGCCCTCCTCGCCATCGCGATCTTCTTCTACTATCTGGTGGAAGTGTCCGGCGAAGAGCCGAACTCGCGCCTGGTCGTCGATTCGCTGGTGAGCCTCGCCTTCGGCGCGTCGCTCATCTCCATTTTTGCGCGCCTCGGCGGCGGCATCTTCACCAAGGCGGCCGACGTCGGCGCCGACCTCGTCGGCAAGGTCGAGGCCGGGATTCCGGAGGACGACCCCCGCAATCCGGCCGTGATCGCCGACAATGTCGGCGATAACGTCGGCGACTGCGCCGGCATGGCCGCCGACCTGTTCGAAACCTATGTCGTCACCGTCGGCGCCACCATGGTGCTGATCGCCCTTCTCGTCGCGGGCACCACCGAGCAGCTCACCGCGCTCATGAGCCTTCCGCTCATCGTCGGCGGCGTCTGCATCCTGACGTCGATCGCGGGCACCTACATGGTCCGCCTCGGCGCCAAGCAATCGATCATGGGCGCCCTCTACAAGGGCTTCTGGACGACCGCGGTCCTTTCCATTCCGGCCATCTACTACGTGACCGCGCAGACGGTGGGCGACATGAACGCGCCGCTCGGCAGCGCCCGCGAAGCGGCCGGCCCGGAAGCGGCGGCCAATGTCGGCGGCGACGCCATCCCCGCCGCCTTCACCGGCATGGACCTCTTCTGGTGCATGATGGTCGGCCTTGCCGTCACCGCGCTCCTGGTCTGGATCACGGAATATTATACCGGCACCAACTACCGCCCCGTCCGCTCCATCGCCAAGGCGTCGGAAACCGGCCACGGCACCAACGTGATCCAGGGCCTGGCGATCAGCCTCGAATCGACCGCTCTGCCGACGCTGGTCATCTGCGCCGGCACGATCGTCTCGTTCCAGCTCGCCGGCCTCATCGGCATCGCCTTCGCGGCGACCTCGATGCTCGCCCTCGCGGGCATGGTCGTGGCGCTCGACGCCTACGGCCCGGTTACCGACAATGCCGGCGGCATCGCCGAAATGTCGCACATGGAGGATGAGGTGCGCACCCGCACCGACGCCCTCGACGCTGTCGGCAACACCACCAAGGCGGTGACCAAGGGCTATGCGATCGGCTCGGCCGCGCTCGCCGCGCTGGTCCTGTTCGGCGCCTACACGACCGACCTCGAACATTATGCGACGGCACTCGGCATCGGCGCCGGCGGGATCGATTTCTCCCTTTCGAACCCGTACGTCGTCGTCGGCCTGCTGCTCGGCGCCCTGCTCCCGTACCTCTTCGGTGCGATGGGCATGACCGCCGTCGGCCGCGCTGCCGGGAACGTCGTCATCGACGTCCGCGAGCAGTTCGCGTCCAACCCGGGCATCATGGAAGGGACCAGCCGTCCCAACTATGCCCGCACCGTGGATCTCGTCACCAAGGCGGCGATCCGCGAGATGATCGTGCCCTCGCTGCTTCCGGTGCTGGCGCCGATCGCCGTGTTCTTCGGCATCAGCTGGATCGCCGGCCGCGAGCAGGGCTTTGCGGCTCTCGGCGCCCTGCTCCTCGGCGTGATCGTCTCGGGGCTCTTCGTGGCCATCTCGATGACCTCGGGCGGCGGCGCCTGGGACAATGCCAAGAAGTATATCGAAGACGGCAATCACGGCGGCAAGGGCTCGGAAGCCCACAAGGCCGCGGTGACCGGCGACACGGTCGGCGATCCCTACAAGGACACGGCCGGCCCGGCGGTGAACCCGATGATCAAGATCACCAACATCGTCGCTTTGCTGCTTCTGGCCGCGCTGGCGGCAGGCGGCGCGGCCGGCTGATCCTCAGCCGCCGCAAGGCAAGGACCTGGCCCCGCCCGGAGCGATCCGGGCGGGGCTTTTCTTTTGCGACGCTTGGCTTAGCAACGTCGGGCAGGGAGACGCGCGTGGATATTCAGAAGTACCTTGATCATGTGCGCTCGCAATATTCGAGCGGCCACGCGACCGAGCACAGCTACCGGCCGGCGCTGCATGCGCTGTTTATGAGCATCGATCCCACGCTCACCGTCGTCAACGAACCCAAGAAGTCGGAAGCGGGGATGCCCGACTTCCTGTTCGACCGCGCAGGCGTTCCGCTCGGCTGGGCCGAGGCCAAGGACATCGACAAGGATGTCATCAAGCTGAAGGGCTACTCGGTCGAGCAGCGCAAGCGCTACGAAAAAGCCTTTCCGAACCTGATCTACACGAATGGCGTCGACTTCGAATTCATACGCGGGGGCGAAAGCGTTCACTTCGTTTCCATCGCGGATTTTCTGATTGGGCTTCAGCCCAGACCGGAACGGTTCGAAGAGCTGGAACGCCAGCTGAGGCTCTTCGCCGAACAGAAGCCGATCAGCATCCGCTCTGCCCCCAAGCTTGCGGAAATAATGGCGGCCAAGGCTGCGATCATCAAGGACGAGATCGGGATTGCACTTGGCGAAGACCCGGAATTTCGCTCCGGCCTCGGCGGCCAGTTCAGGAGCTTCAAGGCGAACCTGCTGCCGAATCTCACGCCCGACGAGTTTGCCGACATCTACGCCGAGACGATCACCTACGGCATGTTCGCCGCGCGCTTCCACGACGACGATCTGAGCACCTTCAGCCGACCCGAAGCGCTGGAGAAGCTGCCGGCCTCCAACCCTTTCCTCAAGGGCCTCTTCCGATACATTGCAGGAACCGAGCTGCCCCGCCGCCTAGAATATATCGTGGACGATCTGGTGCAGGTTATGCGGGCCAGCGATCCGCATTCCCTGTTCCGCGACTTCGGCAAATTTACCGCGCGCAACGACCCCTTCGTGCATTTCTACGAAGACTTCCTCGCCGCCTACAACCCGAAGAAGCGCAAGAGCCGCGGCGTCTGGTACACGCCGGAGCCGGTAGTCGACTTCATCGTCCGCGCTGTGGACGACGTGCTCAAGACCGAGTTCGGGCTGCCGGACGGCCTCGCCGACACGAGTAAGGTGACGGTCGACTGGGACACCGGGCAGGATGATCCGAAAACGGGCAAACCGCGCATGATCAAGAAGGACGTCCACAAGGTTCAGATTCTCGATCCAGCGACCGGTACAGGCACCTTTCTCGCCAAGGCCGTGCAGCTCATCTCCGACAGGGTGAAGGTCCGCGCGCCGGGCAAGTGGTCTGCCTATGTGGAGCAGGAGCTGCTGCCGCGGCTGCACGGCTTCGAGCTGCTGATGGCGAGCTACGCCATGTGTCACATGAAGCTCGACATGCAGCTGACCGAAAGCGGCTACAAGCCGAGCGCCAATCCGCCGCGCCTCTCCGTGTGGCTCACCAACGCGCTCGAGCCGGCGGAACGCGAAGTGCGCGACCTGTTCTTCCAGCCGCTTGCCGACGAAGCGCGCGGCGCCAGCGAGGTGAAGCGCCAGACGCCAATCATGTGCGTGATCGGGAATCCGCCTTACTCGGGTGAGAGCGCGAACAAAGGCGATCACATCATGGCATTAATGGAC
>DASVQT010000165.1:0-6183 GCA_036388975.1 Allosphingosinicella sp. | reverse complement strand
TCGTAGCTCGCCCAGAGCAGGATGCCGAGCGCGAGGCAGGCGAAGGTGGTGAGCAGCGCCGTCCAGCGCGCGCCGTGCGCGCTCATGAACAGGCACGCGACCGCGCCGACGAGCGGCAGGGCGATGAGCAGGCTCAGGATCGGGAAGCCGAGCTGGTTCACAGGCTCGCTCCCCAGCGTGTGATTGGACCTACCTCAGACTCGTTCGTGCCGAGCGCAGTCGAGGCGCGCTGCACCGCCGTCGGAGACGCGCCCCTCGACTTCGCTCGGGACGAACGAAGTTCCGGTGCTCGGCAGGGCTGTGTGCTCACCCCCCTCACCGCGACATCGCCCAGGTGGTGGCGGCGGCGATGCCGAGGAGCATCACGAGCGCGTAGGTGTAGAGATAGCCGGTCTGCATGCGCCCCGCGAGGCGGTTGCCGCCGGCGATGACGGCCGCGGCGCCGTTCGGGCCGAAGCGGTCGATCGTCTGCTCGTCGCCGCGCTTCCAGAAGATCCGGCCGAGCGCGAGCGACGGGCGGACGAAGACGGTGTTGTACACCTCGTCGAAGAACCACTTGTTATAGAGGAAGCTGTGCACCATCCCGAACTGGCCGACAAAGGCCGCGGGCAGCTTCGGATTGCGGATGTAGCTGTTCCACGCGAGGAACAGGCCGAGCAGCATCACGAAGGCCGGGGCGAGCTTCACCCAGAGCGGCGCTTCGTGGATCGCATGCATCAGGTGATGGTCGAAATAGATGGCGTGCGCCCAGAAATGCTCGCCTTCGGCCGCATCGATGAAGGCGTGGTGGAAGACGATGCCGGCGAACACCGCGCCGAGCGACAGAACGCCCAGCGGCACCAGCATGGTCCACGGGCTTTCGTGCGGATGGTAGCCGCCGGTGCCGGTGGGGATCTCGCTGGCATGCGCTTCGCCCGGACGCGTGTCGTGGCCGGCATGCTCGTCCTCGGGATGCGGGTCGGCCTCATGCGCGTGCTCGCGGCCGTGATGGTGGTCGTGGAGCGCGTGCTGGATATGGCCCGAAGCGGCCCAGCGCGGCGTGCCGAAGAAGGTCAGGAAGACGAGGCGCCAGGAATAGAAGCTGGTGAGGAGCGCCGCGAAGATGCCGATCGCAAAGGCGAACATGCCGAAATCGCGGCCGCTCATATAGGCGCTCTCGATGATCGCGTCCTTGGAGAAGAAGCCCGCGAAGCCGAAGCTGGGGATGCCCGCCACCTGGATGATGCCGACGCCGGTGATGGCGAGCGTGCCGATGGTCATCGCCCAGAAGGTGATCGGGATGTGCTTCCGGAGGCCGCCGTAGAAGCGCATGTCCTGCTCGTGGTGCATGGCGTGGATCACCGAGCCGGCGCCGAGGAACAGGAGCGCCTTGAAGAAGGCGTGGGTAAAGAGGTGGAACATCGCCGCCCCGTAGGCACCGACGCCCGCAGCGAAGAACATGTAGCCGAGCTGCGAGCAGGTCGAATAAGCGATGACTCGCTTGATGTCGTTCTGGACGGTGCCGACGGTCGCCGCGAAGAGCGCTGTGGCGGCGCCGACGAAGGTGACCAGCGCGAGCGCGGTGTCGCTGGTCTCGAACATCGGCGACAGGCGGCAGACCATGAACACGCCGGCCGTCACCATGGTCGCCGCGTGGATCAGGGCGGAGACGGGCGTCGGGCCTTCCATCGCGTCCGGAAGCCAGGTGTGGAGGCCGAGCTGCGCGGATTTGCCCATCGCGCCGATGAACAGGAGGATGCAGATGGCGGTCATGACGTCCGCCTGCATGCCGAAGATGTTGAAGGTCGCGCCCTCCATCGCCGGCGCCGCTTCGAGGATCGCCGGAATGGAGATGGTGCCGAACACCAGAAAGGTCGCGAAGATGCCGAGCGAAAAGCCGAAATCGCCGACGCGGTTGACGACGAAGGCCTTGATCGCCGCGGCATTGGCTGAGGGCTTCTGGTACCAGAAGCCGATCAGCAGATAGGAAGCGAGGCCGACCCCTTCCCAGCCGAAGAACATCTGGACGAGATTGTCGGCGGTCACGAGCATCAGCATCGCGAAGGTGAAGAGCGACAGATAGGCGAAGAAGCGGGGCTGGCTGTCGTCCTCCGCCATATATCCCCAGGAGTAGAGGTGGACGAGCGCCGAGACGGTGGTCACGACGACCAGCATCACCGCCGTCAGCGCGTCGACGCGAAGCGCCCAGTCGACCTGGAGATTGCCGCTGTGGATCCAGTCCAGCACCGGATGGAGCTGGCTGTGCTCGGTGCCGGCCATGAAGCCGAGGAAGATCGGCCAGGACAGCGCCGCCGAGACGAAGAGCGCGCCGGTCGTCACCGCCTTGGCGGCGGTGTTTCCGATCATCCGGTTGCCGAGCCCCGCAATGATGGCGGCGAGCAGCGGCAGGAAGACGATGAGCTGGACGGTCACTTCTCGATCAGCCCTTCATCTGGTTAATGTCGTCGACCGCGATGGTGCCGCGGTTCCGAAAATAGATGACCAGGATGGCGAGGCCGATCGCCGCTTCCGCCGCGGCGACGGTGAGGACGAACATGGCGAACACCTGTCCGACCATGTCGCCGAGGAAGACCGAGAAGGCGACGAGGTTGATGTTCACCGCGAGCAGGATGAGCTCGATCGCCATCAGGATGACGATGACGTTCTTCCGGTTGAGGAAGATGCCGAACACGCCCAGCACGAACAGGATCGCGCCCACGGCGAGATAGTGGCCCAGGCCGATCATGATCGGCGTCCTTCCAAACGGCACCCGATCACAGCTCAACTCCCTGGCCGACGCCCGGCTTCATGTTGACGACGGCGTCCTCCGGGCGGCGGCGGATCTGGTCGCCGACATTTTGCGGCCGGACGTCCGAACGGGCGCGGTGGGTGAGGACGATGGCGCCGACCATGGCGACGAGCAGCACGAGGCCGGCCGCTTCGAAGATGAACACGTATCGCGTGTAAAGGAGGTTGCCCAAAGCGACGATGTTGCTTTCGCCGGCATGGATCGGCGCCGCGCGGGCGTTGAGCGGAATCGCGCCCTGGCTGCGCGCCAGGATCGACAGGATGATCTCGGCGAACAGCGCCAGCGCGAGCATGATGCCGATCGGCAGATATTTTGCGAAGCCGGAGCGCAGCGACGCGAAGTCCACGTCCAGCATCATCACCACGAACAGGAAGAGCACGGCGACCGCGCCGACGTAGACGATGACCAGCAGGAAGGCGAGGAACTCGGCCCCGATCAGCAGGAACAGGCCCGCCGCGTTGAAGAAGGCGAAGATCAGCCAGAGGACGCTGTGCACCGGATTGCGCGACGCGATCGTCATCACGCCCGCGGCGATGACGACGGTTGCGAACAGGTAAAAGACGAAGGCTTGGATCACGGGGCTGGGTCGGCTCTCGGCAGGTTGGCAGGGCGCTTAGCGGTAGGGTGCGTCGGCGGCAAGGTTCGCGGCGAGGGTCCGCTCCCACTTGTCGCCATTGTCGAGGAGCTTCGCCTTGTCGTAGATGAGCTCCTCGCGGGTCTCGACGGAAAATTCCTGGTTCGGCCCCTGGACGATGGCGTCCACCGGGCAGGCCTCCTGGCAGAAGCCGCAATAGATGCACTTGGTCATGTCGATGTCGTAGCGCGTCGTGCGGCGGCTGCCGTCGTCGCGCGGCTCGGCCTCGATGGTGATGCAGACCGCGGGGCAGACCGCTTCGCAAAGCTTGCACGCGATGCAGCGCTCCTCGCCGGACGGATAGCGGCGAAGCGCATGCTCGCCGCGGAAACGGGGCGAGAGCGGGTTCTTTTCGAACGGATAGTTGAGCGTCGCCTTGGGCTTGAAGAAATACTTCAAGGTCAGCCAGTGCGCCCTCACCAGCTCGACGAGCAGGAAGGATTTGATCCAATGGGCGATCATCGCGCTGTGCCTTTGCAAGAGCCGGAGCCCGCCTCGCGGGGCGTGTAGCTCGCCCAACTGTCGGAGCAATTGTAGCGGGTGGCCATGAGGTAGCCCGACACCAGGAACACCCAGAAGAGCGAGATGGGGAGGAAGATCTTCCAGCCGAGACGCATCAGCTGATCGTAGCGGAAGCGCGGCACCGTCGCCTTCACCCAGGAGAAGATGAAGAAGAAGATGAAGATCTTGAGGAAGAACCAGAAGATGCCGGGGACGAGGTAGAGCGGCTCCCAGTGGATGGGAGGCAGCCAGCCGCCCCAGAAGAGGAGCGCATTGAGGCCGCACATCAAGAGCACGTTGCCGTATTCGCCGAGCCAGAAGAGCGCGAAGCTCATCGAGCTGTATTCGGTCTGGTAGCCGGCGACGAGCTCCGATTCCGCTTCGGTGAGATCGAAGGGCGCGCGCGCCGTCTCGGCCATGGACGAGATGAAGAAGATCACCGCCATGGGGAAGAGCAGCGGATTGAAGCCGAAGCCGTTGATCACGCCGAAGATATGACCCTGCTGGGCGTAGATGATCTCGGAAAGGTTGAATGTCCCCGCCCAGAGCACGACCGGAATGAGGACGAAGCCGACGGAGACTTCGTAGCTCACCATCTGCGCGGCCGCGCGCAGCGCCGAGTAGAAGGGATATTTGGAGTTGGACGCCCAGCCGGCGATGATCACGCCGTAAACGCCGAGCGAGGAGACGGCGAGCAGGTACAGGAGGCCGACGTTGATGTTGGCGAGCACCATGTTCGGCCCGAACGGGATCACCGCCCAGCCGATCAGCGCCACCGTAAAGGTGAGGATCGGCGCGAGGATGAACAGGCCGCGGTTGGCGCCCGAGGGAACGATGGTCTCCTTGAGGAAAACCTTCAAACCGTCGGCAAAGCTCTGGAGCAGGCCGAAGGGGCCGACGACGTTCGGACCGCGCCGAAGCGCCATCGCCGCCCAGATCTTGCGATCGGCATAGATGATCATCGCGACGGCCAGCATCAGCGGCAGCGCGATCATCAGGACGAGGATGAGCGTCGCAAGGAACCAGCCGAAGCCGTTGCCGAGCGCACCCTGAAACCATTCGGTCATCGCGGCGCCTCCCCGCTGACGAGCCATCTGTCGAGCCGGTCGATCACGAGGGCGCCGAAGAAGGCGAACATCGACGATCCCAATGCGGAAAGGATGAGCTGGGTTTGCATAATGGTGCCGAGCCCGCCGCCGTCATAACCATGGTTGGCGGCCATCCCGCGCGTTTCCTGGAGCAGGCTGAGGAGCGGCCCAAGCAGGCCGGCGACGAGCTGGACCAGGGCGACCGCGAACAGGATCGCAGCGCCGCGGCGCATGCACCATCTGAAGACTCCGCTCATTCCGCGGCCTCCTGGAAGGTCTCGCCGTGGAGGAGCTCGGCGGAGCAGCGCTGCATGGTGGGCGAGGACCTGGCGATCGGGTTGGTGAGATAGAAGTCCGAGATCGGATAAACGATGCCGCCGGTCACGCCCGCCGGCGCTTTCGCCGCGCTCGGCAGGCCGAGAAAGGCGGTGAGGCCGGGCTGGACCAGGTGCGGCCGCTCGGCGCCGATCGCGGCGCGGAGCTGGTCGACGTCGTCGAACGGCAGCGGCTTGCCCAGCACGTCGGACAAAGCGCGCAGGATCGACCAGTCGGCGCGCGCGTCGCCCGGCGGGTGGGTCGCCCGCTCGGAGAGCTGCACCCGCCCTTCGAGGTTCACATAGGTGCCGTGCTTCTCGGAGAAAGCGGCGCCCGGCAGGATGACGTCGGCGACGCGTACGCCCGCATCGCCGTGGCTGCCGATATAGACGGTGAAGGTGCCCGCGAAAGCGGAGAAGTCCGCTTCGTCGGCGCCGAGCAGGAAGAGCGCCTTCAAGGCCCCTGCCCTTGCCCGGATCGCCTCCATCCCGCCCTCGGCGGTGAAGCCGAGATCGAGCGCGCCGACGCGCGAGGCGGCGGTGTGGACCATGTTGAACTCGGCGGCGAGACCGGCCGCGGCGGCGCGCGTCGCCTCGTAGGCGCCGGTCACGGCCAGCGCGCCCATGCCGACGAGGACGGCGCCGCCGCCTTCGCCGAACGCGTCCGACACCTCGCGCGGCAGCCGGGCGAGCAGGCCGAGATCGTCGCCGAGCCAGGTCGCCGGATAGGTGAGGTCGACCTCCGGCCCGATCGCGAACACCTTGGCGCCGCGCTTCACCGCCTTGCGGATGCGCGTGTTGACCAGAGGCGCTTCCCAGCGCGTGTTGGTGCCGACCAGGAGGATCGCCTTGGCGTCC
>DASVQT010000164.1:0-43543 GCA_036388975.1 Allosphingosinicella sp. | reverse complement strand
ACTCGATCGAGCGGATCGAGTTGCTGTCCTCGTCCAACACCACCTACGGCGGCCAGACCGCCACGCCGAACAGCTACACGCTGACGATGAAGGATTCGAACGTCCAGCCGGGCGACACGCTCACGATCGACGCGAGCGGCCTGGCGGCGGGCGAGTCTCTGTCGCTCAACGCGACGGCGGAAACGTCCAGCACCTACATCGTCCTCGGCGGGGCCGGGAACGACGGCATCGCCACCGGCGGCGCGGCCGACCGGATCACCGGCGGCGGCGGGGCCGACAGCATCAATGCGGGCGGCGGCGCGGACGTCTTCGTCTACAATGCGGTGAGCGATTCGGCCGGCTGGGACATGGATACGCTGGTCACCTTCCAGAGCGGCGTCGACAAGATCGACCTCAGCGCGATCGACGCGAACGTGAACACGTCCGACAACGACGCCTTCACCTTTGTCGGCTCGGCCGCCTTCTCCAACACGGCGGGGCAGCTGCGCGTCGAGGACTTGGGCGGGGGCAGCTGGCAGGTGCAGGGCGATGTCGACGGCAACGGCGTCGCCGACCTCCTGATCAACGTGAACACCGCGGGCGCCGCGCCGCTCGCCACGGACTTCGTTCTTTAAAGACGAAAGAAACGGGCCGGGCGGCTTCGGCGGCCCGGCCCGGCTCGCCGGCGGCGCCGCTCAGGCGATGATGTGCATCGCCTCGGCGTCGTAGGGGACGGCGAGCGCGCAGGCGCTTTCATGATCGTCCTCCAGCCAGCGCTTCGCGCCGTCCGGATCCAGCATCACGGGCATCGCCTTGGGGTGGATTTCCGCCACGAGCGGATTGGCATCGCAGGTGAGAAAGGCCATGGCAGGACCGCTTTCGGTCGGCCGCCAGACGCCGGCAAAGGTGAAGGGCAGGCGGTCTTCCTCGCGCAGGGAGAACCAGACCTTTTCCTTGCTTCCGACCTCCCCCTTCCATTCGCAAAAGCGCGTCGCGGGCACGATGCAGCGCCGATCGGGCCGCGACAAAGCGGTCCGCCAGAAAGGCGAGGCCAGATTGCGGACGTTGGTGATCGGGCGCTTGCCGGCGCTCGGCGGCGGCGGGAAGCCCCACTTCATCATCTCGAGCTTGAGACCGCCGTCCTCGGTGCGCCGGAGCACGGGGGCCGGCTTGCCGGGATAGATTTCGTCGAACGGCGGGAGATTGGACGTGTCGCCTTCGAAGCGGCCGAAGAGGCGGCGCAGCGCCTCCACGTTCGAGGTCATGGAATATAGATTGCACATGGCGAGCACATGTGACCCGCCTGCGGGGCTTCTGCAAGCGCGCGGGGCGGTCTAGACCGTGAGCGACACGAGGAGAGAATGATGCGGAACGGCTCGATCTTGACGGCAGGCGCAGCGGCGCTGGCACTGGCGGCCTGCGCCACGCCCGGCGCGGGGCCGACGACCCTGACGGCGACGCTGACCGGCTACCAGGCGGTGCCCGGCCCAGGCGACCTCGACGGCACCGGGACCGCGCAGGTGCGCCTCGAACCGCAGGCGGGACGCTTGTGCTATACGCTCGCGGCGCGCGGCATCGATCCGGCCGAGACGGCCCACATCCATCGCGGTGAGGCAGGCTCGGTCGGCGGACCCGTCGCGAACCTGACGCCGCCGGTTCCGGAACGCAGCGAAGGCTGCACGCCGCTCGATGCCGAACTGCTCGCGGAAATGCGCGCGCGGCCGCACGCCTTCTACGTCAACATCCACAACGCGGCCTTTCCGCAAAGCGCGATCCGCGGCCAGCTGCGCGGCGAGGTCAGGCGTCCCGGAGGGCAGCCGGTCCGGCAGGGCCGCTAGCCGGCCCGGTGCGCCGCCGGGTGCGCTGCGCCGGCGGCGTCGCTTCCAGGGCGACCGGAGCATCGATGACGTCGGCATCGGCTGCGGCCGCGTCTGTGTCCGCAGCTGCAGGCGTGTCGAGCAGGCGCCGCGCTCCGTCGAGCGCCGCGGCGATGATTACGTCCGTCAGATTGCCGGTCCCGTTCTCGCTGCGGACGGGATCGCCCTGAGCACGAGTGCCGGCGGCGCTTTCCGCGCCCTTGCGGGCGAGTGCAGCGGCGGCGGCCGTCAGAGCCGCGACGGCGAGATCGCGCGTTGCCGGGTTCTCGGCTATGGCGAGCGCCTTGTTGACCGGCTTCCTGATCTTCTTCGGCACCTTGACGCCGGCGATCCGCTTCGGGACCTTCATCTTCTTGTCCTTGGTCATGGCGCGCTCCTATTCGACGACGATGCGGCCCTTCATGCCCATCAGCCGGTGGAAGAAATTCGAACTGCGCATCGCGTAGCGGCCGGCGCGCGGGACGAGGACGATGGTGCGCCGCTCGCCCGCCTCGAGGCGAAAGCTGCCGTCGCCAAGATCCTCGCCGTTGCCGGAGCGGATGCGGGATGCGCGGAAGAACGACGGGGCCGAGAAGCTGAGGCTGCGCCGGCCGCTATTGACGAAGCGGAGGCGCACCGGCCGGTTCGCTTCGAGACGCAGCACGCCGGGCTCGATGTCGAACGGCTCGAGCAGCACGTCGAAGTCGGCGGACTGGCGCCACTCCGGCTCGCGGGCCGCAGGCTGCGCGCCGACGGGCGCAGCGAGCGCGAGCGCGGAAAGAAGCAGCAACAGGCGCATCGGCAGGCCTTTTGAGGGACGAACAGCCCAAGTCTAGCATGGGCGGGCAGGGGGCGCGAGTGGGCGCCTGCTGCCGATGCCGCTTTGCCGGACCGTCCTTCCGGATCGGCCGGAGCTTACCGGCCCTGGGCGCGCCACCTTTTGACGACGCGGCTGACCATCGCTTCCTCGTCGCCGGTCTGCCGCCAGAGCTCGGAAAAGAGCGGGTCGGACGAGGCCGGGCGGCGGTCACGCTCGAGATCGTCGAAGGCGACGCGGATCGGGATGGACACGCCTTCGCCGCACACGATGCACTCTCGGTTGCGAAGCGCCGGGATGACGTCGAGGAAGCCGCGCGAACCTTCCGGCATGGCGTTCTTCACGAACTGCTGGTCGCGATCGTTGTTGAGGCGCATCGCGATGATCGTGCCGCATTGCGAAAGCACGCCCTCGGCGAGGTCGGAGGGGCGCTGCGTGATGAGGCCCAAGGCCACGCCGTATTTGCGGCCTTCCTTGGCGATCCGCTCCAGGATCTTGCGCACGGCCTGACCGTTTCCGGTCTTGTCGGCGGGGACGTAGCGATGGGCTTCCTCGCAGATGAGGAGCACGGGCCGCTGCTTCTCCGAGCGCGACCAGATCGCATAATCGAAGACCAGGCGAGACATGACGGCGACCACCACCGACACGATGTCCGATGGCACGCCAGACACGTCGATGATCGAGATCGGCTTGCCCTTGGCGGGCAGGCGGAAGATCTTCGAGATGAAGCTGGTCATCGTATCGGCGACGAGCATGCCCGAGAACATGAACTGGTAGCGCGGATCGGTCTTCAGCTCCTCGATCTTGGTCTTGAGGCGCATGTAGGGGGCGGTGTCGCCGGCCTTGTTCAGGATGCCCATCTCGTTCGAAATGGCCATGGTGAGGTCGGACAAAGTGTAGGGGATGGGGGAATCGACCGTGAGCTTGGTCAGCCCCTCGGCTGCGCGGTTCTTGCCGCGGGCGATGAGCAGGCACTTGGCGAGGATGTCGCTGTCGCGCTGCTTGTCCGAGCCGGTCGTGGTGATGAACACCTCGCAATGCTCTTCGAAGTTCATCAGCCAATAGGGCATGGCGAGATTGTCGACGTTGAACAGTTCGCCGTAACCCTTGAAGGCGGCGGAATATTCGCCGTGCGGGTCGATCATGACGATGTGACCCTCGGGCATCAGCTCGCAGATGCGGTGCATGATGAGCGCCGCGGAGGTCGACTTGCCGGTGCCGGTCGAGCCCAGGAGGGCGAAGTGCTTGCCGAGCAGGGCGTCGACATAAAGGGCGCCGCGCACATCCTTGGTTGGATAAACGGTACCGATCTCGATATGCGGGCGCTCGTCGGCCGAGAACATCTGCTTCAGATCGCGGCCGGTCACCGGAAAGACTCGGTTGCCCGGGATCGGATAGGAGGTGATGCCGCGCTTGAAGTTGACGATGCGGCCCGACTGCGGATCCTCGTCGCCTTCGCCGAGGAAGTCGATCTCGGCCGAAACCTTGTGGTCGCCGCCGGTCGAGCCTTTCAGCGTCCGGACGTTGGCGAGCAGCCACTTCTTGCCGCACTCGATCTTGACCTGGCTGCCGACCTGCCCGGACATGGCGACGCTCGGATCGGGATCGGAGCCGATCGCGTGGAGCCTGACGCCGTCGATTTCGAGCCGCGCGCCGCCGCCGCCGATGTCGACCACCACGCCGATCGCTTCATGCGCCACTTCGTTGGGCACGACGGGGACCCGCACGGGCGCGGCCGGCACGTGCGCGGTCGGCACGGGCTCCGCGGCGGCGGGATTGAAGGTGCGCTGGTGGAACATCTCGGTCATATGGGCTCGTTCTGGCTGTGGTCCCCGAGCCGTCTCTCTAAAGGGCAGGCGTAAACAAGTGCTTGCCCGGGCGCGATTTCCGCGGCCGGCCTTCGTTCAAGCGCGGCCGGCGCGGCGGAACAGCGCGCTTGCGGCCCAGCCGAGAAAGAGCGACACGGCGACGGCGACGATGCCGTAGGCGAAGGACCAGCGCTCCGCGGCCCGCGCGACGAAGCCTTCGAAGCCGAGCTTCTCGATCTCGATCTCGCGCACGGCGCCGGCGATCACGCGGCCATTCTGGATGAGAAAGGTCTCGGCCGTGTAGGTGCCGACGGGGACGCGCGCGGGAATGTCGATCCGCGCCTGGTAGAGAACGCCTTCGGTGATTTCGACGCCGCTGGGATTCTCCTGGTAGAGCTGGCTCCGCCGCATCGTTTCGACCAGGCCAGTCTCGAAGCGCCGCAGCTCCTCCGGCTGGACGCCGCCGCCGGGCGAGAGCTGGAGATTGCCGAGGCCGAGCTCGTAGATTGCGGCGGTGCGCTCGTCGATGATCCGGCGCAGGGGCTGCGACGAGGCGACGGCATAGAATTGCGGGGCGGAGCGGAAGCGGGCGCGGCCGACGTTCATCCAGATGCCGGCGACCCGCTGCCGCTCGCGAACGACGATCGGCTCCATCGGGCCCTTAAGGATCACGGCGACATCGGTCGGCGCGTCGGGAACGCGGCCGCGCGGATAGAGGATCGCGCCGAAAAGCAGGAGCTGCGCGCCGGTGAAGCTGTAGCGTATCTCGATCTGGCGGTGCGACACTTCGGGGACGAGGCGCGGCTGCGCGCCGGGGCGCGCCTGCCCGAGCGCCAAGGGGGCGAGCAGGAGGAGAAAGGCCGCACGCAGTCGCCTCACAGCAGCTGAACCGTGTAGATCTCAGGCGGGCGCCAGGTGAGCTGCAGCCCCATGCGCAGCGCCACCACGAGGACGATCACGGCAAGGAACAGGCGCAGCAGCTCCGGCCGCATCTTCTGGGCGAAGCGGGCGCCATATTGCGCGCCGATGACCGAGCCGATGAGGAGCAGGACCGCGAGGACGATGTCGACGGAACGGGTGGTCGTTGCGTGGATCATCGTCGTCGCGGCGGTGACGGCGAGGATCTGAAGCAGCGAGGTGCCGACCACGACCTGCGCGGACATGCCGAGCAGGTAGATCATCGCCGGAACCATGATGAAGCCGCCGCCGACGCCCAGGAGAACGGTGAGGATGCCGGTGAAGAAGCCGAGGATCAAAGGCGCGAGCGGCGAGATGTAGAGGCCCGAGCGGTAGAAGCGCCAGCGCATCGGCAGGATCGCGATCAGGGGATTGTGCCGGCGCTGCGGCTTGGGCGCGCCCTTGGGCGTCCAGAAGCCGAGCGCGGTGACGGCTTCCTTCGCCATGAGGATGCCGATGCTGGACAGCAGGACGACGTAGAGGAGGGAGATGACGGTATCGATCTGCCCGCTGTTCTGGAGCAGCCGGAACAGGAACCCGCCGAGCAGCGAGCCGAGGACGCCGCCGGCGATGATCACGGCGCCCATGCGGTAATCGACGCCCTTGCGGCGCGTATGGGCGAGGACTCCGGAAATGCTGGTGCCGGTAATCTGGGTAGTGGACGAGGCGACCGCGACGGCGGGCGGAATGCCGAAGAAGATCAGGATCGGCGTGGTAAGGAAGCCGCCGCCGACGCCGATCATTCCAGTCAGGAGCCCGACCACGCCGCCAAGCGCGACGATCATCAGCGCGTTCACGGAAAGGCCGGCGATCGGCAGGTAGATGTCCATCGTCCGCGGGACCCTAGCCGCTAAGCGGGAAAGGCGGAAGGGCGGGGCTTCAGCCGATTCGGGCGGCGAGCAGGCCCTGGAGCGGCGTGAAGTCGGTCCCCGGATTGGCGCGCAGGTGGAGCGGATGCGGATCCTGCTCCAGCGTGATCCTGAATTCGCTGCGCCCTTCGCCGCTCACGCCGCGGGTGAGGGAGAAGATCCGAACGGCGCGGTACGAGATGGACGTGGTCTCGATGCGCTCGCTAATCAGCACCTGGATCTGGACGGTGACGATCCGCCGGTCGGTGAACAGGATCGTCGTGGTCGCGCCGCGATAGGCGATCTCGATCCGCTCGCCCGCGATCAGATGATCGGCATAGTCGCGGGCGTCCTCGGGCGCGAGCGGGTCCACGTCGAAGGTGCGCATCGCCATCTCTCGGTCCCTCCTCGACGAAAAAGCCGGCGGTTCCCCGCCGGCTTTTCCATTTGGTCGCGGGCGCGCCGGATTACCAGCGGCGGCCGTAATAACGCGGCTGGTAACCGCGCTGATAGCCGTAGCCGTAGCGTCGCCGATCGTCGTGACGGGCGTCGCGAAGCTCGCGGCGGCACTCGCGCCGCTCCGAGCGATATTCGCGGCGGCTGTCGGCGCGGGCGATTTCGCGCCGGCACTCGCGCAGTTCGCGGGCAGTCTCGGTGTTGCCGTAGGCATAGCCGTAACCGTAGCCGCGGCCGTAGCTGTTGCCGTGCGGATGGGCCGACGCCGATGCGGGGATGGCGATGGCGGCAAGTCCGGCGGCGAGAACGAGAATACGCATCATTCCTCTCCTCGGGATGGTGACCCCGGCGGGGACAGGGGGGACACCCGCCGGGGAACGAATCGAACCTACGCCCGGCCTGCTGAACGTCCGGCATCGCGGCGTTCATCTGCGGTTTAGCGTAGAGGGTCGCCCCGCGTGCCGCCGCCGTCATTCTCCACCTCGCGATGAGGATAGCGGCCGCGGATGCGGGCGTTGAAGTGCCGGCCCTTGGCGAATGCGCTTCGCAAGGCGTCGGCGGCTTCGGGTGGGACGTCCGAGAAGATGTAGCGCCGGCCGGTCGTGAACAGGACGTCGAGTTCGCGGGCCTCGGCGCGATAATCGAAGGATCGGATGACGGTGGACGGCATCGCCGAAACACAACGCGGCGGGCTGGCGGCGGTGCCCAACCCGGAGAAAAGCCCGTCCGCTGGTCGCAATCGGCTGTGCAATGCTTATGTTGCAGTGCAACAAAGACCCGCTGCGCTTGTTCAGCCGGTGAGGAGCCGCCATCGTTCCGGGCGGCCAGGAGATCATATGCCCGTTATCACGCCCCGCCTTCGCCTCCGCCGCAGCCGCAAGGGCGTGAGCGCCTTCGCGCCCAAGGGTGCGGCGAGGGACCGGCTTTCCGACCTGGACGGCGTCAGGGACAATCCGGGCAACCTCCTGGCGCGCTGCTACGTGCCCGAAGGCCTCGCGCCCGGCGCGCCGCTCGTCGTCGTGCTGCACGGCTGCACCCAGAACGCGGCCGTCTACGATCACGGATCGGGCTGGTCGACGCTGGCCGACCGGCACGGCTTCGCGCTTCTGTATCCCGAGCAGCAGCGCGCCAACAATCCGATGCTCTGCTTCAACTGGTTCGAGCGCGGCGACACCGCGCGGGGCAAAGGCGAAGCGGCGTCGATCGCGAGCATGGTCGATGCGATGGTGGAGCGGCACGGCGTCGACCGGGCGCGCGTGTTCGTCACCGGCCTCAGCGCCGGCGGCGCGATGAGCTCGGTCATGCTCGCCACCTATCCGGACCTGTTCGCGGGCGGCGCGATCATCGCGGGCGTCGCTTATGGCGGAGCGGACAGCGTCGGCGACGCTTTCGAATGGATGGCGGGGCGCGGCCGCGGCGACGGCGCGTCGCTCGCCCGGATCGTCCGCGCTGCGTCCAGGCACGACGGGCCGTGGCCGCGGATCCAGGTGTGGCACGGGGCGGCGGACTCGACGGTCGTCCCGGCCAATGCGGAGGCGATCGCGGCGCAATGGGCGGCGCTCCACGGCGTCGGCCCGGCGCCCGACCGGACCGACACGGTGTCCGGCTTCCCGCGCAAGGTCTGGACCGATGCCGCCGGCGAGCCGGTGATCGAGCATTATTCCATCACCGGCATGGCCCACGGCGTGCCGCTCGCGGCCTCGGAGGGCGAGGACGCGCTCGGCGCCGCCGGGGCGCACATGCTGGAGGTGGGGCTGAGCTCCACGGCGGTGATCGCGGACTTTTTCGGCATTGCCGGCGCGGAGCGTGCCCGCGGCGTAGCGCGCCCGGCCAAGGAGGCAGCGGCGGCGCGGCCCGCCAAGGAGGCCCGGACGGCGGCGAGCGGCCCGCAGGCGGTGATCGAAAAGGCGCTCCGGGCGGCCGGCCTGATGCGCTGAGGCGAAGCGGACGAAGGCGCGCGGCGCTTGCGTCCGGCGGCGGCGCGGGCGATGGTGCGGGCAAGCGACAAGAGGAGCTCGCATGACGCCGGCACTCCTGCTCGGCCTCCAGGCCGCCGCGGCTGCCGCCGCGCCTCCCGCGTTTGCCGCCCCGGAGCCGCCGGGCACCCTTCTCGTCCCGGTCGTCTTCGACCTCGCCGCGGCGGCGCGGCAGGAGCGCGGCGCCCTTTTCCCGATGCGCTGCGAGCCGCGCACGGGCAACGAGATCGTCGTCTGCGGAAACCGGGGCGGCGCGCCGGCGGTGGACATGGCCGCCCTTGCCCGCCTGTTCGAGCCGCGGCGCCTGGTTGCGGAACTCGGCATCGGCGGCGGCGCCACGGCGCGCACCTATGTCGAAAGCGCCCCCATGGACCGCGGCGCCGTCGCCAACCGCGTCATGATCGGCGTGCGCCTCCCCTTCTGAGCGCTCCGCCCGCGCCCGATGCGGCACGCCGGGCGGCAGCGCGAATGGTCCCAAAAGTCGCACTGGCCATGGCGGCTATTCCGGGGACGCGTCGGCGAGCGCGCCCAGCAGGCCGTCAAAGGCAGAGCGCGCCTCGGCCTGGGGATCGGCGGCCTCGTTTCCGCGCACTTCCCAAGGGGCGGCGAAGCGGCGCGGATCGAGCCGGGCGAGCAGCCACATCAGGAGCTTGTCGCTCGGCACGCGCTTCTCCGCGACCAGATCGCCTCCCTGCCACACCTGTTCGACGCGGCCGTGAATGGCGCGATCGAAGGCGAGCGCGGAAAGCCGCCCGACGGCGAGCTGCTGGGCGGTGTCCCAGGCCGCGGCAAAGGCCGGCGAGCGCGCCCGGAGGCGATAGGCCGAGCGCGCGGACAGGCGCGCGGCGGCGCCGGCGAGATGGACCGAGCCGGTCTCGGCGAGATTGACCAGAAACAGGCGCTGGCGCTCGGCGCTCCATCCGGCGAGGCGCTTGCGGCTGTCCTCCAGAGGGATGCCGTCGAAGGGCGTGGCGGCGGGGGGCGTCTCGGCACTGGGCGCGGGTTCAGGGGAAGGCGCCGCGGGCGCAAGCAGGTCGGTCGGCCACACCTCGCCGCGGTCGTCGGCCGGAACCAGCGAGAGCCGCGGACCGCCCTCCTCGTCCGCCGCCTTGGCGACCGCCTCGAACCGGCCGGTCGCCGCCATCCAGGCGTCGAATTCCTCGATGCTGCACTCCTTTGCCACGTGGCGTCTCATGATCCTTGCTCCTCGGTTCGTTTTGGAGCGGATCATTTATCCTATGTGGCACATTGTAGGAAAATGGTTTCTTCGATCGACTCGAAGCGAGTTCTTCGGGGCCGGGCGGCGGTGGCATTTACCCGAAGGTAAGGGAAACGGCGTCATCCTCGCCGGCATGGCAAGGAAGCGCCCGGCTCCGAACTGGCTTCTCCCTCCCTGGGTGCACCGGCAGCGGAAGAAGCGGGGTCGCGCGGCGAGGTTGCGCGAGATGCACGGCGACCTGTGCTGGCGGTGCCGGCGGCCGATGCGCTTCGAAGGGCCGCCAAATTGCGGCAAGGCCGCGACGATCGAGCATATCCTTCCGTGCGCGAAGGGCGGGACGTCGGCGATCGACAATCTGCGCCTCTGCCATGTCGGCTGCAACCGCCATCTCGGCGACCGCACGCCCGAGGAAAAGGAACGGATGCGGATCAACGCTCCGGCGGAATGAAAAGGTGGCGGGATCGTCCCGCTGCGGCCGGCGAAGCGGCTGAGGCTGCTGGACGGATTCTCCTGGCTTATACGGCGCATTCGGCGGCGGACGGCGGCGCTCGGCGTTGCTGCTTTGATTTCGTCGCGGATGCGAGGGGCGGTGCGGCCGATCCTGCCGGCGAAGGCCGCACCTTCAGCCGAGACCTTTGACGCGGCCTGGATCGAGTATGTCCTCGGTGGCGATGCCCAGGTCCGGCCGCCGTTTCCCCAGCAGATAGGCCGCGCCGGCGATCGCCCCGAGTGCCGCCATCGCGCACAGGAAGATCGAAAGGTCCGACCCGCCGCCGGCGTCGCTCGTCTCGATATCGCTCATGTCTCGCCTTTCGTCAGGCGCTGAGGATGGCGGTGAACGCCCGGTCGGGCGTCTCGCTGCGCCGCGCGAGCAGCCACGCCGCCGCGCCGGCTGCCCCCAGGCCCGCGATGAAGAGCAGCAGGATCGGAGTATCGGAGCTTCGCATCGTCTGCCTCCCTGACGTCTGAGTGCCGCACCATGGGAGAGCATGGCGGCGCTGGCAAGGGAGAGGCGGCTTACGGGAGGCGGTGCGCGGCAACGCCGCGGAAGCGGATCAGGAGCAGGTTATTTCCACATCCACCTGTCCGTTCTGGCCGACCTTCCAATTGACGTGCTCGACGGGAGCCGGCGCGAACGGTGCACCCGGTATGGACAATTCGATGGTATCGCCGACGGAGGGGATCTGGGGCATGGTGGCGGTATAGGCGCGCTCGCCGATCGTGATCGTCACGTTCATCGTCATATCCTCTCAACTCGTATGGCAGGCGGAGCAGCAGGTCGCGCACCCATTCGCGCGGGGATAGTAGCGCCTGGCCTCGGTCACGGCAGGGCCGCATGAATCGAACTCGCCGAGATACTGTCCGTTCAGCGACGGGAAGTAACGGCAGCCGGTGACGTGCACTTCGTGATCGCCGTTCGCCTGCTGGTTCCGGTTCACATAATAGGATGCCACTCGACGCTCCGTCCGTTGGAGCCGACTTACTAGCCTGTGCCGAGTTCACGGATCAGGGGGCGTCTGATCCGTTCCGGAGAGACTTCGGACTGAATTGCCGCCGTGGCTTGCGCGGCGAGCGGCTTCTGCGCGGTTGTCAATTGACGCTCGTCAGGCCGCCGCGTCGGCCGACAGCCGGTGCGCGTCCTCGGCCATGGCGGCGAGGCAGGATTCGCAGCCGGTGAGCTCCCAGGCCTGATCGGCGACGGCGAAGTCGAGCTTGAGGGCGAGGGCGGGGAGATCGGGCGCGGGGAGGCGGAAGAGGCGCCGGAGCGCGGCGAGGCGGAGGCTGTCGAGGCGGCCATACTCCTCTTCGAGCGCTTCGCAGGCGGGAAAGCCCCGCCGCGCCGCGGGCAGAAGCGCCTCCGCCGCCTTGAACGAAGCCACCCGCGCCTCGGCGCGGCGGTAGGCGGCGAGGGTGCGGGTCCAGCGGGCGGCGGCGGAGGAGGAGGCGGGGACGGTCGCTCGCGACTGTCCCGCCCCGGCGCCCGGCGCGTCGGCGGTGGCGCGGGCGGCGGGACCGTCGGCAAGCGCCTCGCCCAGCGCGAGCGGCACACCGACACTCGCGCCTAGCACTGCCCGGCGCGTCAGGTTACACCCTCCCCGCAGCCATGCCCGAGGGTCCTTTCTTTGTTTCTGTCACTGTAGGTGCAACATCACTGCTTCGTCAAGCGGTTCTGGCGCTGTGAGTGACAAAATCACTGCAGCTCAGGCTCGCATGGCGCGGGCAGCTCTGGAGTGGTCACTTGATGACGTGGCGGCGGCATCGGGCGTGAGCCGACGAACGGTACTGCGCCTAGAGCAAGGTGAGGGGCTGCAGGCGAGGAACTCCCGAGCGATCCGGAACGCGTACGAGGCAAAGGGAGTGCGATTCCTAGATGCCGGGTCCGATGCGGGCGGGGTCGTGCCTGCTCCGATCGCAGGATGAGGCGCACGCGAGGAAGCTGTTATGTTTGAGACCTTCACCTACGACATACCGGCAGTTCTTCCGCCGGCAGCAAGAAATCACTGGGCCTTCATGGAGTCCAATTCGGCCGCAGCCATCATGCAGGCAGTTTGCCCGCAGGAATGGACCGATATCGTGGACGTACTCTCAGCCTACCGGCTTGATCCGAGCTCATGGCTGAAGGCCGGCGGAAATCGGGGAGATGTTGCCGAGGAAATCGACCGCGAGTTCGCAAAGCGCGGATGGCGAGAGGCCAGGCTCGACCTTGAGACGCGAGGGATCCTGTACCTCAAGAACGGCGAGAAGCTCGGTGACCTGCCACCGGTCTATCAAGAGGGCTACCTCGTAGACAATTTCAAGAACCGCATCGTCGTGGACGTCGAGTGGAATGCCAAAGACGGCAACCTCGATCGCGACCTTGCATCCTACCGATCATGGTACGAGGCAGGCGTCATCTCAGCGGGCGTGATCATCACCAAAGAGCGTCGAGCCCTGCTCGAGCTGGCACGTCGGCTTTGGGCTGAGCATCAGAGAACCCTTAGCGAGGAGGATCGAAACCCTAAGCTGCCGGTGGACCTCACCTCAGCAACGGTGACATCATTCGACAAAGCTCAGATGAGGGTTCGGCGGGGCGTCATGGGCTCCTGCCCGGTTCTGATCGTAGCTGCCAACGAAGCGACTTGGAACGGCCGCCCATACAGCTGATCGGCTACTCTGCTGCCTCTGCCACTGAGCTGTTGTAGCCGTACGTGTCCCATGTCGGCTTGTAGTTGTCGTCCGCCTGATTGCCCCACACGGTCCAGCCGCGGCGTTTGCCTCGGCTGAACATTTCGAGGCGCGGGCCCCACGAGCAGGACTCGATGAGGTCATACTGCTCGTCAGGCTTTCGGCTGTGCTCGCGCTTCCGGGTCTGGAGCATGTTGACTTGGCTCCGGCCGGGATCGAGTGTGCGGGCGTTCTTCCCGCGGACGCCGAACAGCAGCAGTTCCGTAACATTGCGGAAGTAGAAGCCGACGCCGCGCCCGTCCGAGCCGCCGTCCTTCCTGATCTTGTGCCAGACGATGTTCGAGACGTAGCGATAGCCCCACGCATCGAGCACCTTCAGCCCCTCAGGGAGGAGTGCGTTCGGGACCCAAAGGTAAAGGTGCGACGGATCGGCGGCGATGTCGGCGACCGGCAGCTCGCAAATCTCGTCGAGTGTCATCGTGCCGTAGCGGTTGAGCCGCTTGTGCTCGGGCGCAACCTTGCCGGTGCGGTTCTGAAACTGCCACGGCGGATCGGCGAGGATGGTCCCGAACCGCTTGCCCCTCGCGCTTGCGAGGAGGTCGATCGCAGCGTCCGAAAGCGGTTCAGCGGGTGAGAACATAAAGGGATCTTTAGCAATCTGCTGAATCGCCTTCAACCCGCATTCCGCAGATTGCGAAATTAGCAGTGGGTAAGTCTGCCGGCCGAGTGTCGCGGCGTGAGGCTCCTCAGAAGATTTTCAGTCGGAAACAGCAAGGCTCACTGCCCGGTCACAGAAGCGCCCGGAGCGCTAACGCATATAAGGACGCGACAATCGCGAGGATTGTGAATGGATATTTCCGAAGGCCAGCATAGCGTGCCAAGAGGCGAGATCGTCTGGCAAGTGCCACCAGCGGATAAAATACAAAGAGAAAACTCATCACTGCTACGTTGAAAGCTGCAGTGCTCATGATCGCAAAATTTATCGTACCCGCAGCGACAGAACGATTTAGGAATTGATTGTAACCTCCGCGGTCGGCGTACAAAGCAGAGCTCAGTGCATTGTCCATAGCTACAGAACTATTGGCCTGTTGCTCGCCGAGCCGGTGAGTGTGCCACCAACCGCCCCTGTCCCGCTGAGGCGCTAACATGCTGTACGGCGATAGTGCCAGGTAACTACCAAATCCGTTTCCGAGCGACCGAAGTAAATCCGCGAGATTAGTACTCAGAAAAAAGAAGTATGTCCCCCCATAGTCAACGTTCGACGAATTGTATCTTACCGGGATCGCTAGGGAAACCTCTCCTTCATTTGTGCACGCCTCCCGCAGGCGAGACGCCTGCTCTCCGGTCAGGGTGTACGCAACCTGTGGGTGGTCTGGCTCGCGTGCCGAGCTAAACTCACTGCAGAATTGTCTTCTCCTCTGCTCTAGAGTTGTCGTTCCTTCGAGGAACTCGATGGTAGCAACTCTATCTCGATATATATAGTCCCGCTCGCGATAGCCTAACACTGATCCGGACTCATCAAGAACGCGAATTGTCTGAGTGCGACCGTCATATGTCGCGTTCTCAACGTCACCAGAGGAAATGGATACGCGGGTCAGGTCAAAATCGCGGTGCGCTTCATCCAGGGATCGAGGGCGAACCGTGAAGTCCACTTCAAAGTAAAATAACTCTTCCTGACGACGAATCAGTTCTTCGACTCTAGCTGAGTCTATGGAGCCGCCGTACTGCCGCAATATGTCGATCGATGGACTTCTGACAAGTCGCTCAAACTGGAAAGTGACATCAACTTCGGACTCAGAGTTCGACACTGAGATGGCGCTTGCGATAAGCATTGTTGCAGGAACGCCAAATAGGGCTACCGAGCTAGTGATCAGAAAGTCAGCGTAAGCAACCAGAAAGAACTTAAAGGTAGACGGAGCAGTTTTCAAAACCTCTAAGAAGTAGAGCGTCTGAGCGTTCGCAAGAACATATAGCATCATTCCTAAGGCTGCAGCGACTAGCCAACCGATCACCTCTGCCGTTCCGCCATAATAAAAAACGGAGGTCACCGAAGCGAATTGAACCGGGAAGAACACACGCAAGAACGCTAGCGATGCGGCAAACAAAAAGAGATAAATTACAGACGAACGAATTTGAAAGCGAAGGGACGAGCTTTTACTCCCGTAGATAATCACATATGCAGCCCATGCTTTCAGCGCCACAAACTTATGCCAGTCTAAGCCGCGCGAGCTTCGGATGAAGGACAGCACAACCAGTCGTAGACGCTTCGTCCCCAGCTGATCAGCAAGCTGTCCTGCGCCCAATAGAGTTCCAACAGCTAACAGCTCACCTAGCATCGGCTAACTAGACTTTCTCGCGGCTGGAGGGTGGCGCGAACCTGACCACGCCCTACTCCGCCGCCACGCCCGCCCGCGTGAACATGTCCGCGTCGGCCGCTTCGGCCGGCACGTCGTTCGCCGCCTTGGCCTGCTTCCTGCGGTCGAAGCTGTCCCAGACCTCGTTCCAGTTTCCGCGGGTCGCCGCCTTCGAGTACTCCGTCGCGCGCTGTTCGAAGAAGTTGGCGTGTTCGACGCCGTTCAGGAGCGGGGCGAGCCAGGGGAGGGGGTGGTCGTCGATCATGAACATGGGCTTCAGACCGAGCTGGCCGAGGCGCCAGTCGGCGATGTAGCGGATGTACTGCTTGATCTCCTTGGGGCTCATGCCGTTGACCGGGCCCTGCTCGAAGGCGAGGTCGATGAATGCGTCCTCGAGCTCCACCGTGTGGTGGCAGGTGTCGCGGATCTCCTTCTTGACGGCCGGCGTGTAGCAGTCGCGCTCCTTCACGAAGGCGTGGAACAGGCGGATGATGCCCTCGCAGTGCAGGCTCTCGTCGCGGACCGACCAGCTGACGATCTGGCCCATGCCCTTCATCTTGTTGAAGCGCGGGAAGTTCATCAGCATCGCGAAGCTGGCGAAAAGCTGAAGCCCTTCGGTGAAGCCGCCGAACATGGCGAGCGTCTTGGCGATGTCCTCGTCCGTGTCGACGCCGAAGGTGGCGAGATAGTCGTGCTTGTCCTTCATCTCCTTGTACTGGAGGAACATGCCGTACTCGCTTTCGGGCATGCCGATCGTGTCGAGGAGGTGGCTGTAGGCCGCGATGTGCACCGTCTCCATGTTGGAGAAGGCGGCGAGCATCATCTTCACTTCGGTGGGCTTGAAGATGCGGCCGTATTTTTCGTGGTAGCAATCCTGCACCTCGACGTCCGCCTGGGTGAAGAAGCGGAAGATCTGGGTGAGGAGGTTGCGCTCGTGATCGGTCAGCTTCTGCGCCCAGTCGCGGCAATCCTCGCCGAGGGGGACTTCCTCGGGCATCCAGTGGATCTGCTGCTGGCGCTTCCAGAAATCGAACGCCCAGGGATATTCGAAGGGCTTGTACTGCTTGCGGGCTTCGAGAAGAGGCATGGACGTTACTCCGGACGGATCGTGAAGTGGAAATAAGCGAATAAGGCGAGGATCGAGGCGTAGACGGCGACGCCGAGCAGCGCCCGCGTCCTGGGCGGCACCAGGCGGGCGCGAACGAGGTAGCCGTCCTGCGGACCGCCTTGGGCAAGCTGCTCCTCGTCCTGCCAGGAGCGGACGAGCCTCCATGTCAGGAGCAGCAGCAGGGCGCCCATGGCGGCGAGCACGATCGGCATGAGGATGGGGTGACCGTACAAGTCGATCCCGAAGCGACGGAGGAGGACGGGCAGCCCGATGACGACGGCGCCCGGCACGAGCCCGCCCGCGATGGTGCGCAGCGGTGTCCGGTCCCGCCGCCAGTTTACGATCATCGCCGCCGCGATCGCGCCGAAAATGCCGCCGAACCAGAGGAGCTCAAACATGAGACGCTTCCGGGGCGAGCGGGGTGAGGCCGCCGCGCGCGGAGAGCGCGGCGCCGCGGGCGCCGCCGAGCGCGAAGAGCGGGCGGCTGTCGCGAGCGCGGTGCATCAGCCGATCTCCAGACCGCCGAGCGGCGTCGCCAGTGCCATGAGGACGAAGGCGGCGGCGCTGACGAAGAGCATGAGCGCGACGCGGCGCGTGTCGCGGCCGCGGGCGTAATCGGGCGTGCCCGGGCCGGCGGCGCGCTTGTTCGCCGCCGCGACGAGCAGGATCGCGCCGGTCAGCGCTTCCAGCAAGGCCGCGGCGAGGAGGATGTGGCCGAGGGTGAGTGGGGACGGCATCATTTCGCCGCGGCTCCGAACCGGGGAGAGGCCGGCCGCGTATCCAGCCGGCGCGGAACCTGCCGCCATGGTTGGCAATGAGACATCCACCCTCGCGAATCAGCCCAAGCAGCTTCGACGCAGTGCCGAATTGCAAGCGCGATCATAGCTCCAGCGGCGGCTTGCCGCCATTCGAAACGCCCGCCGCCGGCAGAAAAGTGGGGATAAGCTATACTATAAGTGGTGGATCAATTCCGCGGCGTCCACCAGATGCTGACTGGCGGGCGGTCCCATCCTGCCGCGGGCGGCCGCACCGAAGCGGCTCACCGGGCGCCCCGGGAGCCCGCCGGCGGAGTGGGTGGCCAAAAGCCCGCCCGCGAGTCACAATCCCTTGGCGGCACGCGGGGGGCGCGCGCTGATCTCATCGTCTTCTGGGGGAGGGCATGATGAACCGGCTCAGAAAAATTCTTACGCGGATCGGTGAACGCCTCCAAGGCCTGAAGCGGCAGCTCGATGTCATGGCCGACATTCGCATCACCCTGATCCTGCTCGCTCTGATCGGTTTCGTGGTTGTCGCCATGCCGCAGGGACGCGACGTCATGACGGGCCTTGTCGACGACGCAAACGCGGTGCTGAACGAGGATGGTCTTACCGATCAATCCGGCGCCGCCGTTACCCGCTGGTTCGCGCTGTGGCTGGCCTGCGTCTGGGCCGGCCTCAACATCTGGTACTGGTCGCATCTTCTCTGCCGGACTGACCCGGACATGCCACATCCGACATGGTTCAACTGGCTTCGCCGCGTCCTGGGCGTCCTGCCCCTTCTCTTCGCAACATGGGCGCTGCTCCGGGTCGCCGAGTTCAAGGACGTGAAGCTCGGCGTCCTGCTCTTCGCCGCGTCGGCCGGATTGCTGTTCCTGTTCTTCATCCGCCGCCCGGCGCGCTTGGTCGCGGCCAACGAGCGTGGCCGGGCCGCCTCGAAGAAGGACGGGGAGCAAAGCGAGCTGGGTGCCGTCGATTGGACATTCATCGGCGCCTCGCTGCTGACGGCGCTCGTCATGCTGGTGCTGTTTGCCATACCCGGCGTGCGCACAGCAACGGCATGGACGCTCGGCCCTGCCGCTGTCGCGTTCGGGGCACTCGCCTGCATCGTGCCGGTCACGTCGCTGCTGATCTGGTGGACGCGGAGGGTCAAGTTCCCGATCGTCAGCGCGGCGTTCGTGCTGCTCGTGGTCTTCAGCGAGTTCAACGACAATCACACCGTCCGGGCACTGCCGGGCGAAGTTCGGGCGCGGCCGTCCATCGAAGAGGCTTACAAGCGCTGGCGCGGCCTTCACGAGCCGACCGACCCGGTGGTGCTGGTCGCTGCGTCAGGAGGCGCGTCGCGCGCCGCTTATTGGACCGGAACGGTGCTTCGGGAGCTTGAGAATGCCGACGGCGCTCGCGGGTTCTCGCACGACGTGTTCGCGATCAGCAGCGTGTCCGGCGGAACGCTCGGCGCCGTCGGCTACAGCGCCTGGGTCGCTGAGCGGCAGTCGCGCCTGCCGCAGAGCGCACCCACGCCTACGGAGCGTCTCCAGTTCGTGCGGAGCTTCGCGGGCGCGGACTATCTCAGTCCAGCGGTCGCCGGCTTGCTTTTCCCAGACACGGTGCAGCGCTTTCTGCCGGTTCCTCTGCTTCCGAGCCGCGCCACTTCGCTCGAGGAATCTTGGGAGATGAGCTGGCGCAGGTCCGCAGCCGAATGCGCGAGCGGCAGCAGCGCAGTGCCGGCCGCGGCATGTCCGCGCGGGGACAGGATGGAGGCCGATTTTCTATCCATCTGGGAAGGCGTTCTCGACATCCCTGCGGTGGCGCCTCGCCACTGGGTGCCGATTGTTCTGGCAAACGGGACTCACGCCCAAACCGGCAAAAGGATCGTCACGGCGCCCGTCCGCATCTCACCCGACGTCATCGAGGACAGTTACGACTTCTTCGACGTCTACGCCCGACCGATCCGGGCCTCGACGGCCATTCACAATTCGGCGCGCTTCCCGGTCATCAGCCCGGCCGGAACGCTGAACGGGGCGGCTTCGAACGGTCATGTGGTGGACGGCGGCTACTTCGAGAACGGGGGTCTCGAAACGCTGATCGATCTCGCCCGCTACATTCACGAGATCGACCCTGGGCGGCGCATCCTCATCGTCGAGATCAACAATGACGACATGCTGCCGCTGGAGGATACCGCGCGTTGTCCAAAGCCGGGCGACGAAACCTGTGCCATCGCAATGCGGGGCGTGCCGCGAAGCGATCCTTCTCCCTTGCTTGGTGGACTGTCATCCGTGCTCGGCGCTCTCTACATGACGAGAGACAGCCGTGCCGTTCTCGCGGCGAAGCGCGCCTCCGTCGCCGGAGGGCTCGGCAAAGTCGGATTCTTTCAGTTCAGGCTGATCACGCCGCTCGACGGGCGAACGACGGCAATGAGCTGGAGCCTTTCGCAGACGAGTCGTGACTATATGGATGTGATGTTCGGCGCGGACGGGGCCGAGATTGCGGAGGTGCTGTCGCGGCGCGACTATACGCCGGCTCGCCGACGGGATGTTCAGACAAACCTCGAACGGGCAGCGCAGCGCGGAAGCAGGTGTTATGAGCCGGAGGTTCGACGCTTGATGGCTGCACTTGCCGGCCCAGACAGTGCGGCTGGCACAGCTCGGCAAACTGAGGCCGAACGCTTGCTAGCTCTGAGGTGGCAATCACAGAATTGCTGGTCGCGTCCGCTGATGACGCAAGCCGCTCCGGCGGAACCGGATGGCGAGCGACGAGGAGAGGCGCATAAGGGGGGGGCGCTAGCTCCCGCTGCGCCGACCGCACCTGCACAGCTCGCTACAGCCGCTTGTCATCACACGCTGCCGGGTCACTGGCACGCCAAACACTCGTCGTAATCCGTCGTGGCGAGTTCGTATTTCGGGGCTTCGGCGGTGTTGTCCGCCTCGACGCCGCCCGCGAAGCCGGCGCGCTGGACGGACTTGGAGCGGAGATAATAGAGGCTTTTGATGCCGAGTTCCCAGGCGCGGTAGTGGAGCATCAAGAGGTCCCACTTGTCGACATCGGCCGGGATGAACAGGTTCAGCGAAGTGGCCTGGTCGATATAGGGCGTACGGTCGGCGGCGAGTTCGATCAGCCAGCGCTGGTCGATCTCGAAGCTGGTCTTGAACGTGTCCTTTTCCTCCTGGCTGAGGAAATCGAGGTGCTGGACCGAGCCGCCGCGCTCGAGGATCGTGTTCCAGACCGCGTCCGAATTCTTGGACTTCTGCTTCAGCAGCTCTTCCAGATACGGGTTCTTGATCGACCAGCTGCCCGACAGCGTCTTGTGGGTGTAGATGTTGGCCGGAATGGGCTCGATGCAGGCGGAGGTGCCGCCGGCGATGATCGAGATGGAGGCGGTCGGCGCGATCGCCATCTTGCAGGAGAAGCGCTCCATCACGCCCTGGTCGGCCGCGTCGGGGCAGGCGCCGCGCTCGTTGGCGAGCATCATCGAGGCTTCGTCGACCTGGGCGCGGATGTGCTTGAAGATCTTCATGTTCCAGGACTTGGCCATCGCGCCCTCGAACGGGAGGCCGCGCGCCTGGAGGAAGGAGTGGAAGCCCATGACGCCGAGGCCGACGGAGCGCTCGCGCTGCGCGCTGTATTTGGCCCGCGCCATCTCGTCGGGCGCGCGCTCGATATAGTCGGTCAGCACATTGTCGAGGAAGCGCATCACGTCCTCGATGAAGACCTTGTCGCCGTTCCACTGGTCCCAGGTCTCGAGATTGAGCGAAGACAGGCAGCAGACGGCCGTGCGGTCTTTGCCGAGATGGTCGCGGCCCGTCGGCAAAGTGATTTCGGAGCAGAGGTTCGAGGTCGAGACCTTGAGGCCGAGGTCGCGCTGGTGCTTGGGCATCGACCGGTTCACCTGGTCGATGAAGATGATGTAGGGCTCGCCGGTCGCGAGGCGGGTCTCGACCAGCTTCTGAAACAGGGCGCGGGCGTCGACCGTGGCGCGCTCCGAACCGTCCTTGGGCGAGCGAAGCGTCCATTCGGCGCCGTCGCGGACGGCCTCCATGAAGGCATCGGTGATGAGGACGCCGTGGTGGAGGTTCAGCGCCTTGCGGTTGAAGTCGCCGCTGGGCTTACGAATTTCGAGGAATTCCTCGATCTCGGGATGGTTGATGTCGAGATAGCAGGCGGCCGAACCGCGGCGCAGCGAGCCCTGGCTGATCGCCAGCGTCAGCGAATCCATGACGCGGACGAAGGGAATGATGCCGCTGGTCTTGCCGTTCAGGCCGACGGCTTCGCCGATCCCGCGCACCGCGCCCCAATAGGTGCCGATGCCGCCGCCGCGCGCGGCGAGCCAGACATTCTCGTTCCAGGTGCCGACAATGCCCTCGAGGCTGTCCGACACGGAATTGAGATAGCAGGAGATGGGCAGGCCCCGCCCGGTGCCGCCGTTCGAAAGGACGGGCGTCGCCGGCATGAACCAGAGGCGCGAGATATAGTCGTAAAGCCGCTGCGCGTGGGCGGCGTCGTCGGCATAGGCCGAGGCGACGCGGGCGAAGAGGTCCTGATAGGATTCGCCGGGCAGGAGATAGCGGTCCTGCAGCGTGTCCTTGCCGAAATCGGTGAGCAAGGCGTCGCGGCTGTGATCGACGACGACCTTATGGGCCTGGGGCGTGATGCTGTGCGAATCGCCGCCATGGGCCATGACCTTCTTCGGCGCATCGGCCGTCACCGTGCTCACGTCGCCGCTTCCCACTTCGCTGGTGCCTGACAGGTCCATCGCTCTACCCCTTGTTCTCATCATGTTCCAGCGGGAATACGCCCCACCTTAGGCGCTTTCGAAGGGGAGGGGCGGGCTCATTTCGGCTTGTCCCCGATATCCACAGGACCGCTCGAAACCGTCTCCGAAGTATATGGGCTCCGGAGCCTTCGCCTACAACCACTAGCGTCACCCCCTCGGCACCGCCACCAGCGTTTGTGCCTGAAGCCGAGTCCGGGGCCAAGAGGGTAAACGACTTATCCACCGCAATTTCGTCGCACGCGGAGGGCGTCTGGTGGGCGGTCTGTGCGGTGCTCGGAGCGGCGCCGCGGCTCCGCAGGAGGGGTGGGTGACCCGGTTACCGCCACCGCTAGGGCTGAGCTTGTCGAAGCCCGGGTCGGAGCGGGCAAACCGTCCTTCGACAGGCTCAGGACTAGCGGTGGTGTGTCGGGGGTTGATCGGACTGGTCTCTGTTGCCGTCAGTTGCCTCGCCGGCATCCGCTCCCAAGAGCACCTTGAAGCGGGCCCCGTGAGCGCTCATCTTCCGTTCATCGCCTGGCCTCTAAATGCCTATCGTCAGACAGGAGTGTGTCCCCGTGACCAAGAATGTGCAGATGACGCTTGTAGCCGGCGCGATGATCGCGATCGGTGCGGCGGCGCTCGGTGCCTTCGGGACACCGGCCATCGCCCAGAAGAGCGACGCCCAGGCGAAGACGCCCTCCAACTGGTCCTACGAGATCCGGAACGGCCGCCGCGTGCCGCGCGGCAACCGCGTCACCGCCGCCGACGGCTCGTGGCGCGAGGAACTGCGCGACGGCGCCTGCACCACCGTGCGGACGATGAGCGCAACCGGCGAGTATCGCGAAACCAGGCAGTGCGACTGAGCTGAGGCCGTTCGCGGGGCGGTCGGCGCGCTGCGATCCGCCCTTCGACAGGCTCAGGGCTGGCGGTTGTGGGTTGGCCCTCGCGTGCGTTCAAGCCAAATTCTAGCTCTTAGCTCTTCGCCGCCGCCTTGGGACGCTCGCGCCTCGGCTCGGCGGGCGGCAGTTGGCGGCAGGCGGGGAGGCGCAGCTCGGCCATGTCGCGGCAATTGCGCACCTGCACGTCTTCATTGGGCGCGATGAAGACGGCATATTGCTCATTATTGTCGCAGCGCGCCGTCCAATAAGCCATGCCTTCATATTCGCCCTGGTGAACGGGATTGGGCTCGACCCGGTGCGGGCAGCGGTTGCGCGTCGCCCGGATGGCACGCACGAGCGTGATGCGGCGATCGCTGTCGTCGAGCCTCAGCAAAGCTTCGTGCGGGCGGTTGGCGATGCGGGTGCCGGCGCTCCTCGCCGACGGAGTCGCGGCATCGGCCGAGGCCTCGGCGGACGCGCCGTCCGCACTCGCCGCGGGCGCCGCCTGGTTCGCGTTCGAACCGGCGCCGTCGCCGCCGCAGCCGGCAAGGGCCAGAGCGGCCGAAGCCGCGAACAGGGCCGACAGGACGCTCTTCATCTTCCTCTCCTTTGCCGCGCGTGGTCGCCACTCAAGGCGCGCCGCGGCATCGCAGTCAAGGCGCGATCTTCCACCCGCCGCCTTGCGCCGGCCGCTTCATGAGCACACGCCCGACGCTTCCGAACCGTTCCCCGTCCTTGCGGCGGCCCCAGGTCTGCACCGGGGCATCGATCCAGACCCAATCGCCCTGCGCGGCCGGATAGGAGGGCGTGCCGACATCGGCATGGTAATCGGCATAAATGTCGAAGCTCACCGCGAAGCGCGCGAAGTCGAGCCCAGGCCGCTGCTCGCGAAGCGCCCAGGCGGCACGATAATCGCCGCGGCCGATATGCGCGTAATAAGCGCGCAGCGTCCCGGCCGCGGCCTCCATGTCGGCGATCTCGGCGGCGGACGGGATGCGCGGCGGCGGGACCGATTTCGCCGCGGCTTCGTTCCCGGTCGGCGGCGCTTCACCCTTCTCCTCGCCGCCGCAGCCGGTGAGGAGAAGAAGGAGCCAAAGCGCGCGCATGCCGCACCCTAGCCGCTGCGGCGGGCCTCTGACAACGCCGTGGCCGAAGGCGGAAAACCTTTTTAAACAGGCACTTAGGCGATTGGCATGCATCCCTTGCGCTTGATCTGCGTTATGTCCGCCAAGGAGAAAAGCAGTGAGCCGCGCATTCGTAAGGGAAGTGGACGACGTCCCCGAACCGCCGCCGATCGATCGGACGACGAGCGGAGCGCCGAACCTGGTGACGCCGAGAGGCGCCCGCATGATCGACGACAATGTCGCCGCCATCGAAGCGGCGCTCGCCTTTGCCAGGGGCGAGGAGGAGGCGCGGCTGCGCCGGGACCTGCGCTACTGGACGGCGCGGCGCACCACGGCGCGCGTGATGGCGCCCGAGCCGCACCCGTCCGAAGCGGGCTTCGGCACGCGGGTCACCATCCGGCGCGGCATATTGATGAGCGACGTCCTGATCGTCGGCGAAGACGAAGCGGACCCGTCCAAGGGCCGCATCGCATGGACGGCGCCGCTCGCCCGCGCGCTGGAAGGCGCCGAGCGCGGCGACATCGTCGAACTCGAGGCCGGCGGCCGGGTCGAGGAAGTGCGGGTGCTCGCCGTCGGACCGGGCGAAGACTGAGGGGCGAGCCGGGCGACCGCCGGTGCGGCGCCCCTCGACTTCGCTCGGGACGAACGATGTTGGCGGCCCGTCACTTAGTGCCGCTGTGCGCTTCGGGGGCTCGTTCGTCCCGAGCGAAGTCGAGGGGCGGAGGCGCTGCGGCCGTGCAGGTCACGTAACCACGGCGGGGGTTCAGCAGGCTTCGTATTTCCAGTTGCGGCGCTTGCCTTCGGCGATCCAGGCCGCTGCCTGGGCGATGCGCTTCGCGCGTGTTTCCGGGCGCTTCGCTTCGACGATCCATTCGACATATTCGCGTCGGCAGCCGGGCGGGAAGGCGTCGAACGCCGCGCGGGCGGCGGGGGCGGCGTCGAGCGCCGCGGCGAGATCAAGCGGCGTTTCGAGCGGGGGCTTGGGCTGTTTCGCGGGACGGGCGGGTTTCGCGCCGCCGTCCGCCTCGGCCATGGCCTTGCGGATCATCGCGGCGAGAGCGTCTGGCGGCGGGAGGTCGGCGGTAGACCGGAGCCTGCCGAACTGGCCCATCGCTTCGCGCTCGGCGCCGGTTTCGCCGACGACCGCGGCGGCGTTGCGGAAGCCGAAGGTGGCGTGCGCCTTGAAGGCGGCCATGCCGGCAAGGATGCGGCCGCGATAAAGGAAGTGCGGCATGCCCCACTTGATCGTCTCTTCCGCCTCCGGGCAGGCGGCGTGTACGGCGGCGCGGAGATGATCGAGGATCGGCCGGGCGAAGTCGGCCTGGCGAGCAATGTAGTCGTCGATGCGCGGGTCGGCGGTCATGGCGGCGGAGCGTAGCGCATCCTTTTGCCGGGAGGAAATCCGGCGCTTGCGACTCGCTCCGGCTCGAAATCGATTCGAGTCGCCGCTCCGGAGGGAACGAGCGATTCGGCGCTTCGTCTGCGCTCGATTCCCTCGGCCAGAGGAGCGGGATCATGCGCGCCGCCAAGCTCAAATCGTCGATGATCGAGCGAATCTGCTACGATGACGAGCAAGGCTCGCTCAGCATCTGGTTCCGCGCCACCGGCCGCTACATCTACGAAGGCGTGCCGGCCGGCATTTACGATGCGCTCAAGACCGCGCGTTCGGCGGGACGCTATTTCAACGAATGCATCAAGGGCCGCTATCGCTGCCGCTTCGATCCGGAGCGCAAGCGCTTCGGGCCGCGGCGGGCGGCCTGACGCGGGGCCTGCCTCCGGGCCGCTTGGCAAAGCGCGCCCGCTCCGCCACCTTCGCGCCATGACCACCGAACTTTTCGCGCTCGCCTGGGGCTGCGTCCTCGCCATCGTCCACATCTTCGCCGCGGTGCGGGTCAAGACGCGGCAGTACGGCACGGCCTGGAACATGGGCGCGCGGGACGAGGCGCTGCCGCCGCCGGAGCCGATCGTCGGCCGGCTCGCCAGGGCGCAGGCGAACTTCTTCGAAACCTTTCCGATCTTCGCCGCGGCGGTGCTGATCGTGCACGTCGCCGGCCTGACGGACGGCTGGACGGAGATCGGCGCGCTCCTGTGGCTCGGTGCGCGCGTTCTTTATCTGCCCGTCTACGCGCTCGGCATTCCCAAGGTGCGCACCCTCATTTTCCTCGTCAGCGTGATCGGCATCGCCCTCGTGCTGAAGCCGGCGCTCGCGGCGAGTTTTCAATAAAAAGACCGCCCGGCGCCTTTGCAGCGCCGGGCGGCCATTTTTGATCGTCCGCCGAGGCGGGCGTTCCGTTTAGCGCGGACCCTCGACCGAGGTCGGAAGCTCGTTGCCGGCATTCTGACGGATCGGATTGTCGCCGTTGGAGATGATCGACCCGCCGCTGATCTGCAGCGCCGAGGTGGTGCTGCGCGTGATCACCGTGTTCGAGATGCGGGTGATCGGATTGCCGCCATTGCCGTTGAAGACGCCGAAAGCGTTGTCGGCGAAGACGCTGTTGGAGATGTGCGTGAGGACCGAGGTGAGCTCCGCCGCGACGGCCGCGCCCGGATTGTGGTTGGTGACCGTCACGCGGTCGATCGTCGCATTGGTGAGCTGGCGAAGCTGGATCGCCGTGGTCCCGCCGCGCACAAAGGACGAGTCGGACACGTTCAGGAACACCGTGCCGCCGGTCGGGTTGGAATGAACGCCGTGCGCGCCGAGATTTGCGAAGCGGACGTTGCGGATATCGACGCGCACGTTGCCGGCGCTCGTGGCGATGACGACGCCGTTGCCGTTGGCGCCGGTGCCCGTGCAATTCTCGATCACCACGTTCTCGATGTTCACGTGGGCGGCCTGCAGGATCCGGATGCCGTTGCCGACCGCGTTGCTGCCGCAATTGATCGTCACGTTGCGGATGTTGACGACGATGCCGGCGCCGTTGACGGTGATGCCGGTGGCGCCGTTGGCGAGCAGCGAGGTCATCTGGCCGAGGCCGTCGAGAGTGATCGACTTGGTGATGGTGACCGTGCCGTAGCCGCCCGGATCGATCGCGTTGATCTCGCCGCCGGCCGCGGTCTTCGAGATGGCGCCCGCGAAGGTCTTGCACGGCGCGGTGCGGCTGCACGGATTGACGTCGTCGCCGACCCCCGAAATCCAGGTGCGGGTCGCCTGACCGTAAGCCGACGAAGCGCCGCCCATCATCAGGCCCGCGAACAAAGCTGCACGAATGAGTTTCATGTGAAAGCCCCCTCTTTCATGTGTGATGGGGGCAAGCCCAGCGCCCGGCCGTATTGCCGGCCCGATCTCCCCCCAACCGCCATTCCCCATGGCGACGCGAGTCGAATACACCTTTTCGGGGGCGGGCGCCAGCGCCTCGGCGACGTGCGAACGCCCGGCGGGCGAGGCGCCCGCCGGGTCGTTCTGTCGTCATGCGCCGCCAGCGCCGCCGCCCTGGGGGCGGCGGACCGGGGCGTGCGCCTCCTAGCGCGGCAGCTCCACCGCCGACGGAAGCTCGTTGCCGGTGTTCCCGCGAATGGGGTTGTCGCCGTAGGAGACGATGGTGCCGCCGCTCAGGCTCAGCGCGGCAGTGGCGCTGCGGGTGATGGTGGTTCCCGTGATCCTTGCCACCGGCGCGCCGCCATTGCCGGCGAAGACTCCGAAGGCATTGTCGGTGAACACGCTGTTCGAAATGTGGGCGTTCACCGTGCCGAGCTCGAGCGCCACGGCGGCGCCGGGATTGTGGCCGGTGACGGTGGTCTCGTCGATGGTCGCGTTGGTGAGCTGGCGCAGCTGGATCGCGGTGGTGCCGCCGCGCACGAACGTCGCATCGTCGATGGCGAGGATGACGTTGCCGGCCGTCGGATTGGAATGAACGCCGAAATTGGTGAGGTTGGCGAAGCGGACGTCCTGGATGTTGACGCGGACGTTCGCTGCGGCGGTTTCGATCGCGACGCCGCGGCCGTTGGTGCCGGTGCCGGCGAAATTCTCGATGACGACATTGTCGATGTTGACCGCGGCCGCGTCGACGATCCGGATGCCGCTCCCGATCGTGCCGTTGCCGCCGTTGATGGTGAGGTTCCTGAGGTTCACGACGATGCCGGGTCCGTTCACGGTGATGCCGTTGAAGTTGACCGCGAGGATCGAGCTCATCGGGCCGAGGCCGTCGATGGTGATGTTCTTGGCGATGGTGACCGCGCCGAAGCCGCCCGCGTCGATGACGTTGATTTCGCCGCCCGCGGCCGTCTTGTTGTAGGCGCCGGCGAAGGTCTGGCAGGGCGCCGTGCGGCTGCAGGGATTGGCGTCGTTGCCGCTGCTTCCGGACACCCAGGTCCGTGTCGCCTGGCCGAATGCCGGAGTGGAAACCACGAGGCAGGCGGCCGCGAGCAGGCAAGTGCGAATGTAGTTCATAAACATTCCCCCCTATGTTTGCTGGTTGTTTAAATCCTTCGCACAATAAACCGGCGGCTTCCGAAGCGTTGTGCTTCGAAATTCGACTCGGAGTCGGCGAATAGTTCATCATGCTTATAGCGTTTCGGCTGTACACGCGAGTCAAAGGACGCGTTTGCCTGAGAATGACTCTGCGACGCCACGCAAGGCACGGGAAATAGGCAAAAAAGAAGGGAGGCCGAAGCCTCCCTTCCGAGTGTCTGAACCTTGTTGAGCGGCGTTACGGCTTGATCACCGAACCGTCCGCATCTTCCGGATAGACCGGGAGATCGGGCTGATCGTCCTGCGGCTCGCCATGCTGCAGGTTCGAGTTGCGCATGCCGTAGACGAAGTAGAGGGCGACGCCGCCGACCATGTACCAGAGGAAGAATTTGAGCACGTCCCACGGCACGGTGGAGATCAGGTAGATGCACGACAGGATGCCGAGCACCGGCAGCACCGGATAGAGCGGCACCTTGAAGCCGCGCGGCAGCTCCGGCGCCTTGCGGCGCAGGTAGATGACCGACAGGCAGACGATGGCGAAGGCCGCCAGCGTGCCGACCGAGGTCATGTCGCCGAGCACGTTGATGTCGAAGAAGCCCGCCGCGATCGCGGTGATGGCGCCGACCAGGATGGTGTTGACGTAGGGCGTGTGCAGGCGCGGGTGGACGCGGCTGAACACCTTGGGCAGCAAACCGTCGCGGGCCATGGTGTAGAAGATGCGGGTCTGCGCATACATCAGCACCAGGACCACGGAGGTCAGGCCGATGATCGCGCCGACCTTGATCGTCTTGGCGAGCCAGGACCAGGTCGAGCCGAAATTGTCGACCACGACGGCGACGGGATCGGGAACGTTGAGCTGCGCATAGGGCACGAGCAGCGTCATGATCGCGGCGACCAGCATGTAGATGACGGTGCACACGACCAGCGAGCCGATGATGCCGAACGGCATGTCCTTGGCCGGGTTCTTGGCTTCCTGACCTGCGGTGGAGACCGCTTCGAAGCCGATATAGGCGAAGAAGACGATGGAGGCGGCGCGCATGATGCCATCGACGCCGAATTTGCCCTCGCCCTCGTTTGCCGGGATGAAGGGCGTCCAGTTGGCGGCGCTGAGTTCGCCGAAATTGGACAGGACGATGAGCCCGCCGACGACGATGAAGGCGACGAGAACGCTGACCTTGATCGCGACGATGACGTTGTTGACCTTGGCGCTTTCCGAGACGCCGATGCAGAGCAAGGCGGCCAGGGCGGCGCAGATCAGAAAGGCCGGGAGGTTGAACAGGGTTGTGACGGTCTGGCCGTCGACCAGCACCGGCACGCCGTCGCGCATCAGCGTGTAACCGGCGGGGCCGGTCAATTGCGGCGGTATGACGATGCCGAAATCGGCAAGGAGGCTGACCACGTAGCCGCTCCACCCGACGGCGACCACCGAGGCGGCGAGGCCGTATTCGAGGAGCAGGAGCGAGCCCATGATCCAGGCCACGAACTCGCCCAGCGTGGTGTAGCTGTAGGTATAGGCCGAGCCGGAGACCGGCAGGGTGGAGGAAAGCTCGGCATAGCACAGGCCCGCAAAGGCGCAGACGATGCCGGCGACGACGAAGGAAAGGAGCACGGCCGGCCCGGCGTGAAGCGCCGCGGCGCTGCCGGTGCGGACGAAGATGCCGGCCCCGATGATGCAGCCGACGCCGAGCAGCAGGAGGTTCCACTTGCCGAGCGTGCGCTTGAGCTCGCTCGTCTGGGTCTCGCGCTGGACCTGCGCGATGGACTTTCGCGCGAACATTTGTCCGAGGAGGCCCTTCTTGGGCGCCCCTGTCGGTGTTGATGCCATCGGATCGTTCCCCTTTTTATTTTGCCGGTCGCACCGGTTTGCGCGGAAACCTAGCCAGTAAAGAGGCGGGCGCAAAGCCTAATCCGCGTTAACCCCTTGCGCCCCCGCCCCCGAGCGTTCGTCCCGCTAGCGCGAGAGCATCGGCCCGAGACCGCGGCCACCGAACAGGTGGACGTGGAGGTGCGGCACTTCCTGACCGCCATGGCCGCCGACATTTGCGAGCAGCCGGTAGCCGGGCTCGACCAGGCCTTGCCTGCGCGCGACATGGCCGACGGCGCGGACGAAGCCGGCGATCTCGGCTTCGGACGCGCGGGCCGAGAAATCGTCCCAGGAGACGTAGGCCCCCTTGGGAATGACGAGGATGTGGACGGGCGCCGCCGGCGCGATGTCGTGAAAGGCGAGGGCGTGCTCGTCCTCATAGACCGTCTTCGACGGAATTTCGCCGCGCAGGATCCGCGCGAAGATGTTGGAGTCGTCATAGGGCAGGGTGGCGTCGATCGGCATGGCATCCTCCTCGCCCGGCGCCATAACCCTCGTTGATCGGAGGGTGCAACGCGGCTTGCGGCCCCGCTAACGTCGTACTTTGGCACCCTTGACCAAGGAGCGGGCCGCGCTACGAGTCGGGTCGATGAGTGAAGACGCACCCGACAGCCTGATTCCCTACGACGAGATCGTGCAGGAGGCGCTGCGCGCGGTCGTCGGCCGTGTGCTCGGCGAAGTGGTTGCGACCGGCCTTCCCGGCGATCACCATTTTTACATCACCTTCAAGACCGGCGCGCCGGGCGTCGACATCCCGCGCCACCTCACCGAGCGTTTCCCCGACGAGATGACCATCGTCATCCAGAACCGCTTCTGGGACTTGAAGGTGCGCGAGGACGGCTTCGAAGTGGGCCTGAGCTTCAACCAGGCGCCGGCCAAGCTGGTCATCCCGTTCGCGGCGATCACCGGCTTCGTCGATCCGGCGGTCAACTTCGCCCTCCAGTTCCAGGCCCAGGTCGACGAAAACGGCGTCCAGGACCATGAGGAGGCCGAGAACGACGCGCCGCGGGTCGTCGAGCCCGTCGAGGACGGCTCCAACGTCGTCGCCGTGGATTTCAAGCGCAAGAAGTAGGGTCGTCCCCATCGAGGATGGGGAGGAACTTGTGCGAGCGGCTCCACCTCCATAAGGGAGCGGCCATGAACACCTATGGCAACACGCGCAGCGAGAGCGACAGCTTCGGCCCCATCGACGTTCCGGCCGACGCTTATTGGGGTGCGCAAACGCAGCGCTCGATCGAGAATTTCCCCTTCGGACAGCGCGAAGCGATGCCGCTGGAGATCGTCCATGCCCTGGGCTTCGTGAAGCAGGCCGCGGCGCGGGTGAATGCGCGCATCGGCGGGCTCGACGCCGAAATCGCGGAAGCGGTGCAGGCCGCCGCCGGCGAGGTCGCGTCCGGCAATCTCGACGACCAGTTCCCGCTCGTCATCTGGCAGACGGGCTCCGGCACTCAGTCCAACATGAACGCCAACGAGGTCATTGCGGGCCGCGCCAACGAGATCCTGACGGGCAAGCGCGGCGGCAAGTCGCCGGTCCACCCGAACGACCATGTCAACAAAGGGCAGTCGTCCAACGACAGCTTCCCGACCGCGCTTCACGTCGCCGCCGCGCGCGCCGTCCACCAGCGCCTCATCCCGGCGCTTCAGACCATCCACCGCCGCCTTTCGGCGCAGGCGGAAGCCTACGACCACATCGTCAAGATCGGCCGCACCCACCTCCAGGACGCGACGCCGCTGACGCTGGGCCAGGAATTTTCCGGCTATGCGATGCAGATCGAAATGGGCATCGCCCGAGTCGAGGCGGTGCTGCCGCGGCTCCACCAGCTCGCGCAGGGCGGAACGGCCGTCGGTACCGGGCTGAACGCGCCCAAGGGCTTCGCCGAAGCTTTCGCGGCCGAGATCGCGAAGCTCACGCGGGTGCCGTTCGAGACGGCGCCGAACAAGTTCGAAGCGCTGGCGAGCCACGACACTCTGGTCGAGCTGTCGGGCGCATTGAACGTGCTCGCCGTCTCGCTCACCAAGATCGCCAACGACATCCGGCTGCTCGGCTCCGGCCCGCGCTGCGGCCTCGGTGAATTGAAGCTCCCCGAGAACGAGCCGGGCAGCTCGATCATGCCGGGCAAGGTCAACCCGACCCAGGCCGAGATGCTGACCATGGTGGCGGCGCAAGTGATGGGGAACCACGTGGCGGTGACCGTCGGCGGGCTCCAGGGCCATATGGAGCTCAACGTCTTCAAGCCGCTGATCGGCGCCAATGTGCTGCGCTCGATCGACATCCTCGCGGTCGGCATCGAGAGCTTCACCGCCCGCGCCCTCGACGGCCTCGAGCCTGACGAGCGCCGCATCTCCGATCTCATGAACCGGTCGCTGATGCTGGTCACCGCGCTCGCGCCGGAAATCGGCTACGACAATGCCGCGAACATCGCCAAGCATGCCCACAAAAACGGGCAGACGCTGAAGGAAGCGGGGCTGGAGCTCGGCCTTGTCGACGCGGACACGTTCGACCGCGTCGTGAAGCCGGAGAAGATGATCGGGCGCTGAGCGCTCAATAGGCGCAGACGGAGAAGCCGGCGCCGACCCAGCAGGAGCGGTCGCGGGGCGAGCGGCGGGCTTCGCCCCAGCGGCTGTTGATCCCGTCCGCCGTCAGCCCGCGCACTTCGGCGGCGCCCGGGCGGTAGATGGAGACGGAAACGCTGCTCACCTGTCCGACAAGGAAGCGGCGGCCGATCGGCTCCACGGAGAAGGAGCCGCCCGCTTCCGGCGTGAAGGTGCAGGCGCCGTTATAGGTGGCGCCTTCCGAAGTCACCACGCAGCGCGCGCGGCGCGGCTTGGCCTCCGCATCGGCGGGAAGTGCGAAAAGGGCGGCGGACGCGGCGGCGGCGAGGGCGAGTGCGATCTTCATGGCGCGAAGCTAACAGCGGCCGCGCCGATGTCAAAAGCGGTAGTTCAGCCGGATGCCCGCATTGTCCATGCCGGGATTGTGGCCGTCGAACAGGGTGGCGTGGCTGAGGTGGACGAGGCTCGCCTCCACCGACACACGGTCCGTCAGCTGCACGCCGACGGCGAGTTCGGGCTCGAAGACGATGCGCGATCCGAGCGACCGCTCCGGATTGCGCTCGAAGCTCGGCGCGCTGTGGACGGCAAGGCCGATGCCGGGGCGCACATAGACCTTGCGGCCGATCTTCCAGCTGATGCCGGCCGCGGCATAATGGACATCGCCGGCCGTATTCAGCGCGCCGAACACGTAAGGGGAGGGCGCGCCGATGGCGGACAGGCCGCGCAGCCGCGCGCCGCGCCAGCCGAGCTGGACGTCGACGCCTTCATTGTAGCCGCGCAGGTTGAGCGGGGTGTCGATGTCGTGCGCATAGACGCCGACGAAGACTTCGCCGCGGTCGGCGGGGCGTTCCGAGCTAATGGACTGAGCAAGCGCAGGCGATGCGGCGGCGGACAGGAGAAGGAGCGAGGCGCAGGCGGCTTTGATGGTCATCGTGGAAGAACCCGCCAGCGCTCGGCCCGGTTCCGGTACGGTAGAATCGCACTGATCAAGGTCAAACAAGGCCGTAACGACCGGAACCGGGGAGCGCAGCGCGGCGCTTCGTGGGCATTCACAATCTCCAGACAGGGATTCCAGACACATGCTTACGCGCAACCTCCTCCTCGCCGCCGCCGCCTCGCTTTCCTTTGCCGCCTGTTCGTCCGCCGAGATGGACAGCGCCGCGGCCGGAATGGCCATGCCCGCCGATCCGACGCCGGAGCAGCGCGCGCCTTACGTGATGATGGCCGCGTCCAGCGACATGTACGAAATCCAGTCCGGCCAGCTCGCCCAGCAGCGCTCGCAGAACGGGCAAATCCGCCAGTTCGGAGCGATGCTCGTCCAGCATCATACCCAGACGACGCAGCAGCTGATGGCGGCGGCGCAGGCCTCCGGCACGCCCATGCCGACGGGCATGATGCCGCTCCACGCCGAAATGCTCCGCCGTCTCCAGGCGGCGAGCGCGTCCGAATTCGACCGGATGTTCCAGATGCAGCAGGTGACGGCGCATGAAATGGCGCTCGCCCTTCACCGCAATTACGCCCAGAACGGCGACGCGCCGGCCCTGCGCCAGACCGCCATGGCGGCGACGCCGATCATCCAGCAGCATCTGACCCTCGCCCGCAACTATCGCCGCTAAGGCGGCGACCAGTTCCGGGAACCGCCGCTTCTCGCCCGGGTTGGTGTTCGCATGAGCGATCCCGACACCAATCCCGGCGACGAAGCGGCACCCGGCACGCCCGGCACCGGCGAAAATCTGTGCCGCCACTGCAACGGCAAGGGCCGCCATGCCGACGGAAGCGAATGCCCCGTCTGCGGCGGCACCGGCAAGGTGATCGAAGGAATATCGGGAGGGTAGGCGCGCGCTCCAAGCCGGGGCTGCCGCTTTCCCGTTCGTCCCGAGCAGGACCGAGTAGGGCGAAGCCCGTATCAAGGGCCGGGTCGAGGGACCAGGCTCGGAGCGGGTCCCTCGACACGCCGTCTCGACAGGCTCGACGGCTGCTCGGGACGAACGGTTATGTTATCCGACCCGTCCCGTTGCCATCGTCACCCGGCGCCTTGCCAGCGGGCGACCGCTTCGACCGGCCAGACCAGCATCAGGACGTTCAGCGTCAAATTGTCGCGGATCACCGCGAGCGTCAGCAGCTCGAAGGCGAGGGCGAGCGCGACCGTGCCCCAGACCGGGAGGCGCCGCGCGATGCCGAAGCCGAGGATCATCCACAGCACGTCGAAGGCGGAGTTGAGGACGCTGTCGCCATTGTAGCCGAGCGCCATGGTCGCCTGGCGGTAGCGGTCGATGATCCACTGGCTGTTTTCGACGAGCTCCCAACCCGCCTCGATCAGCACCGCGCCGATCAGCCGGTCGCCCGGCGGGTTGCGGCGCAGCACCGCCCATCCGAGCGCGTAGAATAGGAAGCCGTGGATGATGTGGCTGGGCGTGTACCAGTCGGCGATGTGCTGGCTGTTGTCCGGCCCGTTCACCGTGCCGACCCAGAGCTTTACCGTGCCGCAGGTGCAGATGGGCGGTCGGCCCATCAGGAGCAGGATCGCGGCCATAACTGCGACCAAGGCCAAGGCGGCGATCCAGTAGCGGCGGGGAATGAGCGGCACGGCCTTCAAAGCAGGTTCCCGATCTTGAGGACGCTGTTGTGGTTGCGCGAGGTGGCGGGCGAGCCGATCGCCTTGTCGATGAGCGTCGGCGTCAGCTTCGAGCGGGCCGAGCCCGCGGCGAAGTGGATCCAGAGCGCGTCGCCGGCGAGAGCAATGCGCTCGCCCGGCGCGGCCTTCGCCTGGAGCCGTGCGGCGGCGTCTGCGGCGGGCATGCGCTTCGAGACGAGGAGCATGAGGAGGTTCGGCGTGTCGCGCGCGGCGTCGGGGAATGGGTTGCACGGCGGGTAGGCGCGCCACTCGTCCGCCGAGCGCACGATCACCGGCACGTCCATCTGGAAGCGGTCGGCGATGGCGGTCTCGAGCTGCGCTTCGAGCGTTTCGCGGTCCCCGTTCGACGTGAAGAGGACGTTACCGCTGGCGATGAAGGTGGACACGTCCGCCCATCCGATCTCCGCGCAAAGCGCGCGCAGCTCCGCCATCGGCAGCTTGCGCCCGCCGACATTCACCGCCCGTAAAAGCGCGACATGCCTCCCCATGGCGGCAACTTAGCAGCGAATTCCGGCATGTCTGCCCTTGACCTTGGCTCAGGCCGCAAGCCAATGGCGGCCATGGAGATTAAAGCCGCTTTCAAGCGCCGGGGCCTGCTCTTCGTGCTTTCGAGCCCCAGCGGCGCCGGCAAATCGACCATCGCCCGCATGCTGCTCGCCGCCGACGACGGCATCGCCCTTTCCGTCTCGGCGACGACGCGGCCGATCCGCCCCGGCGAAACGGACGGCGTCCACTACCATTTCGTGTCCGAGGAGCGCTTCGCCGAGATGGTCGCAGCCGGCGAGTTCCTCGAATGGGCGCACGTCTTCGGCCACCGCTACGGGACGCTCAAGAGCGAGGTCATGAAGGTGATCGAGGCGGGGCGCGACGTCCTGCTCGACATCGACTGGCAGGGAACGCAGCAGTTGAAGCAGGTCGATCCGGACATCGTCCGGGTCTTCATCCTGCCGCCGTCCATGGAGGAACTGGAGCGCCGCCTCACCCGCCGCGGCACCGACAGCGAGGACGTCATCCGCGCCCGCATGGACCGCGCCGCCGCCGAAATCAGCCACTGGGCCGAATACGACTACGTCCTCATCAACAACGACGCGGAGAAATGCCGCGAGCTGGTGCACAACATATTGAAGGCCGAGCGCCTCAAGGCGACCCGCCGCGTCTTCCTTCACGATTTCGTGCGCGGCCTGATCGGCTGACGCGCCGCCGGGTTTGCCGCCGCCGCGCGCCCGCGCTACTCAGGCGGCCGAACAACAGGGAGTTCGGGCGATGGTGCGTGTGATCATTGGAGCGATCCCGGCGGCGATCGCCATGTTCCTCCTCGGCTTCGTCTTCTATGCGAGCGGGCTGCAGCGCATGGTGACGGGCGGCGTCGAAGACGTGCCCGCCGCCGCCATCCAGCAGACGCTCGCCCGCAACCTTCCCGCGACCGGCACCTATGTGGTCCCCGAACCGGCCGAGGGTGCCGCCCAGGCCGTGATGTACGGCACCGGCCCCATTGCGACGATCCACTACAACACGCGCGGCTACGGTGCGACGGACACGGGTTCGCTGATCACGGGGCTGCTGCTGGACTTCGTCGTCGCCTTGCTGATCGGCGCGGCGCTGATCGGGATCGACCGGCGCGTGCCCGACTTCGCGTCGCGCGGACGGCTGGTCGTGTTCATCGCGGTGGCGTGCGCGGCTTATATCAATCTGCTCGGCCCGATCTTCTACCATCACGGCTGGGCGCACTTCATCTACCGCTTCTTCGCCGACGCGGTGACCTTGAGCGTCGGCGGCCTGATCATCGCCCGCTGGTTCCTGAGCTCGCCCCGGGCGGCCCCCAGGGACGCACCGGCGGAGGTCTGATATCCTCCCCATCGAAGATGGGGAGGGGGGTGTAGGCGGTTCGGCATGCCGGGGGCATGCCGAGAGCCGGAACCGGCTGCGCAGCAGCCGTGGGCCGAAGGGTGGTGGAGGGGTAAAGGGCGCAGGTCGCTCCCATGAGATGCCGGTTGCTCGGAGGCGGAGCCTTCTACCCCTCCACCATGCTTCGCATGGTCCCCCTCCCCATGCCTTGCATGGGGAGGAACTCAGCGCAGCAGCGCCAGGAACCGCACGGCCGAGTCGAATTCCGCCCGCCGCGCTTCGAGGCGGGCGGTCGCTTCCTCGTCTTCGCCCCATTGCTCGGCCTGCCAGGCCTCGTCCACCGTCGCCGCGGCCCAGGCGGTGTCGGCGTCGATCGCCTCCTCCAGCAAGGCCAGAGCGATTACCAGCGAGCCCGAAATCGTAACCAGCGGCGACAAGGCCGCAATCTCCCACGCGCTGCGCGACACGGTGGCATGGCGAAGCTGCACCAGGGTGCATTCGGGCTGCGCCTTGTGCATGATCCCGGTCGTGACTTCGAAATCGACGTCGTAGCGCCGCCGCGCCCAGGCAAGGAGCGGGTCCCAATGCGCCGCCTGCCGCTCGACCAGCGACGCGGGTGCCTCGGCCCGGTAGCAGAGGAGGTCGCTTTCGCCGTAAGCGGCGAGGCTCAGTGCGAACGCTTCCTTGTCGGGCGCCACCCGGTCGATCGCGGCATTGGAAAGGCCGGTGAGCGGCATGGTCCGCGGGTCGATCTTCTCGCCCTGCGCATTCCATTCCGCCGCCACCGCTTCGGCCAGCGAAGGCGTGGGCAAGGCGAGCGGGTTCCTGGCCGGCGTCTTGACCGGCCGCGCATCGAGCACGACTTCGCCGCCGTCCGAAACGGCCGCTTCCTTGTAGAATCTCTTCATCGTCCGTCCTGGCGCCGCCATTTGCGCGAAAGGTGCTTGGGCCCCCAGAAGCTGATCGTCAGCCCGATCAGCGCCAGCGGAAGGCCGAGCAGGATCGAGCCGTCCGGCGAGATGGCGTCGCCATACCAGAGGTACAGGCCGAACATCACGATCGCCGTTCCCCCGATGCGGGTGAGCTGCAGCGTGATGAAGCGGTTGCGCCAGGTCGTTTCGTCGACGGGAGTCATGCCGAAGCCTTTGCCATATCGAGGATATCCAGCGGCTGAACCGCGAGTCCCTGCGCGCCCGCCGCGAGGAGTTCGGACGCGGGATGGTAACCCCAGCAGACGCCGATCGCGAACGCGCCGGCGGCGCGGGCCATTTCCATGTCGTAGCTGGTGTCGCCGATCATGATCGTGGTCTCGGGCGACGCGCCGGCCTCCGCCATCGCCGCTTCGATCATCGACGGGTGCGGCTTGGACGGATGGAGGTCCGCCGTCTGCCGGGTGACGAAGCGGCGGGACAAACCGTGGCAGGCGAGGCAGAGGTCCAGCCCGCGCGACGATTTCCCGGTGGCGATGCCGAGCAGCCAGCCGTCCGCGTCCAGCGCATCGAGGAGGGCGGGGATGCCGGCGAAGAGCGGCTCCTCGACGAGGCCGCGGGCGCGCAGGCCGTGAAAGGCGCGCTTGTAGGCTTCGGCGAGGCCGAGGTGGTCCGCCGGTGGAGCGTCCGGGAGAAGGGCGGCCATGGTTTCGACGAGACCGAGGCCGATCAGGCGCCGGGCTTCATCGTCCGAGGGAGGCATCAGCCCTTGCGCAGCGAACGCCTCCGCCAGCGCAAGCCGATGCGGCGCCTGCCCGTCGACCAAGGTCCCGTCGCAATCGAAAAGAGCGAGGCGGTTCACGCGCTATCCTCCCCATGCCGTGCATGGGCAGGGGGACCAGCCGAAGGCTGGTGGAGGGGTAGGGGGCTCAGGGCTTCGCCACGTTGCGCCGGATGCTCGGAGTCGGAGCCTTTTACCCCTCCACCATGCTTCGCATGGTCCCCCTCCCCATCTTGCGATGGGAAGGAAACGAGGCGCGCCATCTCCGTTTCGCCGTTCGCCGCCAGCGCGTGGGCGAGCCGCAAGCGGACCTCCGCCGGCTTGTCCTGGTCGATCTTCCGCGTGCCGCGCCACTCGGCGATGTTCAGCGCGAAGCCGGTGATGCCTTTTATCAAGCCGTCGAAGAAGCCGGGGCTGAGCTTGTCCTTCACCCACGGAGCCTTCGGCGCCAGCCGCGCCTCATGCTCGGCCGACATGTCGTCCAGCAGACGGACAAGCGCCTCCCGGGACAAAGGGGACACCGGTCCGTTCACCTCCACGGCGACGTAGCTCCAGGTCGGCACGCGGTCCGGGAGGCCGTACCATTCGGGGCTGATATAGGCATGCGGCCCGTTGGCGATGAACAAAGCCTCGCAGCCGGCCAGCAAGGCGGCGTGGACTTCGTTGCCCTTGGAAACATGGAAGAGCAGCCGCTCGCCTTCGAGCAGCACCGGAACGTGCACGGCGCGAAGCCCCGCCTCGGTTTGCACCACCAAAGTCCCGAAGCCCGCCTCGCGCACCAGGGCCGCCATCTCCGCCCGGTCCGCGATCTGGAACTTGCGGTTGGGGTGCATCAGCGCGCCCCCAAACAGGCGATGGCGCCCGGCAGCCGGACGGGCAGGATCTCGACCTCGCCGGCCCGCCAGGGGCCGAGCGGCTCGTAATTCCCGTCCGAGAGACAGTCTCCCGCGACCGTCAGCGTTCGCGGCGCCGTCCACTCGATGTGGAGGCGGGCGTCGTCCGCTTCGGCGAAATAGATGCGCCCTGCCTCATCGCCCCGGCTCTCACCTTCCGTAGCGGCGGCGATGGTGATGGTGCGGCGGGACGGAACGTCGCAGCCGTCGTCGCACCATGCACGGGCGATCAGCGAACCATCCGGCGAGCGGCGCTCGTGAGTCTTTTCATCCGGCAGATCGAGCGCCGAGCAGGCGCCGGCCAGCATTGCGAGCGCGGGCGCGGCGGCGCGCATCAGCGCTCCCCGGAGCCGCGCGACCGGCGTTCGCCGCGGCGTGCCTGGCGGCGCTCCTTGGCGGCCTTGGCGACCGGATCCTTTTTCGGCACCTTCTTGGGCTCGTCGAGCGGCATGTCCTCGCCCAGCGCCAGGTCGAAGCCCATGTTCGCCATGGTTTCGGCGAAATGGGACGGCAGCTCGGCGGTGACGTCGATCCGGCCGCCGTCGGGATGGTCGATGCGGATGCGCCGCGCGTGGAGGTGGAGCTTGCGGCTGATCGATCCGGTGAGGAACGCGTCCTGCCCGGCATATTTGCCGTCACCGACGATCGGGTGGCCGATCGCCGCCATGTGGACTCGGAGCTGGTGGGTGCGGCCGGTCAAAGGCTGGAGCTCGACCCAGGCGGCGCGGTTCCCGGCGCGCTCGATGATCCGGTAGCGGGTGCGCGACGGAAGGGCGTCCTCGCTGTCCTCGTCGACGTGCATCTTCTCGCCGCCCGTGCCCGGCTGCTTGGCGAGCGGCAGGTCGATGAGGCCGTCGGACACTTCCGGCACGCCGATCACCACCGCCCAATAGACCTTGCGCGCCGTGCGGCCCGAAAAGCTCTTGGAGAAAAAGGCCGCGGCGCGGGCGGTTCGGGCGACGAGGAGGGCGCCCGACGTGTCCTTGTCGAGCCGGTGGACGAGCTTGGGCCGGTTCTCGTCATCCTCGACGAGGCCGCCGAGCAGGCCGTCGAGATGCTTGTCCGTCTTGGTCCCGCCCTGCGTCGCGAGGCCCGGCGGCTTGTTGAGCACGAAAGCCTGGGCGTCCCGGTGGATGACCATTTCGCGCACATAGGAGACTTCGTCGTCGCTGAGCGGCGTGCGCTGCACCTTCTTCGGCGCGGCGGCTGCGGCGGCGGGTTCGGCCGGGGGCACGCGGATCACCTGGCCTGCCTCGATGCGGTCGCCGGGCGTCGCGCGCTTGCCGTCGAGCCGGAGCTGCCCGGTGCGCGCCCAGCGCGAAACGAGGTTGAAGCTCGCATCGGGCAGATGCCGCTTGAACCAGCGGTCGAGGCGAATGCCGTCGTCATCCGAAGCGACGGTGAACTGGCGCACCTCTCCGCTCATGGCGCGGTGGGGGACAGGCGATGGGCGAGGCTGGACATGCGCGCGATGTAGCGACGGAGGGGTGAAGGCGCCAGTGCTGTGGGCGCCGCGCGCTGCAACCCGCCCTTCGACGGGCTCAGGGCTAGCGGGTTTGGGAAATACCCATCGCCGCTAGGGCTGAGCCTGTCGAAGCCCGGTTCGCAAGTGCTGTGGGCGCCGCGCGCTGCAACCCGCCCTTCCACAGGCTCAGGGCTAGCGGGATTGGGAATAATCGCCACCGCTAGGGCTGAGCCTGTCGAAGCCCGGTTTGCAGCACGCAAACTTGTCTGGCCGGAGCCGCCCCGCAGGGCGCGCCCCGGCCGTTGGCCTCCCTAGCGGCCGTTATTGACGATGAGAGCGACTTCCGAGCCGCCCTGGACCGGCGTCACGATCAGGTAATAAGCGCCGCGCGTGCCCTGGTTGACGCCGCCCAGCACATGGTCGCGCCCGCGGGGCTGGTGCTCGGCCGAATAGCCGGCGGACACGGCGCGCTCGCGGTACCAGTCGACGATGCGCTGAAAGCCGTCGGCGGTGCGGAAGGTGACGACGCGGACGCGGCAATCGCCGCCGTCCTGGCCGGCCGCTTCGGTGACTCGGCCGCCGGGATAGGGCGGAAAGGCGGCCGGAAGGCGCTGCGCCCATTCCATGCCGTAGCTGAACTGGGGCGGCGCGCCCGCGCGGGTCGCGCCGCAGCTCGCGGCGGGCGCGGCGCCGGCGCCGGGGCCGGAGCGCGGCGCTTCGGCCGATGCGCGCGGCACGCGGGGATATTCGGCGCGGGTCGGAAGCTCGGGCGGCCGGACGTTGTTGCGGTTCGCCTGCGAGACGAGGTTCTGATCCGACAGGATCGGGTCCTCGAGCGCGGCGGTGAGCGCCGGATCGGCGTCGTTCAGCGCGATCTCGTTGGCGACGCTTCCCTGGCCGCAGGCGGCGAGTGCGAAGACGGCGGAAAAGGCGCTCAGGCGAAAGAGCATAACGGCGCGGCTTGGCATATCGGCTTCCTCATCGGATGTTCGCCTATGGCCGAAAGCTGCGGACAATGGGTGAGCGGATATGGTTAAGATGCTGGTTTTTCGTGGTTAACGCGCGCCTGTGCCGCTCTGGGACTGCCAGAATGCGAAGGTTTCCGCCTGCACCTCCTCGATGAAGCGCTTCGCCTCCGGCCCGTCCCACGGCCCCGTATAGCCGCGCGACCGCGCCCCGCCGGCGACCCACCAGCCCTGGCCCGGAATGCCGTCGCTCTGCCGGACCACGAGCACGGCAAGCTCCGGCTCGCCCCTCGCTTCGGCATCGGCATCGACGTCGCCGAGCGCGGCGCAGAGCTGGCGCATCTTGGGCCGCGAAAAGGCATAGCCGAGCCGCTCCAGCACTTCCGAGTAGGTGAGCGCCGTTCCGGCCGCGGCCGCGGCGACGAGATGGGCGCGGATTTCGGCGGGGTCGGCGAGCCGCTCGGCCAAGGCTCAGTCGCGGTCGACGAGGACGAGGCGGCCGTCCGTGCCGGCCTCGCGCGCGGCGATATGGACTCGAAGCGGCGCCCCTTCGGCCGTGGTGCCGGTCAGGATCTGCTCGCCTTCGGCCCGCTCCGCGCCCGATATGGTGAACTTCGGCCGCCGCGCCGCATCCCGGTACCAGGCGACGACGTCGGCGGGCGCCTGCTGCGCGGTGAAGCGGATCTCCACGCTGTCGCGCGCCGCGGCGAGATTGCCGCCGTCGCCTTCGATATGGACGCCGCGCACCCGGCTCCCCGGCGGCATGAACTCGCTTTCGACGTTGGCCCGCGCGCGGTCGCGCACCGCGTCGGGAACGGCGACGGCGATGTCGATGCCCGGCGCCTTGATCGACAGCCGCCCTTCCTCCGCCTTGCCTTCGGCGCCCGCGCGGCTGCGCTCGGCCGCCATCTGGTTCGCCGCCTCCTGCCGCTCGCTTTCGCCGGACGGCGGCAGGTCGCAGCCGGCCGCCGCGGCGGCGCCGGCGAGAATTATGCAACAGGTGCTGAGCTTCATTCCCCTCTCCCTTTTGAGGCGGGAGACTAAGCGGGCCCGGGGCCTGCGACAACAGGCCGGTTGAAGCGGCGGCGCGCGGGGTCTAGCGCCCCCGCAGCATGACCGATCCCGCCAAGACACGCCGCGCCGGCCTCCTTCTCG
>DASVQT010000163.1:0-1668 GCA_036388975.1 Allosphingosinicella sp. | reverse complement strand
CTCGGACGTCGGCGCGGCCGGCGCGCTGGTAATCGAAGGTCAAAGTCTCGGCGGCGCGCTTGCCCTCGTCATAGCAGGCGCGCGGACCCGTGCAGCTCGTCCAGCCGCGATAGCTTTCGGGCTGCGGATGAACTTCGGGATCGCCATAGACTTCGCTCGTCGAGGTGAGCAGGAATCGAGCCTGCCTGTCCTCGGCGACGCGCAGCATATTGCGCGTGCCGACCACGTTGGTGAGCATCGTATGCTCCGGATCCGCCTGGTAGTGGGGCGGGGAGGCGGCGCAGGCGAGATGGTAGACGTGGGTGAAGCCGACGTCCTCGAGCTGCGCCGGCAGGCCGTCGATCACGTCGCCTTCGACGACCTCGAAGCGGCTTTCGCGCTCCAGGTGGCGCAGATTCTCGAGCCGGCCGGTCATCAGATTGTCGAGGACGAACACACGGCCGCCTTGCGCCAGGATGGCGTCGCAGATGTGCGAGCCGATGAACCCCGCGCCGCCGGTCACCAATGCGATTTTCTCGTTCTTCCTCACAGTGGCTCCCTTTGTTCAGCCCGGCGGTTCGTTTCACGTCCGCCACGATGTTTGTAATTCAACTCGGCACGCTTGGTTTCACCGCAAAGCGGTGAAGTTGATCCAGATCATGAACTTGTAAGTAGCAGGCCCTGTTCCGCCCGCTTTTCCTTCGCTTCGGCGAGGTGGGCCTCGAGTTCCTGCGCGCGATGCGCGGCGCTGTGGGCGGCGAGAACGCGGGTCCGTGCCGCCCGGCCCATCGCGGCGGCACCCCCGTCAGACGTTCCCGAAAGGACGCGCACGACATCCTTGCTTCCGTTCGCGAGGTGGATTTCGCGCTCCGGCGCGAAGAGTTCGCCGAGGCCTTCCCACGTGTCCGAGATGACCGGTACCGCGCAGGCGGCGGCTTCGAACAGGCGCACGGACGGCGACCAGCCCGCCTTGACCATGTCGGCGCGCGTCACGTTGAGCGTGAAGCGCGAGGCCGAATAGAAGCTGGGATGCTCGGCGGGAGGGAGGTGGTCGATGCGTTCGACATTCTCCGGCCAATCGATGTCGGCGGGGTATTGAGGACCGGCGACGACGAAGCGCAGGTTGGGCAAGCGCCGGGCCGGCTCGATCAGGAGGCGTTCGAGGACGGGCTGGCGGTCGGGGCTGTAGGTGCCGAGATAGGAGAGCGCCCAGGTCTTCGGGACGTCGAGCGGCGGGTAGGCTTCGGGATCGACCGAGCAGAAGAGCGGGCGGGCGGCGGGAGAGCCGTAATGCTGCTCGATGTGGCGCAGCGTCGGGCCGCCGGTGAAGCTCAGATAAACGTCATAGCCCGGGATCACTTCGGGTGAGAGATATTCGAAATCGCCGCGCTCCAGCTTGGCGAGGGTGACCGGCGTGTCGATGTCGTAGAAAGCGGTGACTCCGCGGGCGGTGCGCTGGACGTAGCGGGCGACTTCGACGCCTTCCGGCACGTAGGAGCCGACGATCACGGCGTCGGCGGCGGCGATCTCGGCGCTCCAGCGCTCGAGATCGGCGAGATCGCGGTTTTCGCGGTACCAGGGAACGTCGCGCTCCAGGAACAGGATGTCGTGGCCTCGGGCCGCGAACGCCTTCAGGAGTGCGCGCCACGTGGTGGCATGGCCGTTCCCCCACGAGGAGGAGAGGCTGAG
>DASVQT010000162.1:0-5965 GCA_036388975.1 Allosphingosinicella sp. | reverse complement strand
ACGTCCAAGAAAGTGGGCAGGCCGATATAGGCGCCGTAAAGCTGGGTGATGACGTAGGGCGCCGCTTCCAGGCCGTAGGACAAAGCGCGCCGCTCCGCCGCCCGTTCGCCGAACCAGATCGCCGTGTCGCGCAGCGCCCGCTCGCGCAGCGGCAGCCTGTCCGCGTCGATGGCGCGCAGGCGCGGGAGGGCGGCGATCAGCGGCGCGCCCCAGCCGTTGCGCCCGGTGACCGACAGGTCGCGGAGCCGCGCCTTGAGGCCGGCCTCGGCGCCGACGTCCAGCCCGAGATTGGTGGCCGCTTCCGGCTCCAGCCTCAGCATCTCGGCGAACATGCTTTCGTAGATCGCCCGCGCCTGGGCGGCGGCGTCGGCGCTGCTTTCGCCGACGCGCGAACCGCGGGCGCAGGCGGAAAGGGCGGCCGCCGCGCTCATCGCTGCAAGAAAGGACCGGCGCGAAAAAGACGTCATGCTCGCTCTCCTTGGGCCATTCGCGGCCCTGCCGCTCTTTGGCGCGCCGCGCGAACGGGCGCGAGGCCTTTTTCAGCCGAAGGCGGCCTTGAGCCGCTTCACGATGTCCATCGCCTGGCAGACGTCGTCGAACATGATCCGCACCCGTTCCTCGCCGCTCTTGCTGGCGAACATGCTTCCGGGCTCGTAGCGGTCGCCGCCGGCGATGGCGGCGAGCACGTCGTCCGGGCCGATGAAAAGGAAGAGCTTGCCGCGCGTGCGCAGATCCAGAAGCAGCCGCCGCGCGTCCGCATTGCCGGCGAACATCATCCGCGCCGCCATTTCGTCGATCGCATAAATCTCGAACGCCTTTTCGAACGCCTCGTCGCCTTCGATCCGCACCCGCCGGAACCCGCCCGCCGGCTTGAAGAAGTTGAACAAGCCCCGGTCCGGCACGGCGACGATGTCGCCCGTCTGGGTGCGGCTGCGCTCATAGGCGTAGATCTGGCCGGTGAAGACGACGGACCGGTGCTTGCCGTGGCCCTGGGTCAGCGTCGCTTCGTAAAAGGCGAAGCGCTTTCCGTCCGCGGCCGTGCCGTAGAAGAGATCGGTGAACGTTGCGCTGCTCAGCCATCCGCCGAAGAGCGGCTTTTTCGCCTGTTCGAAGGCGGGCGGCTCGAAGCCATCCGGCGTGAAGCTCATCCCGCCCTGCGCGGCGAGGGCGTGCAGCGTCGGATGCTTGATCGCCGTTCCCGCCTTGCCGAGGGGCAGCATGGCAATGATGAAAAGGAGGATGCCGAGCCCGACGAAGGTCATGACTCCCGCCACCGGATTGAAGCCGGTGCCGACGAGCCAGGCGAGAACCGCCGCCGCCGCGAGGCCGCCCACCAGGACGGTCCGGAAGCGCGACAAGGCTTTCTGCCGCCGCTCCTCGATGGTGCCGATCTGCTCGGCGACCGGCCCTTGTTCGCACAAGGTCGCGAAATCGGCGGCTGTGAAGCTCATCTTCCCCCTCCCCAAGGTTCCCGCACCGATGCTGCAACCTGAACGCCCGCTCTGTCCAGCGTTCAAGCGCCAGCAAGGCCCTGCCGGCTAGTGCCGCTTCATATCGAAATCAGGAGCAAGTACATGAAGACGTTCATTATTCTCGGTGCGGCGGTCGCCGCTGCCATGGCCGCTCCGGCCGCCGCCCAGCCGGCCCGCGGCGAGGGGCGCGGGGTGGACCGCGCGCAGGTCGAAAGCCGTGTCGCGGCCGGCTTCGCGCGCATCGACGACAATCGCGACGGCTTCGTCACCCGGGCCGAAGCGCAGGCCGCCCGCACCGCGATCCGTGGCAAGCGCAGCGAAGCGCGGGGCGAGCGCCGCGAGGCCCGCTTCGCCCGGCTCGATGCCGACCGCAACGGCGTCATCAGCCGCGAGGAGTTCTTCGCTGCCCGCGGCGAGCGTGCCGGCGCCGGTCAACGCGGCGACCGCCGCGAGGCGCGCATGGAACGGCGTGCGGACCGCATGGAGCGCCGGGGCGAGCGCCGGGGTCAGCGCGCCGGCATGCGCGGCGGTGCCCGCTTCGGCGCCCAGGCCTTCGCCCGCATGGACATGAACCGCGACGGCCGCATCTCGCTCGCCGAAGCAACCCGCTTCCGCCTCGAACGCTTCGACCGTGTCGATGCGAACGACGACGGCCGGATCACTCCCGGCGAGCGCCAGGCCGTCCGCGCCGAGCGCCAGGCGCGCTGAGCTTCGGCCAGCGGCGGATAGGACAAGGGGCCGGGGCGGCAACGCTCCGGCCCTTTCTTCATGCTCCCGTCATTCCCGCAAAAGCGGGAATCCAGACGAAGCCTCCACCCGCACGGCGCTTCCCAACCGCCCGCTGGATTCCCGCTTTCGCGGGAATGACGGGGAGGGGCCTTAGAGGCCGCCCGGCACAGGCTCCCGCCCCATCGCCTTCAAGGCAGCCAGCAAGGCCGCCTCGCAAGCGCCGAGAATGTCCTCGTCCGTGGAGCGGATGACGAAGTTCGCCCCGAACTTGCCTTCGCGGAAAAAGGGATAGCTCCCGATCTGCGTCCCCGGATGCGCCCGCTCGGTCTGGGCGAGCAGCTCCGCCACTTCGCTTTCGGGAACTTGGCAGCCGATGGTCCGCGAAATGAGCGGACGCCCGCCCTCGAGCTTGCCGGACAAGGCCTCCAGCATCGCGCCGGCGATATGCGGCACGCCGGCCAGGATGAAGATGTTGCCGTGGCGGATGCCTGGGGCGCCGGAGTAAGGGTTCTCGATCAGGTCCGCGCCTTCGGGCACCCGCGCCATGCGCAGCCGCGCTTCGGTGATCCCGCCGCGCGTCTCGTAATAGGCATCGAGCGCCGCCCGCGCATCGGGATGCACCACCACGGGCACGCCCAAGGCTTCCGAAATGGCGTCCACCGTGATGTCGTCATGCGTCGGCCCGATGCCGCCGGTGGTGAACAGGTAATCGTAACGCGCCCGAAGCGCGTTCACCGCCGCCACGATCTCGGCGGTGACGTCCGGCACCACCCGAACTTCGGCGAGGCGGATGCCCTGCATGTTCAGCCACACGGCGATGGCGGAGACGTTCTTGTCCTGGATCCGGCCCGAGAGGATCTCGTCGCCGATGATCAACAGCCCCGCCGTCCAGATCCGCTCGCTCGCCATGCCCTGCCGCATAGCGCTCGGCGAGGGTCACGGGAAGTGCAGTCGAAATGGGCGATGCTGCGACGGCCGAAGGTCAGTCTACGGCAATCCGCCGCTCCGCGCCGCCCGGAAACCGCGCGGTCAGAACCAACTCCCCCCCGAGGCTCTCAATTAGCTTCTTCAACGTTGAAAGCTGCAATACACGAAGGTCGGATGCCTCGATCTGCGCAAGTGCGCTCTTTGAGACTCCCAGCATATTGGCCGTATCCTTCTGGAGAGTGCCGCGCAGCTTGCGCAGCTCCCCCAGATGCACGGGCGAAGAGGTCGAGGTCGGCACCTGCTCCTGCAGCAGGTTCATCACTCGATCGGCCGCCGCTTCTGCAGAGCCATATAGCTCATGAACGCCACTGCCGAAGGCGAGATCCTGTCCTGCAACCAACCCGAACCCGCGATGACGGTTCCATTCGACTTCAATCGAATAGCCATCTGCTGCGGAGAGCGTCGCTATCCACATTCCTGTCGATGATGCCGGTTCATCGACGATCAGTTCAATCTTCTGAGCAGCGTCGAGCCTCGGCTTGAGCATGTCGATAAAGAGGTTGAACGTGTTCATCCTATTCGTTGCCCTAAGTTGGGCAGCACCTGCCATCAGTCCCCGCTTTGTCGAGGATGATCTCGGCGTCGGGCGCATCGGCAGCTCGTTTGGCCGAGCTGATCCTGATGGCACCGTTCTGACCGATGAGCACATAGTGCCCGCGCGTCCGGAACAACCGGGCGCCTTTGAAGGGACTCTTTCGCTCGTAGTCGTCGCCCGGCGGGTACATGCGTCCGTCGTCACGCCAGTTTTCCGGCCTAAACGGTGCGCCCGAGTGCGCGTCCTCGATCCTGTTGAGGATCGTTTCGAGTTGGTCCCTTGCTTCATGGAGGGTCGCCGCTGGTGCTACCCTGCGCAGCTCATCAACAAACAGCGCGAAACGTTGTGTCCGATCCATCGGCGCTCTCCTGGCACTCGCCTAAATATTCCCATGGTGTCGCTCCTCGTTCATTGGCCTCCTGGGTTTAGCTCAAACTAAACCGATGTCAATGCCTGTTTGCTGCTCGCCCCTCGCCTTCGCGTGCTGAAGCCTCTATATTCGCGCTTATGTTCGAGACCATCGAGCGCGACAGCGCGATCATCGGCCGCTCCGGCGGCATCAAGCTCCACGGCCCCGAAGGCTTCGAAGGCATGCGCCGCGCCGGCCGCGCCGCCGCCGAAATCCTCGACGCCCTCGTTCCCCATGTCGTCCCCGGCGTCACCACGCAGGAGCTGGACGACATCGTCCATGCCGAGATGCGCGCCCGCGGCGCCCTTCCGGCAACGCTCGGCTATCGAGGCTACACCAAGAGCTGCTGCACCTCGATCAACCATGTCGTCTGCCACGGCATTCCGGGCGACCGGGCGCTCAAGGACGGCGACATCGTCAATATCGACGTCACGCCGATCCTCGGCGGCTGGCACGGCGATTCGAGCCGCATGTACCTTGTCGGCGACGTGCCGCTGAAGGCGCGCCGCCTCGTCGACGTCACCTACGAATGCCTGATGCTCGGCATCGAGGCCGCGAAGCCCGGCAACCATCTCGGCGACATCGGCCACGCCATCCAGCGCCACGCGGAGAAGCACCGCTACGGGGTCGTGCGCGATTTCTGCGGCCACGGCCTCGGCAAGACCTTCCACGATGCGCCCGAAGTCGTCCATGTCGGCCGTCCCGGCGCCGGCCCGGAGCTTCGCCCCGGCATGTTCTTCACCATAGAGCCGATGATCAACGGCGGCCGCGCCGACTGCAAGATGCTCGACGACGGCTGGACCGCCGTCACGCGCGACCGCTCGCTCTCCGCCCAGTTCGAACATTCGATCGGCATCACCGAAGACGGCTGCGAGATCTTCACGAAGAGCCCGAAAGGCTGGGACAAGCCGCCTTACGCTTGAGGCCAGTTCCTCCCCATGCGCAGCATGGGGAGGGGGACCATGCGAAGCATGGTGGAGGGGTAGAAGCCTCCGAGCCAGAGGATCAGGCGCTTCGACGCCGAGGCCTGCGCCTTTTACCCCTCCACCACCCTTCGGGTGGTCCCCCTCCCCACCGCTCCGCGGCTGGGAGGAACGCTCACCCCCTCAATCCACGTGCGGCGAAACCGCCGGCGGGTCGCTCGCGGGAAAGCTTTCGTCCGACGCTTCGTCCACCTTGGACCATTCCCTCGGCGGATCGCGCATCGCGTCCGGCCCCGCCTGGCGGGCCGAGCCGGACGTGCCGACGAACCCCTTGGGCCGCATGCGGCTGAGCGCGGGCGCGTAATCGTCGTCCTCGTCGTCGCCGAACCAGCGGCGGCTCACGACCACCGCGGCAAGGCCCGCAGCGGCCGCGGTGGCGGCAGCGACCCAGATCGTGCGGCTCCGGTTCCAGCTCCTTGCCATGGCTCAGGCTCCTTCGTGCTGCATGGTGGCGGTCTTGGCCGGCGGCAGGCCTTCGCTCTCCGCCAGCGCCATCAGCTCGGCCTTTCGCGCCGCCATCCGCTCGCCGAGCTCTTCCAGATCCACGTCGCTGGCCCGCGCCTGCTGGAAAAGGTTGTCCTTCTCCTTTTCCTCTTCCTTCACATGGTGCTCGATCATCTCCTGGAGCACCTTGACCTTCGCCTCGTAGAAGTCCTCGTCCGGCCCGCCGGCCTCGATCTCGTTGATCAGCACCTTGGCGGCGTCATGCTCCACGGTCGCCTCGTCGAGATCGTCGTCGGAAATCTTGCCGCGCAGCGCGGGGTAGAAGAGCTCCTCCTCGATCATCGTATGGACCTTGAGTTCGGTGCAGATCTGCCGCGCGAGCTTCTCCTTCTTCGAGTCGCGAAAC
>DASVQT010000161.1:0-2205 GCA_036388975.1 Allosphingosinicella sp. | reverse complement strand
CTGCCGGTGGAGCTGGATTTCGCGCTGGACGGGTCGCGCGACCCGCTGGCGCGCCTCTATCCGATCCTGGTCGACAACGGCCGCACCAACTTCCAGCCGCGCATCCCCGAAGCGGCTGAAGCCACTGCCGCGCTGCGCCGGCTGCTCGAGCGCAGCGGGCTCAGCCCGGGCAGGCGGGACGTCGACATCGCGCGCGACGAGTTGGGCGCGCATTTGCGGATGGAGCTCTGAGCCGCGCTCGGCGCGGTTCGCCGGTTCAGCGCCACCCCGCTTCCTTGAGGATCGTTGCGCAACTCCGGCTCACCGGCGCGACGATCCCGCCGGCCAGGCGCGCCTCGCCGACGCCGCGCCTCCAGCGCACCGCTTCGATCGCTTCGGCCGACGCCCACCAGGAGCGGTGCAGGCGGTAGCCGTGGGCGTGAGCGAGCTCTTCGACGGCATCCGCGAAGCGCATCGACAAGAGCTCCGAGCCGGCGTCGGTGTGGACCCGCACATAATGGTCCTCGGCCTCGAGGGCGATCAGCCTCGCGCCGCGCCGCTTCGCCGAAAGCCGAAGCCGCAAGGTGCGCTCCGCCTCCGGCAGGGGAGGCACGACGATCGTCCGCGTTTCGACGATCCGTCGCCACAGGAGGGCGCGCAAGGCCATGATGAGCAAGGCGACGACGAGCACCTGCCAGGCCAGCTGCGGGAGCAGCCACGGGCGTCGCGGAAGACCGAGCATCAGCGCGTTGAGCGAATAGATGAAGGGCGTCACCGGGACCGTCATCGCCAGCGAGACGACGGCGATCCGGAGCCAGAATCGGCGGATGCGCCTCCCGAGGGTGGCATCGATGGCCATGCCGGCAAGCCCTGCGCCCCACACCGCGAGCAGCCAGTAGGCGGTTCTCAGCATGTCGGGGATATCGAGGGTCCGATAGGGCCCCAACGCGGCCATCGTCAGGCCAAGACCGGTGAGCAGCAGCAGATCGAGGCCGAGGCGCTGCCGGCGCTGCTTCGGCTCCGTTCGCGAACCAGATGCACCGTTCACGCGAAACCGCCTTTTCCCCCCGGCGCGGCCGGCATCCAATGCGCGAACATCGCAAGCGGGAGCTTATCCATGATCGCAAGCCAAATCTACTCGGCCGCCTGGCGCGCGGTCGTCGCGTTGCTGACGGCAGAGATCGCCGTCGTCTCGGTGCTTCGCTATTTCACGAGCATTGAACCGCCGCCGCCCCCGATCGTGGCCAACGCCTTCGCGCAGCCCTTCCTGATCATCCACGTCGTCGGCGCGGTCAGCGCGCTCGTCGTCGGGCCGCTCCAGTTCGTGCGCCGAATCCGGGTGCGCCGGCCAGTCTATCATCGCGCCGCCGGCCGCATCTACGTCGCCGCCTGCGCAGTCGGAGCGCCGAGCGGCTTCGTGCTGGCGATGGGAACCACCGCCGGACCCGTGGTCAGCCTCGGCTTCGCCATTCCCGCCGTGCTGTGCGCCACCTTCACCTGGCTCGGCTGGCGCGCGGCCGTCGATCGGCGGTTCGAAGCGCATGCGGAATGGATGCTCCGTTCCTACGGCGTCATCGCCGTGGCGATCACGCTCCGTCTGTTGATTCCGGCCTCGGCCTTCCTGGGCTTCGAGTTTCTCGCGGCCTATCGCGTGAATTCCTGGCTGGCCTGGATCATCAACGTCGCGCTCGTCGAATATGTTATCCGACGTAACCGCCGGCCGCTGGGCGCCACCAGCTCAAGGGTAGCCGTCGCCTGAACGATCCCCCGGTCCGACCGCTCGGCGCTGCCTGAACTATCAGAGAAGTGGCGGAGAGGGAGGGATTCGAACCCTCGGTACCCGTAAGGGCACAACGGTTTTCGAGACCGCCCCGTTCGACCGCTCCGGCACCTCTCCGCTGCTGGCGAGCAGGCCCCGTTCGGGGCCGGTCGATGAGCGGCGCGCTCTAACCCAGGGCATGGTGATTGCCAAGGACGTTCGCTTGTTGTCGCGCGCCGGGAGGCCTACATGGGGAGCATGACCGGCCCCGACAACATTCCGCTCGGCGGGTTGCCCAAGGCTCCGCCGGTCGTCCACGCCCGCTTCTCGGTGGGCGACGTCGTCCGGCACCGCCTGTTCGACTTTCGCGGCGTGATCTTCGACGTCGATCCCGTGTTCGCCAACAGCGAGGAATGGTATCAGGCGATCCCCGAGGAAGTCCGCCCGGCCAAGGACCAGCCCTTCTA
>DASVQT010000160.1:0-9667 GCA_036388975.1 Allosphingosinicella sp. | reverse complement strand
TCGCGCATCGTCCACTGGCGGAAGGTGGCGATGACGACGCGCGGGCGCAGGCGCGAAACTTCGCCGCCATATTGCTCCACCTGCGCCGCCGCCCATTCGTAGGTGTCGAGGGCGCGGGCGAAATCCTCCTCGATGTTCGGCCTGAGGACCTTGACCGCGACCTGCTTGCCCTCGGTGGTGATCGCGCGGTGGACCTGGGCGATGGAGGCGGCGCCGACCGGCTCCGGGTCGATGTGCGAGAAGACCTCCTCGATCGGCTTTTCGAGTGCGAGTTCGATCGACGCGCGGATCTGCTCGAACGGGGCGGGGGGGAGGCTGTCCTGGAGCCGGGTCAGGTCCCGTGCCGCCTGCTCGCCGACGAGGTCCGGGCGGGTGGCGAGCGCCTGGCCGAACTTGATCGCGGCGGGGCCGAGGTCCTGGAATGCGGACGCGTAATCGGGCGAGGCCGGCTGGCGCGTTCCGAAGCGCGCGATGCGGGCGAGGCGGCGCACTGGCGCCGGCGTGTTCGCGTCGCGCTCGATGCCGCGCAGCGCGCCGTGGCGCGCCAGCACGCGCCCCCATTTGAGGAGGCGCCACACATGGACGATCGGCCTGGTCACACCTTCCAGCCGCTGTGCATGGCGACGAGGCCGCCGAGGATGGGCTCGGCCCGGACGTTGGAGAAGCCCGCGCGCCGGATCATGGCGGAGAAGCTTTCCATGTCGGGAAAGCGCTCGATCGATTCGATGAGATAGCGGTAGCTGTCCTCATCGTCGGCGAAGATCTTGCCGAGCCGGGGCACGAGGTCGCGGCTGTAGCGCTCGTAGACGCCCGCAAAGCCCGGCCAGCGGGTTTGCGAGAATTCGAGGCAGAAGAAGCGGCCGCCGGTTTTGAGAACGCGGTGCGCCTCGGCGAGCGCCTTGTCGATGTGGGTCACGTTCCGGATGCCGAAGGCGATCGTGTAGGCATCGAACTGCGCATCCTCGAAGCTCAGCTCTTCGGCATTTTCGTGCGCCCAAAGGAGGCCGTCGATGCCGCGCTTCCTCGCCCGCTCGATGCCGACGTCGAGCATGTCCGTATTGATGTCGGCGACGGTCACCTGGGCGCCCGAACGCGCCAGGCGAAAGGCGATGTCCCCCGTGCCTCCCGCCATGTCGAGGACGTGCTCGCCCCGGCGCGGACGGACGCGCGAGACGAACATGTCCTTCCACAATCGGTGCATGCCGCCCGACATGACGTCGTTCATGAGATCGTAGCGCCGCGCGACGTTGGAAAAGACGCCGCCGACGCGGCGCGTCTTTTCCTGCGGCTCGACGTCTTCGTGACCGAAACTGACCTTGTCCATCGCCCGCGCCTCTAGCAGGGGTTTCGCGACATGTGCACGATTCAAATTGCGTCGGCGGGGCGGCATGCCTGAGCTTCCGGAGGTCGAGACAACCGTGAACGGGCTGCGGCCGGTCCTCGAAGGGCGGCGGCTGGCGCGGGTCGAGGCCCGGCGGGCGGACCTCAGGCGGGCCTTTCCGCCCGATCTGCGGCAGCGGCTGACGGGGGCGACGGTGACGTCGCTCGCGCGGCGGGCGAAATACGGGCTGATCGACACGGATCGCGGCGACACGCTCATTTTCCATCTCGGCATGTCGGGCCGGTGGCGGATCGATCCCGCCGAGATCGGGACGCACGACCATTTCGTCCTGGAGACGGAGGAAGGGCGTGTGCTGGCGCTGAACGATCCCCGGCGCTTCGGATCGCTGGACCTCGTGCCCACGGATCAGGTCGAGGCGCATGCGGCGTTCGTGAAAATGGGGCCGGAGCCGCTGTCCGATGCCTTCTCCGCCGCGGCGCTCGAAGAAGCGCTGGAAGGCCGGACGGCGCCGATCAAGGCGATGCTGCTCGACCAGAGGATCGTGGCGGGCCTCGGCAACATCTATGTGTGCGAAGCGCTGCACATGGCCGGAATCGCGCCGGGTCGGGCAGGGGGGCGGATCTCGCGCTACCGGCTGGAGAAGCTGGTCGCGGCGGTGAAGGAGGTGCTGGCCGCCGCCATCACTGCCGGAGGCTCGACGCTTCGCGACTACGCCCGCCCCGACGGCGAGCTCGGCTATTTTTCCAAGCAATGGCGCGTCTACGGGCGCGAAGGGGAGGCCTGCCATTGCGGCGCTTCCATCCGGAGGCGAGTCGATTCGGGCCGCTCCACCTTCTTTTGCGCGCGCTGCCAGCGCAGTTGAGGTTGACCAACGGCGCGCCTCCCGGTAGAGGGCGCGTCGAGCGGGTGCGGTGGAAAGCCGCGCCCTTTTCATTTCGAGATCAGAGGCATCAAAGATGGCGAACACGCCGCAAGCAAAGAAACGCATCCGCCGCAACGCCCGCCGCGCCGAGATCAACGGCGCGCGCGTCAGCCGCATCCGCACCTTCGTCAAGCAGGTGGAGGCGGCGATCGCCAGCGGCGACAAGGCTCAGGCGCAGGAGGCGATTCGCAAGGTCCAGCCGGAACTGATGCGCGGCGTGACCAAGGGCGTTCTCCACAAGAACACGGCGTCGCGGAAGATCTCGCGCCTGAGCAAGCGAGTCGCCGCGCTCGCTTGAGCCGTTCCTAATCTGCGTTACGAAGAGCCCGCCCTCACCGGCGGGCTTTTTCGTGTCGGATGCGTACCGAACCGGCGGGTTCGAAAAACCCTAGGAATTCCCGCGATTCGCGCGCGCTGCCGTTCGGAGGAGCGGCAAAAATGGCCGAAAACCGCCATTTTCGGAAAAAGCCCGCAAAACCGTGTGTCAACGGATTTTTGTGACAGTGCCGTGAATTTTCCGGTTGCGGAGCCGGTCGTGAACTTCCAGAAAACCATTCCCGGCGGTTAGCCGCTGGGGCCAACGCAAAACGAAAACCAGAGCGGCAGGCCGGGGGGCAATTTCGCCGCGGGGGGACGTTTGCGCCTAAAACAGGGCCGTATGCAAGCGGCCGACCGAGTTGGAAGAGGGGGTTGTTGCGTGAACCATACGCCGGCCAAAGGCGACGCTGTGACCGGTGCCTCGACGACGCGAACGTCGGCGGGCACGGTTATGGCCGGGATCGATGAAGTGCTCGATTCGATTCCCGCATCCTGGGAGCTGATCCGTTCCAGCCTCCGCCGCGATTGCGGCGCCCGGACCTTCGACGGCTGGCTGCGCCCGATCGCTTTGGGCAGCTTCGAGCCGGAGAGCGCGACCCTGCGCCTCGAGCTTCCCTCCCAATTCATGGCCGATTGGGTGCAGACCCATTTCTCCGAGCGGCTGACCATGGCGTGGCGCGCGACGCTGCCGGCCGTGCGCAACGTCAAGATCGGAGTCGGCGCCGCGGCCCCTCGCACCGCCGCGATCGTGGAAATCCCCGCGCCCGCCGGGAACGGCGCACCCGCCGAAGCCGCGCACATCTATGCGGTCGCGCTGGAGCCGCGCTACCGCTTCGAGAACTTCGTGGTCGGCAAGGCGAACGAGGTCGCCTACAATGCGGCCAAGACGCTGGCCGCGGCCAAGACCGTGGTCTTCAACCCGCTCTTTCTCCACGGCGGCACCGGGCGCGGCAAGACTCACCTCCTTCACGCCATCGGCCACGAATTCCACCGGCTGAAGCCGCGCGCCAAGATCATCTACATGTCGGCCGAAAAGTTCATGGTCGAGTTCGTGGCGGCCCTTCGCGCCAACGAGACCATCCAGTTCAAGCAGCAGCTGCGCTCGGCCGACCTGCTGATGATCGACGACGTGCAGTTCATCGCCGGCAAGGAATCGACCCAGGAAGAATTCTTCCACACGATGAACGAGATCATCTCGGCGGGCAGCCGCCTGGTGATCAGCTCGGACCGGGCGCCGCAGGATCTGGACGGGATCGAGCCGCGCATCCTGTCGCGCCTCTCCTGGGGCCTCGTCGCCGACATCAACCAGGCCGACCTCGAGCTCCGCCTCGGCATCATTCTCAAGAAGCTCGAAGCGCTTCCCGACGTCCAGGTGCCCGAGGACGTCGTCATGTTCCTCGCCAAGAGGATCAGCTCCAACGTCCGCGAACTCGAAGGCGCGCTCAATCGCATCGCAGCTTATTCGATGATGCAGAACCGGCCGATCGACCTCGACTTCGTCGGCGAAGTCCTCGCTTCGACGCTGCGCGCCAACCAGCGCCGCATCTCGATCGACGAAATCCAGACCCGCGTGTCCGACCATTACCGGATCCGAAAGGCCGAGATGACCTCCGCCCGCCGCGCGCGCGAAGTGGCCCGCCCCCGCCAGGTCGCCATGTACCTGTCCAAGCAGCTGACCCCCCGCAGCCTGCCCGAGATCGGCCGCCGCTTCGGCGGGCGCGACCATACGACGGTGATCCATGCCGTGAAGCAGATCGAGAAATTGCGCGCGCAGGATCCGGAGCTCGACTCGGACATCCGCCTCCTCACCCGCCAGCTCGAAAGCTGAGCGGCGGCGAAGGGGCGGGCGCGACATGAATCCGCTTTGGACCGCCGCGCTCGTCGGCGCCTTTCTGGCCGGCACCCTGGTCGCGCTGCAGGCGCCGACCAACGCGATGCTGTCCCGCGCGGTCGCATCGCCGGTCAATGCGGCGCTCGTCTCGTTCGGAGTCGGCTTTGCGGCGCTGATCGTCGTGGCGCTCGCGATGGGCGCCAAGCCCAATGCCGAAGCGGTGAGGGGCCTTCCCTGGTATGCTTGGACGGGCGGACTCTACGGCGCCGTGTTCGTCGCCATCGCCGCCTTCGCGGCGCCGCGGCTCGGCGTCACCTTCTTCCTGATGGTCGGCATCGCCGGCCAGCTCGCCATGGCGCTGCTCCTCGACAAGGTCGGGGCCTTCGGCCTCGCCGCGCAGGAGATCAGCTGGCAGCGAGTGGCCGGCGTCACCCTGGTGATCGCCGGCGCCTGGCTCGTCCAGCAGCGCTGAGGGCCTAACTCAGCCCCGCACCCCCTGCCGCTCGGTCACCCAATCGTCGACGACGCGGGCGAGGACGTCGAGCGGCATGGCGCCGGCGGCGAGCGTCGTGTCGTGGAAGGAGCGGATGTCGAAGTCGGCCCCGAGACGGCGCCGGGCATTTTCGCGTAGCTGGACCCAGCGGGTCTGGCCGACCTTGTAGCTGGTCGCCTGGCCCGGCCAGACGGCGTAGCGCTCGACTTCGGTCGCGACGGAGCTTTCCTGGTCGCCCAAAGCCTCCACCATGTACCGGATGCCCTGTTCGCGGCTCCAGCGCTTGTGGTGGAGCCCGGTGTCGACGACGAGACGCGCGGCGCGGAACATGAAGCTTTGCAGATAGCCGACGCGGCCGAACGGATCGTTTTCGTAGACGCCCATCTCGTCGGCGAGCTGCTCGGAATACAGGCCCCAGCCTTCGGTATAAGCCGAGAAGTTGGACAAGCGGCGGAGCATCGGGATGCCCTCCGCCTCGAGCGCGAGGGCGATCTGGTGGTGGTGGCCCGGCATGGCCTCATGATAGGTGAGGGTGGGGAGCGTCCATTTCGGCCATTCGGCCGTGTCGCGCAGGTTGATGTAATAAGCGCCGGGCCGGGAGCCGTCGAGCGCGGGCGGCTGGTAATAGCCGCCGGGCGCTCCGGCCTCGATCGACGGCGGCACGCGCTTGATCTCCACTCCGGCGCGCGGCAGGCGCCCGAAATAGCGCGGCAGGCGCCGGGTCATGTCGGCCATCTGGCCGTTCAGATCGGTGAGGAGCTGGGCCTTGCCGGCGTCGGTGTTCGGATAAACGTGGCGCGGATCGCTGCCCAGCGCCCGCATGCGCTGGGCGACGCTGCCCTGGGTCATGCCCTGGGCGCGCAGGATCGTGTCGACACGTCCGCCGAGCTCGGCGATCTGATCGAGGCCGAGCTGGTGGATTTCGTCGGCGCTCATGTTGGTCGTCGTGGCGTAGCGCAGGCCGTAGGCGTAATATTCCTCGCCTTTGGGAAGGCGCCAGACGCCGGCGTCGTGGACAGCGGAGGCGCGCTGGCCGCGAATGGCTTCGGCCTGGCGCTGGAGGGCCGGATAGACTTCGCCCGCGACGATCCGCTCGGCGCGGCCGGCCCAGTCGCCGGCGATGTTCTTCTCGCGCGTGCGGCGGGCGAGGGACGTCGTGAGCCCCGACTGCGCCGCGGGCGTGGAGGTCAAATTGCCGAGCTGCGTAAGCGTCTTGTCGATGACGAAATCGGGCGGGGTGACGCCCGAGGCATATTCGGCGCGCAGCCGGGCGGTTTCGTTGTCGAGCTCGCGCGCGAAGGCGGACAGGCGGGACAGATAGGCTTCGGCGTCCGCGGCGGTTTCGATCCGGTGCTGGCTGTCGAGAAAGTCCGGAACGCCTTGGTAGGTGCCGCCGAGCTGGCTCACCGTATAGGGTTCGGGCCAGCTGTGGGTGCCGTAGCTGAACGTGTCGTAAGCGCCGATCACCGTTTCGCCATAGGCCTTGAGCGTGTCGTAATTGACGGCGTCCATGCCGGTCAGCGACGTGCGGTCGATGGCGCGGAGCTGGCGGTGGAACTGCCGCATCTCGTCCTGGCGGCGGCGCAGGGCCGCGGCCGAGCGATCCTGGAGGCGGGACTTGGCGGCGGCATGGGCGCCGGTGTCGAGGCCGAGCGAGGTGCGCGACTCGGGATCGCTCAGCACCAGCTCCTGATAGCCCCGCTCCATCAGCGCATCGAGGGCGGCGGCGGCGGGGCTGCGCGCCTGGCGCCGCTGCGCGAGCGCGTCCGCCGGGCGGCCCGCCGCGAGCAGGGCCGCGAACGCCGAGGAGGTGACGAGGAAGCGGCGGCGATCGAGCATGACGGGTCTCCGGATAAGTGTCCGGAAGACGGTGTAGAACGGAGCGGAGCCGGACGCAAAAAAGCGAGGGCCGGTATGGGCCGGCCCTCGCTCCTTTGTACCTGGACGGACGCGCTTAGCGGCGGTCGCGGCGGGTCGGGACGGTGATCCGCACCGTCTCGCCCGAGCGGCCCGGAAAGCCCGTGAACATCGCTTCGATGAGATTGGGCACCAGCACGGTGAGGTCGTCCGTGGTCGAGCGCGCCTGCGCCCGGCCTTCGAACAGCGGCTCGCCGCCACGCCCGCGGATGTTCATTTCGAGATCGCTGCCATATTCCGTATAGCTCTCGATCCGCTCGCCATAGCCGCCGCCATACCAGAACGGGTCGTTCCAGCCGTAGTAGAAGGGGCTGCGGTAGCGGCCGACATAGCCGTAGCGCGAGAAATAAGGACGGCGATAGCCATAGCCCCAGCCCGGTCCGGTGAAGGGATCCGGACGCGAGACGATGCGCTGGCGGCCGCGGTCGACGCCGTAATCGAGCTCCACGACGAAGCTCGCCGCTTCGCGCGACGGCGCTTCGCTATAGCCGAGCGCCGAAAGGTGGCGGCTGACGAGTCCCGCATATTGCGAGAATTCGAGACCCGCTTTCTCGCCCTCGGCGGGAATGACGACGAAGCTCTGGCCCTGCGGCGCGGGCATGGCCTGGAAGCGGGAAACCTGGGTGGGGAGCCCGGTGGCGCAGGCGCTGAGACCCATGAGGGCGATCGGCGCGGCGAGCACGAGCAACTTCTTCTGGAGAGACATGTAAGCGGCCCTTCCTTCGGGAGAATTCCCGGATAAGCGAAACTATAGAAGGGCTTGGCGTTACCACAAGCGGCTGAACCGTGCATGAAGGTAGATGAGCCGTGCCGGGGGTAGGAGCCTTGATGCGACCATATTAGGACGCGGCCGCACCGTTGCGCGGCCGTGCGCTCTCAGGCCGAACGCCTCAGCCCCACGGCTTCGTAGGCGGCGTCCAGAGTCGGCTTGGCCATCGCGCTCGCGCGTTCGGCACCGCGGGCGAGAATGCCGTCGAGTTCGGACGCGTCGCCGCGCAGTTCGTCCAAGCGCGTCTTGATCGGGCGCAGGGTCTCGACGAGGAGGTCGGCCAAGGCCGGCTTGAAGGCGCCGAAGCCCTGACCGGCGAAGCGGCTCAGCACGGCCTGCGGCGTTTCGTCCGAAAGGACGGCGTAGATGGTGACCAGGTTCTTGGCTTCCGCGCGGCCGGCGAGTTCGTCCATGGTCTCGGGCAGGGGCTCGGCGTCCGTGCGCGCCTTGCGGATCTTCTGGGCGACGGTGTCGGCATCGTCGGTGAGGTTGACGCGGCTCATGTCCGAAGGGTCGGACTTGGACATCTTGGCGTTGCCGTCGCGAAGCGACATGATCCGCGCGCCCGCTTCGCCGATCAGCGGCTCGGGCAGGGCGAAGATCTCGCGATAGTCGGTGTTGAACTTGGCCCCGATGTCGCGAATCAGCTCGATATGCTGCTTCTGGTCCTCGCCGACGGGGACGTGGCTCGCCTGGTAGAGGAGGACGTCGGCCGCCTGGAGGATCGGATAGGCGTAAAGGCCGACCGAGGCGCCTTCCTTGTTCTTGCCGGACTTTTCCTTGAACTGCGTCATGCGGTTGAGCCAGCCGATGCGGGCCGTGCAGTTGAGGATCCAGGCGAGTTCGGGATGCGCGGCGACACGGGCGTGGTTGAAGAGGACGGACTTCTTCTCGTCGACTCCGCAGGCGATCAGGGCCGCGGCCATTTCGCGCACGTTGCCGGCCAGCTCGGCGGGATCGACGAACACGGTGATGGCGTGGAGATCGGCGAGGAAATACAGGCACTCGGCCTGTTCCTGCATCTGCACCCAGCGCTTGATGGCGCCGAGATAATTGCCGAGGTGGAGGTTGCCGGTGGGCTGGATGCCCGAAACGATGCGCATCATCAATTGCCTTTGGAAAGCGGCGCTTCTTCGGGCTTGGCGCGCCGGAAGAGCGTTTTGAAGTCCTCGCGGCCGATGCCGCCGATGATCCAGGCGGTGCCGAAATAGACGATCGCGCCCGTGCCGACGATGAGCGCGAGGCCGATCGCGCGCTCGCCGAAGCCGCCGGTGAAGACGTCGCCCAGCAGGCGCTGGAGGAAGAACAGGACGATTCCCATCAGCACCGCAGCGGCGAGCTGGCGCCCGAGGCGGGAGACCAGCCAGACGGGCAGGCGGAAGTGGCCGCGAAAGCCGAGGATCGCGAACAGCAGGAAGAAGTTCAGCCAGGCGCCGGCCGAGGTCACGGTCGGCAGGCTGTAGATGCCCATGACCGGGATGAGCAGGAAGTTCGCGACGATGCTCGCCGCCAGGATCGACATGGCGATGTAGACCGGCGTCTTGACGTCCTTGCGGGCGTAGAAGCCCGGGGTGAGCACTTTCACCAGCACATAGGCGGGAAGGCCGAGGACGAGGATTGCGAGCACCTGGCCGGTGATGGCCGCGTCCGAGGCCTGGTAATTTCCGCCTTGGAAGAGCGCGGCGATGATCGGATAGGCGGTGACCGACAAAGCCAGGGTCGCCGGCAGGGTGAGCAGCATGGCGAGATCGAAGGCGCGGGCCTGGATGTCGGAGGCGGTATGGTCCTCCTTGCGCTCGATCGCACGGCTGATCGAGGGGAGGATGGCGGTGCCGAGCGCGGTGCCGATGATCGACAAAGGAAGCTGGTTCAGCCGGTCGGCGTAGAAAAGGTTGGTGAGCGCGCCTTCGCCGAGGCGGGAGGCGAAGAAGGTATAGAAGAGCTGGCTGATCTGGTAGACGCCGGCCGCGACGGTGGCGGGCAGGATCAGGATCACGAGCTCCTTCACCGCAGGCGTCAGGCGCGGGCGGCCGAAGTGGAGGTGGATGCCCGCGCGGCGTACCGCGGCCCAGCAC
>DASVQT010000159.1:0-1965 GCA_036388975.1 Allosphingosinicella sp. | reverse complement strand
GAGGCCGTAGCCCCGGTTCACCAGCAGGCGGCCTTCCCGCGCAACCAGAACGGAGCCTCCGTAGCGGCGCACCCGCCACAGCGCCTCCATATATTCGTCGACCCGCTGCGCCACCTGCGCGTCCGGGCCCGGCGTCTGCGCCGCCGTCGCGGTCTGTGCGACGGCGAGGATGAGGATCAGGATCAGGCGGGAGGCCGCCCTCAACTCGCCGGGTCCCCTTGAGCCTTGTGGGCGGCGATGAGCTGGCGGCGCGCGACTTCGCGCGCCTTGTCCCGCGGCAGGCCGAGCGCCTCGGCCATCGGACCGCCGAGCAGCGAGTCGCCGATCGCCGCCAGCACCAGCCACAAGGTGTTCTCGTGCACGGGCCGGTCCTGATGGCCCTCGCCCAGCCGGTCGACGAGCCGGTGAACGGACTCGAGGATCGGGTTCAGCGCGTCGCGGTTGCCCGAAAGGATCATCCAGGCGGCGAGCGCGCCGGCCCCCTCCTTGCCGAAGGCGTCGAAGGTGCGGTCGACGATCGCGATCGGGTCGATCTCCCCGGCTCGGCTCTTCTCCACCGCCTCGGCGATGCCCGCGGTGACGCGGTCGCTGATCGAGCGGGCAAGCGCCGCCTGCAGCTCTGCCGCGGAGCCGAAATGGTGGAGCAGATTGGCGTGCGTCTTGCCGATCTCCGCCGCCACCGCCTTCAGCGTCACCGCCTGCGGCCCGTTCTCGATCAGAAGCCGCCGCGCCGCCTCGAGCGCCATGGTGCGGCTTTCCTCCTGGCTGAGCCGTTCCCGAGCTATTGACACGATTGTAAGTAGCCCCTAGCGATCATCTTCGGGAGATACAGCATGGCGAGTGCCGGTACACCTCGGGATTTGGCGATCACGCCGCGCGACCGACGCTTCGGCCGCGGCATGAGGCAGGAGCGCTGGTGGATGGGGGGCGATCCGGTCGCCACCGCCTTTTACAACGCGCTCTCCGCGACCTTTCCGAAAGGCGAGGCCTTCTTCGTCGAGAGCGTTCGCATGTTCCGCGAGGGCGTGCCGCCGAAGCTCGAGCAGGAGATAAAGGCGTTCGTCACGCAGGAGGTGATGCACAGCCGCGAGCACGTCCAGTTCAACCGCCGCGCTGCCGAATCGGGCTACGACATCAAGCCGCTCGAGGAGCGGGTCGAATGGCGGCTTTCCATCACGAAATCGCGCCCGCGGATCGTCAATCTCGCCGCGACGATGTGCCTTGAACATTTCACGGCCATTCTGGCCCACCAGCTGCTGAAGGACCGGCGCCACCTTGCCGCGGCTGACGCGGAAAGCGCGGCTTTGTGGCGCTGGCATGCGATCGAGGAGATCGAACATAAGGGCGTCGCCTACGATACCTGGCTGCACGCGACGAAGCATTGGCCGCGCGGCAAGCGCTGGAAGGTGAAGGCGAAGGTGATGCTGTTCGTCACCCGCAACTTCGTGGTCGACCGGACGCTCGGCACGATCTGGCTGCTTCGCCAGGACGGCATCACCGGGCCGCGCGCCTGGGCACGGATGTTCTGGTTCGCCTGGATCCGCCCCGGCATGCTGCGCAAGATAATCGGCTCCTGGGTGAGCTTTTTCCTGCCGCGGTTCCACCCCTGGAAGCAGGACGACCGGGCGTTGATCGCTAAGTTCGACGGCGATTATGCCGATTCGCTGATGCCGAGCGCCAATCCCGCCTGAGCCGGGGCGAGGATCGTAGGGTCAGCGCCACCGCGCCCGCTACACCGGCGAGCGCAAATGGGACGGCGACCCCGAAGGCGGCGAAGCCGACGGTGCCGATGTTGCCAGCGTCGAGCCCGTTCCCGAAGCCGGCGGCATTGGCGGCCAGCGCGGCCAGGGCGGCCCCGACCGCAGCGCCGGCATTGCGAACGACGCCTATGGCGCTCGAGCCGCGGGCGCGGCCTTCATCGTCGAACGCGCCGATGATCCGGCGGCTGATGAAGGCGTAAGAGAG
>DASVQT010000158.1:0-48855 GCA_036388975.1 Allosphingosinicella sp. | reverse complement strand
CACTGGCGACGCCACCAGCGGTTCATCGTGGACGCCGCTACAGTCGGCAGCCATGTGCGGGCGCGGCGAAGCAGCTCGGCGGGCGGAATGGGGTCCCTCCCGATGGCGAGCGCGTCCGCCATCCGCCCCGCGAGCATGCTGTTGGGCATGTGCCGGCCCTGAAGCTCCAGCTCCTCGATCACGCGCTGCTTCGCGTCTCCCCATTCCCGCTCCGACAAGCCCTGGACGGCGAGGTCGCATACGGTTCGCCGCAGGCCCTCGACGGCCGGCCGCCACCCGCCGGGCTCGAACCTGTCCCAGAAGATCATGAGGCGATGCCCATGCTCGCCATTCTCGATGAACATGCCGTACTTGCCGGGCGGGCCGGGCGCCTGGGTTTGCGCCAGCCGCCGGCCGACGGCACGCACCGCCAGCATGTCCATCAGCATCCCCTCGGCCTGCAGGCGCCGCGTCCGCGGCGGCGGCGGCAGTGGGGCGACGCTGGTGATGGTCGCGCTCCGCGGCCCTTCCGCAAGCGCCGAATGGCTGAACGGCGCGATCCTGCGCGCCTCGAAGGTCGGAACGGCCACGCGGCCGGGCGGCGGACCGACGCCCCGCCAGTCGCCGAACCGCCGCTCGATCGCCGCCGCCATTTGCCGCGGATCCACGTCGCCGACGATCACGACCGACGTGGTCTCCGGCCGGTACAGGCGATGGTAAAGGGCACGGATCGTATCGAGGCTGGCGGTCGCGACGTCATCCGAATTCTGAGCCTGGATGACGTCGGTGGGCGAGCCGGGGGCCACGGCTGCGATGAAGCGGGCCGAACTCTCGTTGCCGAGCCTCTTGTCGGCCATTTCGCGCGCGACCTCCGCGCGCTGCTCGTCGACCGCGTCGGCGCGGAAGATGAGCTCGCCGGCGACTTCGCGAAACAGTCCCAGCAGGGTTTCGATGTCGGCCGGATCGTTCGTCCGGGAAACCACATAATAGTCGCTCTCGCGCCAGGTGGTGGTTCCGCCGGCCGGCTCCGGGAGGGTCAGCGGCATGCCGACCGTTCTGAACCGCTGCACGTCCTCGGGCGCCGCCCGGGTCGCGCTGTGAAAGGCGAGATGCTCGACGAGGTGCGCGAGGCCGCGTTCTCCGGGCCGCCGCTCGGCGAGGAAGCCGCCCGTCACCTGCATGTGCAGCCCGACTCCGGGCTCGTTCGTCCGGCGCGGCACGACGACGTAGCGGAGGCCGTTGCGAAGCTGTCCCTGAAGCACCGGCCGGACATCGTCGAGCGGCGGCGAAGCGGCGCCGGCATGCGCCTGAGCGGAGGTCGTCGATGCATCTGATGGTCCAGGATCGGCCTGAGCCCGCAAGGGCAGCGGCACGACCAGCGCGATCATGGATGCCAGGCGCACCAGCAAGCCGAAACGGTAGTTAAAGCGCATTGATCATCTCCAGCAGCGGCGGCGCACCGCCGGAAACGAAAGCGGCCCCGGCTCCGCAACGGGAGCCGGGGCCGCTTTTTCGAACCGTTCGCGCCGAGCTTAGCTCAGGTGGCGCGACAGGTGCTTGTTCATCTCGAACATGGTCACGCGGTCGACGCCGAACACGGCCTTGAGCTTGTCGTCGGCGACGATCTCGCGCTTGTTCTCCGGATTCTGGAGATTGTTCTTGCGGATGTAATCCCACATCTTGCTGACGACCTCGCTGCGCGGCAGCGGATCCTTACCGGTGATCTCGGCGAGTTCCTTGGACGGCGTCACCGGACGGGCAAGGCCGCCCCTCGCGCCGCCGCCCGACCCGCCTGTAGTCCCCTTGGCCATACTTCCCTCCTGTTTGTGCTGCGCTGATAAGCCCCAAACGCGCATCAAGTGCAAGAGATTCGATCCGCCCTTGTAACGGCATACGTTCGAAGGACGGTATCGGCGCGTTTGTTACATGGATCAACGCCGCTCGAAGCGATTTGGCTCCCTTGGTTGAGAGAAGCCTCAGGCCCGGCCGGCGAGGCGCTTCACGTCGTCGCTGTACGAGCGTCCGATCCGTTGCTCCGCGCCGTCCGAAAGCCGCGCCACCCAATGGCCGCCCTCGTCGCGGTACAGGCCCGCGATCGTGTCGCGCCTCAGGATCACCGACCGGTGAACGCGGATGAAGAGCTCGGGATCGAGATCCTCCTCCAGCTTGGCGATGGTTCGGTGGATGAGCCAGGAGCGGGTGCCGACATGGAGTCTCATATAGTCGCGCTCGGCGGTGATCCGTTCGATGTCCCGCGAAGCGATGCGCACCAGGCCGCTGTGATCGGGGACCCAGAATTCCTCCACCCAGCGCGAGCCGGGCGGCGCGTCTCCGGCGGCCGCGGCGGCGGCGCGCTGCTGCCGGGCACGGTCCAAAGCGCGCTGCAGCCGATCGAGCTGCACCGGCTTCATCAGATAATCGACCGCGGCGATGTCGAAGGCGGCGACCGCGAAATTGTCGAAGGCGGTCGCGAAGATCACGGCCGGCGACACTTGCGAGGCGGACAAGGCGCGCGCGACGTCGATCCCGTCCATGCCGGGCATGGCGATGTCGAGCAGCACGAGATCGGGCTCCACCGCTTCCGCGATGCGCAGAGCCGCTTCGCCGTCGTTCGCGGTGCCGGCAATGGTGACGCCCTCGCAGCGGGCGAGCAGGAGCTGGAGCCGCTCCACGGCCAGCGGCTCGTCGTCGACGACGAGCACCCGAAGGGGCGGATCGGACTCAGACATTGCGGTGAATGGGAAGCACGACGTGCACGGTATATCCCCCTTCCGGATCCGGGCCGTGGAAGCAGCCCGCCTGAACTCCATAGCGCGCGACCAGCCGGTCGCAGACGTTTCTCATTCCGACGCCGGTCGACGTGCCCGATCCGTCTTCGAGATCCGGCGGCTCGGCCGGCACCTCGCCGTCGTCCTTGACCTTGATATGGAGCCGCCCGGCTTCCTCATAGGCCGAGATGCGGATCGTCACCGCCGCGCGGGAACGGGCGACGCCATATTTGACCGCATTCTCGATCACCGGCTGGAGCAGCAGCACCGGCACGCGCACGGTGAGCAGCGGCGGCGGCACGTCCACCGTCACTCGAAGCCGGTCGGGAAAGCGGATCTGCTCGATGTCGAGATACAGGCGCTGGAGCTTGATCTCTTCTTCGAGGCTCACGTCGGCTGTGGGATCGGCCGAAAGCGTCGTGCGGAAGAAGGTCGACAGGTTCATGATCATCCGCTCGGCCGTGTCCGTCCGCTCGGTCAGCACCAGCGAGGAGAGCGAGTTCAGCGTATTGAAAAGGAAGTGCGGGTTGATCTGGTAGCGCAGCGCCCGGAGCTGCGCGTCCTGGGCCTGGCGCTCGAGCATGGCGGCGCGGCGGTCGGCGGCGCGAAGCTGGGTCGCATAGCTCATCGCGACGTAGAGCGCGGCCCAGGCGGCGAACAGGAAGTACCAGCTCAAGGACGCTTCGACGATCGAGCGGAAGGCCATCTCGACGGGGTCCATGCCCCGCCACATCGCGTCCATCTTGGTCTCGTCGACCGGCTTCAAAATATAGAAGAGCGTGTAATTGGCCGACGCAAAGGCCAAAGAGGCGGGGAGGCAGAGCAAGGCCGCGGCGACGGCCTTGACCTTGAGCGGCGACGCGGCGGTGCGCCGCATCGCGAGATAAACGAGAACGGTGACGAAGGCGCCGAACGTGGCCGCGACGGAGCGCCGGGCCATCGCGTCCCAGAAATCGGGCATCATCAGCACGACGGCGCGCAGCGTGATCAGCCCCATGTACAGGAGCCAGAAGCCGAGAATCGACTGAACGGCCATGCCGAGGTCCGGCAGTCGCCGCTGAAGCGGGCTCGGCAGCAATTTGTCCATGTCCCCTTTTACGCCGTCGCCGACGAAAAAGGGTAAGCGGGGGCCGCCGTTCGCAGAAGCGCCGCTGGCCTTTGTCGAAAAATCGGGAAGCGGGCGGCGGTAGCCGAGCTCGTCGGCGATCCCCAGTTCCGAATCGCCCGGCGCGTTCGCGCCCACCGTGTCCGCCATGTTCGCCCTCCCCATGGCTTCTATAACAGGGCAGGAGCGCGTCGGCAGCCACCCGCAGCGCGAAGTTATCCACAGCAAAAAGCCGGCAGCGTCTTTGTTGCGCAAACGAAAGAAGCGGCCATTCTCCTCGGTCCATGGCCGGTGCGTGTTGCAGTCCGGAGACAGTCGCGAGAATGTCGCCGAGGCGAGGGAACTTTCGCCATTGCCGGGCAAGTCGAACCATGATTCAAATATGAACGGGGAGCGGGGATTTGGTTAAGCGGTCGGTAACCGCTTGAAGCGCATGATCTCCGCCGGGGTAGAAGGAGTGGGATCATGGGTACGCAGACGAGGCAAGCGGACGGCGCGCTGACACTGCTCGAAATGAAGGAATTCGGCGGCTTTCCCAAGGGAACGCAGCGCTACATCCGGCGCTCGCTCGACATCGGCCTCGGCCGCCGCGACGCGCTGAAGCGCTGGTCGCGCGACGTCGGCGAAGCGGCCAGCATCCGCGCGCAGGAGAATGTCTATCGCCGCCTCGATCACATTCGCGGCAACGTGCCCGACGACAGCGGGCTCGACGAGATGGAGCCCTTGATGGCCCCGCTCATCACCATGACCGCCTTCGATCTCGGCCAGGACAAATTGCCCGATTTCGCCTCCTACCGCTTCCTTTACGAGCGGCTGATCGGCGCGGCGGTGCGCCCGTGGCTTCCGGCCGCATTCTGCGCCGCGGCCGCCCTTCCGCACCTCCATCCGGACAAGCGCCGCGCGCTTCTCCAGTCGATCAGCGAAGCCGCGGCGACCGCCCCGGGCTGGTCGAACCGCGAGCCGGTCTTCTTCCCCGAGTGGGTGGAAAAGGTGGACCTCACCGTCGCCGGCTGATCCTTTTACAACATCACGCGAATGGGGCGGGCCTGCGGGTCCGCCCTTTTTGTATCACCGGCCGCCGAGCATCCCGACCAGATCGGCCGCGAACAGCGACAGCGTGTCGTCGCGCGCGCCCATGATCACGATCCGGTCTCCGGGCCGCGCCAGCGCCGCCAGCCGCTCGCCGCAGGCGGCGCGGTCCGCGATGTGCTCGGCGTTCCGGCCCGCCGCGCGGACACCCTCGACGATGTCGCCGCTGCCGACGCTGCGGTCGACGGTACCGCCGAAATAAGCGGGGTCCGACAGGATCAGCACGTCGTCCGCGCTCATATTGCCCGCGAAACAGTCTACGAGCTCCTGCCTCATCGCCTTGAGCGGCCCGAAGCCGTGCGGCTGGAAGAACAGCAGGAGCCGGCCAGGAAAGGCGTGCAGCGTCTGGAGCGTGGCCGCGATCTTGTCCGGATTGTGCCCGAAATCGTCGATCACCGTCACGCCGTTCGCGCGGCCGACCAGCTCGAAGCGGCGGCGCAGGCCGACGAAGCCTTCGATCGCCGCCGCGGCCTCGGCGAGCGGCACGCCGGCCGCCTGCGCTGCCCCGATCGCCGCCAGCGCATTGGCCGCATTGTGCCGCCCGGGCACCTGAAGGCGCACCGCGACGCTTTCGCCGCTGCGCCGGTCCGTCACGTCGAAGGCGATGGCGAACGGCTCCTCTACCAGACGGGAGCCGCCTATGTCGGCGCTTTCGTCCTCGAGCGAATAGGTGACGAGCCGCTCGGCCGGCAGAGCGGCGGCGAGGAGGCGCGTCTCCTCGTCGTCGAGGTTCAGCACCACCGTCTCGGCCTTGCCGGCGAACTCGCGGAACAGGCCGCGCAGCTCGTCGAGCGACTTGTGGTCGAGCGTGATGTTGTTCAGCACAGCGACGTTCGGGCGGTAGAGCGCGATCGAACCGTCGCTTTCGTCCACTTCGCTGACGAACGCATCGCCGCCGCCCACGAGGGCGCTCGCGAACGGCGTTTCGTCGCTGACGAAATTCTTCATGACCGCGCCGTTCATCACGGTCGGCGCCCGCCCCGCACTGTGAAGAATCCAGCCGATCATGCCAGTGGTCGTCGACTTGCCGCTCGTCCCGCCGACGGCAATGCCGGTCGCGGCGGCATTGAACAAATCGGCCAGGAGCTGCGGCCGGGTCACGCGGGCGGCGCCGATCTCCCGCGCCTTGACGACGTCCGCAACCGTTTCCTCGATCGCCGCGGAGGTCACCAGCACCTGCTCGGCGCTCATGATCCCGCTCCCGTCCTGCGGAAACAGGGCAATGCCGAGCCGCTGCAGGAACTCGAACTTCGCGCCCAGCCGCTGCTGGTCGAGCGACCGGTCGGAGCCCGCCACCTCATGGCCGCGTGCCCGGACGATGCAGGCGAGCGGAAGCATGCCGCTCCCGCCGATGCCGCAGAAGAAATAGGGTTTGCCGCTCTCCATCGCGCCGCCCTATTGGTCTCCGCCCTGCATTTCAAACGGAAGAACATGCGCATAGCGATCGTCGCACCGTCGACCCCGATCCGGCCGGAAGACGCCGAGCGCGCCCACGCCCTCGCCGCGGCGCACTTCCCGGACGCCGAGCTCCACGTCCATCCGCAATGCTTCCTCGTCCACAACCATTTCGCGGGCACCGACCGCCAGCGGGCGGCCGCTTTCCTGGAGGCGGCGAACGATCCGGCCTTCGATGCGGTCTGGATCGCGCGGGGCGGTTACGGGTCGTGCCGGATTGCGGAGGAAGTGCTTGCCTGCCTTGCCCCCGCCGCGCGGGACAAGGCGTATCTCGGCTACAGCGACTTCGGCTACATTCTCGCCGGCCTTTACCGGTTCGGCTTTCCGCACCTTTTTCACGGCCCCATGGTGCGCGACATCGGCCGCGACGGCGGCGAAGCGGCGGGCGTGCGCGCCTTGTCCTGGCTCACGCGCCGCGATTCCTCCGCGCTCGAGCCGGGCCTGGACGCCGCGCCCGCGGCCGCCTTCAACGTCACCGTCTTCGCCCACATGATCGGCACGCCGCTCCAGCCCGATCTTTCCGGCCATGTGCTGCTTCTCGAAGACGTGGCCGAGCATATGTACCGCACCGACCGGGCGATGTTCCACATCACGTCCAACCCGGAGGTCCGCCGCGCCGCGGGCATCCGCCTCGGGCGGTGCAGCGACGTGCCGGTCAACGATCCCGATTTCGGCGAAACGGAGGAAGAGGTCTTCCGCTATTGGTGCGAGCGGTCGGGCATCCCCTATCTCGGCCGCGCGGACATCGGCCACGACGCCGCCAACAAGATCGTCCCGTTCGGCGCACGCTGAACAGGCAAAAAGGAGGCGACGGCCGGGGGGTGACCGTCGCCTCCAATGCGTCCGCAACGCGGGTGGGCTAGTTTGCGGAGCGGACGGTCCGGGCGACCCGGAGTTCGGCGAGTTCGATGCCGCCGAGAATGGCGTCGCGCTGGGCGCGGGCTTCCGCCATCACGTCCGCGCGGCAGGCGTTCACTTCCCCGGCGAGCTCGAGTTCGACGGTGAGGGCGGTGCCGCAGATCTGGCGCGCCGCGCGGTCGATCCGGCGGTCGAGCGTCGCGCGGCCGGCGGCGGACGCGAGGTTGAGATCGGCATGCTGCACGGTTACGCCGGCCTCGGAGGCCATGGCCGGACCGACGGCGGTGAACGTGGAAAGGCCGGCGGCGGCAACCGCGGCGGCGAGGATGAACGGACGAACCTGCATCATTCTTCTCCTTCGTCTCGGCCGCGGCTGCGGCCTCTGGTGGGTGCCGGCGGGATGGTGCCGACGCAGCCTTTCTGCCCTGCCGCGCACCGTCCCGCGCGCCCGCTTCGATGACGGCGGCGAAACGTTCGGCAAAGATGCGGGAGGTTCGACGAACAGCGCTGCGGGCTCGACGAACGCCGGTGAAGCGAGCCTAATCGGCGGCGAATCGTGGCGGCGACGGTGGTCGACTGCCCCCACCCGCGCAGAGGAGGGGGCTTACCGCCCGTCGAAAGTGGGCTGGCGCTTCTGCAGAAAGGCGAAAACGGCCGACTTGAAGTCCGCCGTATTCCCGGCCGTGCGCTGCGCGGCCCGCTCGGCGGCGAGCGCGCCGCTGAGCGGAAGCTGCTCGGCATCGCGCGCGAGCTTGCGGATCAGCCCCAGCGCAACGGTCGGGCCGCGCGCCAGGTTGGCGGCAAGAACCGCCGCTTCCTCCATCAGCTCGCCGTCGTCGACGACGCGGCTGACCAGCCCCCATTCCAGCGCCTTTTCGGCGGGAATGCGCTCGCCTAGCAGCATCATCTCCATCGCGCGTGCTCGTCCGGCGAGGCGCGGCAGCAGCCAGGTGGCGCCCGCATCGGGGATCAGGCCGATATTGACGAAGGCCTGCAGGAAATAGGCCGAGCGGGCCGCAAGGACGATGTCGGCGCAAAGGGCGAGCGAGCAGCCGGCACCGGCCGCCGCGCCGTTCACCGCCGCCACCACCGGTATGTCGAGCGCGAACAAGGCTTCGATCAGCGGATTGAAATGCTTCTCCAGCGCTTCCCCCGCATCTTCCGGCAGCCCGCCGCCGGACGCCAGATCCGCCCCGCTCGAAAAGCCACGCCCCTCCCCCGTCAACAGCAGGCAGCGCGCGCCCGACGCGCCGACCTGCTCCACGGCCGCCCGCAGTTCATCGACGGTCTGCCCGCTCAGCGCATTCAGGCGCTCCGGCCGAGCGATGGTGATCGTCGCGAAGGAAGCGGGATGCTGCTCAACCCGAATATGTTCGAAGGACATGTCCCGGCTGCTCCCTTTCCGCCTCGCACGCACGGCTTCTCTAGGTGCGGACATCGTGATACTCAATCGCCAGCGTTTTGGGGGAGACGTCATGCCGAAAGCCGCGCGAGCCGAACTCGATCCTCGCTATCTCTGGATCGCCGCCGCGCCCGCCGCGATTTTCACGATCAGCGCGATACTCGTGTCCTATCTGGCCGCACCAGTGGATACGGAGCCATTCATCGGCCCCTTCGATATCTACAATGCAGCCGCCGCCCGTACTGGCGTGCTTGCTGCGACGATGTTGCTCGTCGGCGCTTGCTTCGGTTCGATCGGCTACTTCGTCTACCGCTGGCGGCTGCTCGACACTTCCTCGCGGCGGTGGACGCTGCTCGCATATGCGGCGCTCGCCGGCGGAGCGGCCTCGATATATGTACTTGTCGGAGACCAGCACTCGGCTACCGACTATGCGGGGCCATCCCTCGTCTGTCACGCTGCCAAACAGGGTGATAGACGTCCTGAATTGCCGCCGGCGACCCTGCCCAAGGGCACTGGACAGTCCGAGCCTCCCCGAGTCCGGCGGGTCAACGAATGTGATGCCAGCCTTTTCGACCGAATGGTTTGGCTGACGATGTTTCAGGAATGGGCAGTGGTGCTGGCTTTTTCGGCTCTGGTGTGCGGTGCCCTTTCGACGTTGGCTGCGAGGAGACGAGACGATCCTTCAGCCACCCGCATCGAAAGCGAGGACGGTCCCGCAAGCGGAACGCTGGCCGACTTCGCAGCTGCGCAAGACGAGGCTGATCTGCAGCATTGGGAGGACCAATCGGAGGCGCTGAACGCCTTTCTCTATCTCGGTGCGCTGCTGCTCGCGACGGCGCTGTTGTTCATCAATGCCTTTCTCCGCTGGCCGACCTTCGTGCTCGTACCGAGCGCGAGCCTCAACAGCTATCTTGACGCGCTTGTTTCCTATTACGGCTTCACCTTCTCGGTGATGCTGGGCGCATTCTACATCCCAATAGCGCTTGCGCTTTCGCAGAAGGTCCGTGCGCGCAAGCCGGCCACGGCGGATGGGTCGAGCGTTCCGGCCGCCTTCAAGGGGCCGCTACAGGCTCTCAAGATCGTGCTGGCGATTTCCTCCACGGCGATTGCCGGCGCGCTTCCCGACATATTGGAGAAAATTGCCTAATCGCACCGGCGGCGGCGGCTTCAATCAGCGCCGGGCGACCCGCCAGATGACGTTGCCGACATCGTCCGCGACGAGGAGCGCGCCGTCGCGGGCGACCTCCACGCCGACGGGGCGCCCCATGGCTTCGCCGTCCTCGCTCAGGAAGCCGCTCAGCACGTCCACCGGCGCGCCCGCCGGGCGCCCGGCGCGGAAGGGGACGAAGACGACTTTGTAGCCGCTGTGGGGGCGGCGGTTCCACGAGCCGTGCTGGCCGATGAAGGCGCCCGAGGTGAAGGCCGGGCCGAGCCGGGCGCCGGCGGCGAAGGTGAGGCCGAGCGAGGCGGTGTGTGCGCCGAGCGCGTAATCCGGGCGAATCGCGCGGGCGACCATGTCCGGCCGCTGCGGGCGGACGCGCGTGTCGACGGTGCGCCCCCAATAGCTCCACGGCCAGCCGTAGAAACCGCCCGGGCGAATGCTGGTCATGTAATCGGGCGGGACGTTGCCGCCGAGGCCGTCGCGTTCGTTGACCGCGGCCCAGAGCGCGCCGGTGTCCGGGTTCCAGTCCATGCCGACGGGGTTGCGCAGGCCCGAGGCGTAGACGCGGGTCGCGCCGGTCGCGGCGTCGATCTCCAGGATGGCGGCGCGGTTCGCTTCCTCGGCCATGCCGTGCTCGGCGATGTTGCTGTTCGATCCGACGCCGACATAGAGGCGGCGGCCATCGGCGCTCGCGACCAGGCTCTTGGTCCAGTGATGGTTGCGCCCGGCGGGCAGGCGCGCGACGAGGCGGGGCGGCGCGGCGATGCGCGTGTCGCCGGCGCGATAGAAAAAGGCGACGACGGCGTCGGCATTGGCGACAAACAGGGTCTCGCCCACCAGCGCCATTCCGAAGGGCGAGTGGAGGCCGGTCAGGAAGGGCGTGCGAAGCTCGGCGACGCCATCGCCGTCGGCATCCCGCAGGAGGGTGATCCGATCCGCGCTCGGCACACCCGCACCCGCCGCCGACATGACCCGGCGCTCGACCCAGCCTTTGACTCCGCCGCCCGCGCCTTCGGGTGGACGCGGCTTGTTGCTTTCCGCCACCAGCACGTCGCCATTGGGGAGCGACAGGATCCAGCGCGGATGGTCGAGCCCGCCGGCAAAGGCGTTGACCGACAGGCCGGCCGCGGGCGTCGGCGTCCGACCCTCGGGCCAGGATGAGGCCGGCGCGATGTTGATCGTCGGGAGGCCGCCGGACGGCGCGGGCAAGGCCGGGTTCGGCCCGATGCCGGACGCGACCGCTCCCGCCTCCGAGCCGCCGCGGCCGCTCGCGACCCAGGCGACCACGGCGCCGACGACGAGCAAGGCCGCGCCGATCAGCACGGCGGCCGCGAGCGCCGCCTTTTTGAGCCTCGGCCGCATCGGCCCTCCTATTGGGCGGCCTCGGTTTCCGGAGGCGCATGGAGGCGCATCCGATTGACGCGCCGCGCGTCGCCTTCGGTGATTTCGAGCCGCCAGCCGGAGGGATGCTCGACGATCTCGCCCTGCTGCGGGACGTGTCCGGCGAGGACGAGGGCGAGGCCGCCAAGCGTGTCGACATCCTCTTCGACGACCGCAAGGCGCGCGTCGATGGTCTCGGCGACGTCTTCGAGCTCGGCGCGGGCGTCCGCGTCCCACATGCCGTCCTCCAGCGGGATCAGCATGCCTTCCGGCTCCTCGTCATGCTCGTCCTCGATATCGCCGACGATCTCCTCGACGACGTCCTCGATCGTGACCAGCCCTTCCGTCCCGCCGAACTCGTCGACGACGATGGCGAGGTGGACCCGGTCGGCGCGCATCCGGGCGAGGAGATCGAGCACGCCCATCGATTCGGGCACGTAGAGGGGCGTGCGGTACAGGCCGGACAGGTCCTCCGGCGGCTCCTCGCCGGAGACGCGCAGCGCGAACACGTCCTTCATGTGGAACATGCCGACGACCTTATCGAGGCTGTCCTCGTAGACGGGCAGGCGGCTGTGCCCGGCTTCCGCGAAGGCGGCGACGAGTTCGTCGAAGCTGATGGTGGAGGGAACCGCGACGATGTCGCCGCGCGGGACCGCCAGGTCGTCGGCCGTGCGCTCGCCGAAATGCAGCAAATTCTTGAGCATCTGCCGCTCGACATGGCTGAGATCGCCCACCGCGGGCGCTTCGCCCTCGTGGCTTTCGATCACCTCCTCGAGCTGGTCGCGGAGCGTCGTTTCGCCGTCGTCGCCGAACAGAAAGGTGCGAAGCCCCTTCCAGAATGTGCCCCCGGTGGGGGCGGTGCTACTCGAATCGTCGGCCATCTATTTAGGTTTGCACCTCTGTGACTTGGTAGGGATCGGAAATGCCGATGGCGGCAAGGGCGCGCCGTTCGGTTTCTTCCATGGCTTCGGCATCCTCGTCCCCCGTCTCGTGATCATAGCCGAGAAGATGAAGCATGCCATGGACGATGAGATGGGCGGCGTGGGTCTCGACCGCCACCCCCTTTTCGGCGGCCTCGCGCGCGCAGACGCCGTGCGCGAGGATGACGTCGCCGAGCAGGGCCTCGCCGGGGCCGGAGCTTCGGAAGGTCTCGAGAAGGTCACGCTCGATCATTGGGAAGGAGAGGACATTGGTCGCCTTGTCCTTGGCCCGCCAGGCGGCGTTCAGCGCGCGCACGTCCTCGTCGGAGGAGAAGCGCACCGAGACTTCGAAGTCGCATTCGCCGGTGCCGAGCCAGGCGACGTCGCTCGCCGCCACAGCCGCCTGAACCGCGCGCTCGGCAAGGCCCGGCCAGTCGCTGCGACTGTCCCATTCCTCGGAAGCATCGGCTTCGACCAGGATCATCGGCCGCCCATCTCAGCGCGGCGCACTGTCCGGACCTTCATAGGCTTCGACGATGCGGCCGACGAGCGGGTGGCGGACGACGTCGGCGGCGCCGAAGCGGATGGTGGCGATCTTCTGGATGCCTTCCAGGCGGCCGACGGCGTCGGCGAGGCCGGACATTCCGGGATTGGGCAGATCGATCTGCAGCGGATCGCCGCAAATGACCATGCGGCTCCTCATGCCGAAGCGGGTGAGGAACATCTTCATCTGCTGCGGCGTGGTGTTCTGCGCCTCGTCGAGGATGATGAAGGCATCGGACAGGGTGCGGCCGCGCATGAAGGCGATGGGCGCGATCTCGATCTCGCCCGACGCGATGCGCCGCTCGACCTGCTCGGTCGGCAGCATGTCGTACAGCGCGTCGTAGAGCGGGCGGAGATAGGGATCGACCTTCTCCTTCATGTCGCCCGGGAGGAAGCCCAGGCGCTCGCCCGCTTCGACCGCAGGGCGAGACAGGATCAGCCGGTCGACCGACCCGCCGATGAGCTGCTGAACCGCCTGCGCGACGGCGAGATAGGTCTTGCCGGTGCCGGCCGGCCCGAGCGCGAAGATGAGGTCGTCGCGCGCCAGCGCTTCCATGTAGACGCCCTGGGTGCGCGTCCGCGGCACGATCGTCTTCTTGCGCGTGCGGATCATCACCTTGGGCGGCTCGGCGACGTCGCTCGAGATGATGCCGTCCAGCGTCGGCTGGCCCGACATGGCGATGATCGCACCGACGGTCTCGGCGTCGATGTCCTGGCCTTCGTCGAGGCGATTGTAGAGGCCCTGGAGGACGTCGCGGGCGCGCGCCGCATCTTCGGGCTCGCCCTCGATCTGCACCTTGGTGCCGCGCGCGGCGATATAGACGCCGAGCTTGTCCTCGATCGCGACGAGGTTGCGGTCGAACTCGCCGAACAGAGGACCCATCAAATGCGGCTGCTCGAACTGGATTTCGAGGCGGGCGCGGGTGGTTCCGGCGGTCTCGGCGGCGGGCTTACGGCTCATGGGCGCTTTCATAGATGCGAGTCACAACCCGTAAGTGGCCTGCCCGCTCCCCGAATTCCAGCACGATCGCGAAAAGGATGGGGCAATGCAGGTTATGCCGCGGCGGCCGCGGCTCGAACCGGTGCTTCTCGAGCGGCGGAGACCGCGACTCCGCCGAGGCTGTTCGGGCCTGCGGAGACGATTTCGACTTCGACGATGTCGCCGATCTCGGCCGCCGTTTCGAGGTGAACCGACTGGAGCCACGGGGACTTGCCGATGCGCTGGCCGGGCTTCTTGCCGCTGCGCTCGAGGAGCAGGGAGGTGCGCCGCCCCACGGTCCGAGCGTTGAAGGCGAGCTGCTGTTCGTTGATCAGCGCCTGGAGGCGCTGGAGGCGCTCGTCCTTCACCTCTTCGGGCACCTGATCGCCCATGTCCGCGGCGGGAGTGCCCGGGCGCGGGGAATATTTGAAGGTGTAGGCCTGGGCGTAGCGGACCGCTTCCACGAGGCGCAAAGTGTCTTCGAACTCGGCGTCCGTTTCGCCGGGGAAGCCGACGATGAAGTCGCCGGACAGCGCGATGTCGGGCCGGGCGGCGCGGACGCGCTCGAGGATGGCGAGGTAGCTCGACGTCGTGTGGCTGCGGTTCATGGCGCGCAGCACCCGGTCGTTCCCCGACTGCACCGGGAGGTGCAAATAGGGCATGAGCTTTTCGACTTCGGCGTGGGCGCGGATCAGCCCTTCCGTCATGTCGTTGGGGTGGCTGGTCGTGTAGCGGATGCGCGCCAGGCCCGGCAGTTCCGCCAGCGTGCGGATGAGGGCGTCGAGGCCCCTTCCCTCCTCCTGCCACGCATTGACGTTCTGGCCGAGGAGCGTGATCTCCTTGGCGCCCATGTCGACCAGGGCGGCGGCCTCCTCGACGATCGCATCCCACGTCCGCGAAACTTCGGCGCCGCGCGTATAGGGCACGACGCAATAGGTGCAGAATTTGTCGCAGCCTTCCTGGACGGTGAGGAAGGCGCTCGGCCCCTGCCGCCGCCGAGCGGGGAGCGCGCCGAACTTGGACACGAGCGGCATGTCGGTATCGAGCGCACGGGCGCCGTTCTTCGCCCTGGCGACCAGCTCCGGGAGCCGGTGATAGGCCTGTGGGCCGACGACGACGTCGACGCCCGGCGCGCGGCGCGGGATCTCCTCGCCTTCCGCCTGTGCGACGCAGCCGGCGACGGCGATCATCGGCGCCGCTTCGCCCGGCGCGCGCTTCATCAGCCGGCCGATGTCCGAATAGACCTTTTCAGCCGCTTTTTCGCGGATGTGGCAGGTGTTGAGGACGACGAGGTCGGCGGCGCCGGCATCGGCGGCGGCGTGCATGCCTTGCGCTTCGAGCAGCTCGGCCATGCGCGCGCCGTCATAGACGTTCATCTGGCAGCCGAAACTCTTGACGTGAAAGGTCTTTGGGTCGGTGATCTTCATCGCCGCCCCTATAAAGGCGCGGCGCCCTCGGAGGAAGCGCCAAGCGCGGCTTCCACTTCCGCCTGCGCCGCGGAAGCGAGCGCCTTGCGGTCCCCCGCCGCGGCCGGATCGACCGGCTCGAGGAAGCTCACGATGACCGGGATGGTGCCGCGGCGGGAGAGTATCCGCTTCGCATTGGCCGCCGCAGGCTCCTCGCCCACCCAGGCGATGCCGTCCGTCTCCGCCCCGTAATCGATCGCGACCGGCTGGACGAGAATGCCGGACAGCGGCGGAAAGAGCGAAGCGAGCAGGCTGGCGCGGAAAGGCAGAACGGCGCGGCCGCCCTCCGTCGTTCCTTCGGGAAAAAGCGCCACCGGCTGGCCCGAGGCGAGCGCGACGCGCAGCGCATCGGCCTGGCCGCGCACGTTGCGGCGGTCGCTGCGCTCGACATAGACGGTGTTGTTGAGGCCGGCGAGCCAGCCGACCACCGGCCATTTCGCGATTTCAGCCTTGGACACGAAGGCCGTTCCGCTCGCGCCGGCGAGGATCATGATGTCCAGCCAGCTCACATGATTGGCTAGAAACAGCACGTTGCGGGTGAGCGGCGTGCCGCGTACCGTGACGCGCATGCCGGACGCGCGGCCCACCCACTTCAGGAAAGCGCGCGGCCAGGGGGAAGGCGCGCGAACCAGCCGCCAGAGACCGTGAAGGGGCAGGAAGACGAGGAGGCTCCCTGCGATCGCAAGGACGCGCAGGGCAAAGCGGGTGCGGCTCAGCGGTTCAGCTCTTCCGGCCAAGGGCGACGCCGTAAAGCTCCATCCGGTGATCGACGAGGCGGAAGCCGAGCTTTTCGGCGATCTTGCGCTGGAGCGCTTCCAGTTCGTCGTCGACGAATTCGATCACCCGGCCGGTTTCGACGTCGATCAGGTGATCGTGATGCGCTTCCGCTGCCGCTTCGTAGCGGGCGCGGCCGTCGCCAAAATCGTGACGCTCGAGAATGCCCGCCTCCTCGAAGAGCCGGACCGTCCGGTAGACCGTGGCGATGGAGATGCCGGCGTCGATGGCGGAGGCGCGGGCGTGGAGCGCCTCCACGTCCGGATGATCCTCGGCTTCGGAAAGCACGCGCGCGATGATCCGGCGCTGCTCGGTGATGCGCAGGCCCTTGTCCGCGCAAAGCGCTTCGATGTCGATCCGTCGAGACATGTTCGAACAGCCTTAGCCGGGAAAGCGGAGCGGTCCAAGAGCGGCGATGCGCGGCCGCGCGCTTCGCGGCGCCGGCGGAGCTCCAGATCGCGAAGGCCCGACGCGAAAACGCCGCCCCGCGCCTTTCGGGCGGAGCGGCGCTCTCAGGGACCGGGGTGCTGGTCCCTAAGCCGTTTACTTCTTGGCCGGGCCGCGGCGGCGCTTGGTGCCGAGGCCGATCTTCTTGGCGAGGGTGCGGCGCTGCTCCGCATAATTGGGCGCAACCATCGGATAGTCGGCGCCGAGGCCCCACTTCTGGCGATATTGTTCCGGAGTCATCTGGTGGTCGGTCATGAGATGCCGCTTCAGCATCTTCATCTTGAGACCGTCCTCGAGGCAGACGACGTAATCGGGCTTGATCGAGCTGCGCACCGAAACGGCGGGCTCCTGCTTCGCGACCGGTTCTTCCTGAACCTTGCCGAGGCCGGTCAAGGCATTGTGGACGTTCTGGATCAACGTCGGAAGATCGCTCACGGCTACGCTGTTGTTGCTCACATGAGCCGAGACGATGTCTGCCGTAAGGGAGACGATCGCCTCCGCGCCATTATCCTGATTGTCCATGTCCGCTCCGCCAAAATGATAAGTGCAAGGGTTTCACCCTACCGTTTCCGACAGGTTGATCCAAACTAGGTCCATTTTGGTGTAATTTGCAAGCGGCAAACCGCACGAAACGAGTTCGGCGCCGCTGAATTGGACCCTAGACGGGAACGTCGAGGGCCAGTGTCAGCGCGTCGTAGATCTGCCCGTCGCGCCCGCTATAGTAACTGCGGCGGCGACCGACCTGAGTAAAGCCGCTGCGACTGTACAGCTTAACGGCATGATTTCCTTCCCGAACTTCGAGATGGAGACGCTGCGCGCCGCGCGCCGCGGCCCGCGCGACGAACGCGTCCAGAAGCCGCCGGCCGACGCCGCGGCCCTGGTCCTCGGCCTTGACGGCGAGCAGAAGTAATTCCGCTTCGCGCGCCACGATGCGGGCCATTGCGAAGCCGACGGCGCGCCCGTCGATACGCGCAATGGTGAGCCAGACGCCCGGCATCGGCAGCAAACCGACGCATTGCGGCGCCGTCCATGCTTCGCCGTAGCAGGGATCGAAGCTTCGGCTCATCACCGCCATGACCTCGTCGATGTCGGCAAGGCCGCCGTCTTCGACGATGACTTCGCCGTCAGTCATGGCTGCGGCTTCGCATCGGGCGCGCGGCCATAGATGGGGCGGGGCGCAAGATTGCGCAGGTAAGCGGCAAGCAAACGGGCGTCGGCCGCGCGCGGCAGGGCGTCGCGCCACGCGCCTTCTGCGCGTAGCAGGGCCACGGCCTCGGCGCCCGAGCCGGCGACGAGCGGCGCCGTCGCGGCCGCGGCCGCGGCGTCGGGCGCGAGCGATCGAAGCGCGTCGAGGGGCGCGAGCGGGTCACCGCCGAAGCTTTGCACGAAAAGCTCGCCATGTCCCCCCTGGAGCGCGACGGTGACGTGCGGCGCACGGCACGCCGCCGCCACCGCCGCCATGGACGAATAGCCGGCAAGGGGAACGCCCCAGCCGATGGCGAGACCGTGGGCCGCCGCCAGCCCGACGCGCACGCCGGTGAAGCTGCCCGGCCCGCAATCCACCAGGATGGAGTCCGGCCGCCGCCCGCCGAGCAAGTCGGCGATCATCGGCAGGAGGCGCTCGGCATGGCCGCGGCCGACGACTTCGTAGCGCTCGTCCAGGACCTTGCCGCCGCCTCGTCCCGGCTCAATCAGCGCCGCCGAGCAGGCCGCCGTGGCGCTGTCGATCGCAAGGATCATCAAACGGCTTCGACCGCCTCGACCTCGGGAACATAGTGTTTGAGCAGGCCCTCGATGCCGTTCTTGAGCGTCATCGTGGACGAAGGGCACCCCGCGCACGCGCCCTGCAGCGCCAGATAGACGGTGCCGCCCTGGAAGCCGCGATAGACGATGTCGCCGCCGTCCTGGGCGACGGCGGGGCGGACACGCGTTTCGATCAGCTCGCGGATCTGGGCGACGATCTCGGCGTCGGCCGGGTCTTCGGCGATGGCGCTCGCCGCATCGATGTGGATTCCGGCCGCCGTGCCGGGCGCGAACAAGGGCGCGTCGCTCGAGAAGTGATCGAGCAGCACCGACAGGATTTCGGGCTTGAGGTCGCGCCAATCGACGCCCGGCCCCGCCGTCACCGAGATGAAGTCTCGCCCGAAGAACACGCCTTCGACGTCGCCCGTCGAGAAGATGGCGGCGGCGAGCAGGGACGCGTCGGCATCCTCCGGAGTGGCGAAGTCGCGCGTGCCCGCCTCCATCACCGTGCGGCCGGGAAGGAACTTCAGCGTCGAGGGATTTGGGGTCGTTTCGGTCTGGATCAGCATGGAGGGCATTTGGGCCGTAGACAGGCGCCGATCAAGTGTGGATCGTCCGGGGCGAAGGCGCAGCGCCCAAGCGCCTCCCGTTGAAGGATATTTTCGATGAGCCTGCTCGCCCTGATCGCCGCCGCCGCCGCCGCCGCCATGCAGACCCCTGCCCCCGCGCCCGTGCAGGCCCCGCCGCCGCCGCTCGGCTTCGCGCCCTTCACCGTCGAAGTGAAGGTCGCCTTCGGGCCCGGCCCGGCGGTGCGCGATTGCGCGGTGACGCTTCACGGCACGCCCGAAGGCCATTGGACCGACAATGCCTGCCGCAACATGGGCAATGCGGGGTTCCTGGCGGCGCTCGGCGCCCCGGCCGACGCGAACGGCCGGGCGACGATCCTGCTCGTTCTGGAAGCGGGCGGGCAGCGCGTCGGCCCGGCGGCGCCGCCCGAAGGCCGGCTGACGTTCAGGAGCGAAGCGCGGTTCGCGGTCACGGCCGCCGGGGCCGTCGTGCGCTGCACGCCGGGGACGGGCACCGGACGGGGCGCCTCGCTCAACCTGTGCGAGCGCGGCCTTCCGCGCGGCAACGCCTTCATTCCCGCCGCGGCCGAGCGCGAAGCCCGGCTCACCCTTTCCGCCTTCACCGTGAGCGGCGCGAGCCGGGACGAAGCGCCCTAGAAGAAGTCGACCTTGTCGTAATGGGCTGGGGGCGCGATCACCTCCATCCGCTCGCCGAGCAGCGGGCGGAAGCTCGGCCGCGACTTCATGACGGCATACCAGTCCACCGTCTGCTTGTGCCCGCGCCAGTCGAGCCCGCCGAGATAATCGGCGACGGAGAGATGCGCGGCGGCGGCGAGGTCGGCGAGGCTGAGGACGGGGCCGGCGAGCCAGCGGCGGTGGTCGAGCAGGTAATCGAGATAGTCGAGATAGGAATTGGCGGTCTTCATCGCCTCGCGGAGGATGCGCGTGTCGGGCGGATCGCGCGAAACGAGGCGCTTCTTCATCCGCTCTTCCATCATCGGGCCGACGACTTCCGTGTAGAGGCTGTCGTCCAGCCAGGCGACGAGCCGCCGCACTTCCGCGCGGTTGACGGCCGTTCCCGGGATCATCGGCGATTTCTGGATGGTTTCTTCAAAATATTCGCAGATGGCGCCGCTATCGATCAGCACCGTCCCCTTCTGGTCTTCGACCAGAACGGGCGTCTGGCCCGCGGGGTTCATGTCGACGAACTCGTCGCGCCTCAGCCAGGGCGACTCGCGCACGAGTTCGTGCGGAACGCCCTTTTCGCCGAGCATCAGCCGCACCTTGCGCGAAAAGGGGCAGAGCGGGAATTGATAGAGCTGCCACATGGGGTCACGCTCTTAACGCGCTGGCGGCGAAGGTCCACCGCCAGCACAGCCGGAAACCCAAGCTTTTTGCAAAGCGCCTCAGCGCGGGTCGCGGCGCTCCCGTCCCGCTTCGTAGCGTTCGCGCGACTCGTCGATCGAGCGCTCGACGCTGCTCTCCACCTCGCCGAGCGCGCGGCGAAGCGCCGGCGCGGCGATCGCGATCTGCTCCATCGCGCGGCCCATGTTGACGCTGTTGCGCTGGATGGAGTCGCGCAGCCGGTCCTCGAAATACGGATCGTCGCGGCTCGCCATGTCGCCCACCGTCGCATCGCGCGGATACGAGCGCCGGTCGCGGCGGCCGTTCGGATCGGCGGCGTCGATCGCGTCCACCAGCGGGCCGATCGGAACGTTCAGCACAGCGCCGAGCACGCGGTCCATGGTTTCGCCGATCGCTTCCACCTGCGCGGCCGGCGGAATGGCGCGGACGAGATCCTCTTCCGCTTCGGGCGTGAAGACGGTCTGCGCGCTTGCGGGGCCCGCCAAAGCGAACGCGGCGACGCCGGCCAGGATCAAACGCATACAAGCCTCCTCGAATTTTCATGCGGGCACGCGCTCAGAACGCCCAAGCGCGCGAGTCGTTGCCGCATTTATAAGGACTTAGCCTGAGCCGATCCTGAACGGCCGTTCAGCCGTCTGGGTCAGTTGCGGCCGCGGCGGCGCTCCGGGCGCGGGGCCGGCGGCGCCGTCTCGGGCTGCGGCGGCGGGAGGTGCGCGGTCGCCTGCTGGAGGCGCTGGGTCATGACCGGGATCTGCATGGCAAGCCGGGGGACCATCATGACGATGCTGCGCACGAGCTGCGGATCCTCCATCGCCTTGAAGCTTTCCGCGGCGAAGCGCTGCCCGGCGGCGCCCGAGTAGAAAGCGGTCACGGCATCGAGCTCCGCCGCCGTGAACTGGCGCGCATAGGCGTCGGCAGTAAGCGACTTCCAGCCCGGCTCCATCGCCGTCATGAGACGGGCGAATTCCGAGGCCGCGAAGCGAGTGAGCACCGGCAGGCGCTGGCGCAGGTGCGGATCGAAGCCGCTGCCGATCTCGGCCAGGGTCGAATTGGGATCGATGCCGGCGCTCGGCGGAACGGGGATGCCGAAATCGCCGACTCGGATCGACATCAAGGTCTCGACGGCGGGCAGCAGATTATAGGTGCGCCGGAACAGTTCGGACGGCCACAGCGCGTCGAGCGCGCGGGCGGCCGCGGCGGCGCGGGCGCCGTCGACCGACGGCCCGGAACGCCGGGGCAGCGCGATCGCGGGCGGCGCCACGTCGGCGGCCGCCGGCGCGGCTCCGGCGGCGGGCGGCGCGGGCATGCCGGGGATGGGCGGAAGTCCGGCCATGGCGGCGCCGAAGCGCCGGTCGGCACCGGCCGCGGCGGCGGCGAAGACCGGATTAAGCGCTTCCATGGAGCGCTGATATTCAGGATCGAGCGCGGCGTTCAGCGCACCTTCGGAGAAGCGGCGGCCGGCCGGGCTCGAATAGAAATCGGCGACGGCCTCGAGTTCGCCGGCGCTGAGGGCGCGTGCATAGAAGTCGGCAAAGATCGCGCGCATGTTCGGATCGAGGTCGCGGACGATCCGGGTCGTTTCCTCTTCCATCACGCGCTGTTCGATGCGGGCGCGCTCGGCCCGGTGCGGGTCGCGGGCCGAAGCGGCCGTGTTGCCGCGCTGCTGTTCGGCGCCGGCGCGAATGCCGGCCAGCATCGCCTGTTCGATGAGGCTGCTCGGCAGGGCCGCGTCGACGAGTCGGCGGGCGGCGGCGAGGCGCGCGGGATCGGTGGGGGCTGCGGCAGGCACGTAATTCGTGGCGGCTGGAGCCTGGGTTTGGGTCGGAGCCGGGCCGGACTGGGCCGCCGCGACCGAAGCGGTGGACGCGAGCAAAGCGGCCGCGATCAACTTGCGAATCATGATGTCGTCACCCCCTGAAGCATTTCCCGCAACGTGCCCGAAGGTGCGTCCGTGTCAATCGCCATCGCCGATCCGGGTGAGCCGCGCCGCCAGCGGCAGGAGGAATGGCATGGCCCGCACCAGGCCGAGCAGGGCGCGCCGCTTGCCGGGCTGTTCGGCGGCATGGCGGAGCGCTTCGGCGGCGCCGATCGGCCGCCTCGCGCGGGCGGAAAAGGCGCGCTGCCCAGCCTCGGCCGCGGCCGGGCCGCCGCGCCGCCAGGCCTCGCCCGCGCCGAGCCCGCTTTCGAGCGCGATGGCGACGCCGTCTCCGGCGATGGACGCGATCACCGCCGCCTGGTCGCCGACCCGGAACAGGCCCGCCTCGCCTCCCGCCGCGCGCCAGCCATAAGGCACGCCCGCAATCGCATCCCAGCGGTTCGCGCCCGCCAGCCGTTCGGCAAGCACGGGCGAACCGCGCACGATCTCGTCGAGAAGGGCGTCCGGCCCGCCGGCGCCGCCGAGCCGCGCGCGGGACACGGACAGGCAGAAATTGGCGGTGCCGTCCTCCTGGAGGAGAAGGCCGGCATAGCCCTCGTCGAACAGGTGAAGCTCGATCACGCCGGCAAGCGCCCGTTCCAGCGCCGGCGAGGCGGCAAGCGCGGTGCGGATGCCGGCGGCGAGGGGCTCGCGGCGGTTCTCCAGCGGCCGGGCGAGGCCGCGAAGCTCGTGCTTGCCGGTGGCGAGGAACAAGGCCTCGGCTTCGATCTCCTCGCCGTCGTCGAGCCGCACCCGGCGCGGCCCTTCCGCGGCCCGCACCGTCCGCCCGCGCGACACCTGCGCGCCCGCGTCCGCCGCGGCGGCGAGCAGCGCCTCGTCCAGCGTCCGGCGGGACAGGCCTGCGGCCGCCTTGGGGAGCGCGGCTTCTATGGTGCGCGTGCCGGAGACCAGCCGGACGCGCGAGATCGGCCGCGCGCCGAGCGCCGCCGCGTCGATGCCGAGCCGCTGCAAGGCGCCCAGCGCGTCCCAGCCGAGGAAGCCGCCGCAGACCACGTCGCGCGGCCCGGCCGAGCGCTCGATCAGTTCGGGCGCGGCGCCGGCGCGGGCGAGCGATATCGCCGCCGCCGCCCCCGCCGGCCCGCCGCCGACGATCAGCGCGCGCGTTCGACGCATAGTCTCATCGGAAAGCGGCGCACCACACGCGGCCCAGCGGGATCGATGCCCGCGCCGGCGATCAGCCTTTCCCATTCCGCCGTGCGGAAGCCGCGCTGGACCGAAAGGCAGCCGTCGTGGCGCACCATGGAATGCCAGCGCATCGCCCAGGCGAGCGGCGGAAAGCCGAGATAAGCGAGCCAATGGCGGTGGATGTCGTTCACGTACCAGCCGATCCGCGCCCGGCCTTCCATGAAGCGCAAGAAGGCGTGGAGCTGTTCGTCGGTCATGTGGTGGGTGACCGAGCTCGAAATCACATAATCCCAGGGCTCGCCGGCCGTGTCGGCATAATCGCCGGTGCGATAGTCGATGCGCATGGTATCCGGCGTCGCCGCCCGCGCGGCGGGAAGGCTGCGCGGGTTCAAATCGACGCCGACCAGCTCCGCCTCGATGCCGCGCCGCGCGGCCCAGCGGGCGATGGCGCGCAGCATGTCGCCCTGGCCGTAGCCGACGTCGAGCAGGCGGAAGCGCTTGCGCGTGCCGAGGGTGCGCCGGATGAAGGCGATGGTCGGCCGCGACACCATCAGCAAGGCGTTCACCTTGGAGAGATCGCCGACCACGGCGGCATAGACGGCGGGATCGAGCGACGGATCGTCCATCCGCTCCTCCTCGCGCGAGCGGATCGCGAGGCGCTTCACCCGGCGGCCTTCGAGAAGCGGAAGCCTTCGGCCGCGAGGCCCGGCCCAAAGGCGAGGGCGAGCCCCTTGCGCACATCCCCGCGCTCCAGAAGCGCTGCGAGCACGAACATGAGCGTGGAGGAGGACATGTTGCCGCAGCGCTGGAGCACGTCGCGCGCTTCGCGCAGCGCGCCCGGCGCCAGGCTCATCCCCTTCTCGACCGAGTCGAGGATCGAGCGGCCGCCGGCATGAACCGCCCAGGCGTCGACCTCGCCGCTCGTCCACGGGCCGAGCATCCGCGCCCGCACCGTCTCGTCGCCCAATGCCGCGCCGATCCGTCCGGGCACTTCGCCCGAAAGGTGCATGGCAAAGCCGGTGTCGCCGATCGTCCAGGTTATGAGCTCGACGCTCCCTTCCAGCGACAGGGCGAAGCTTCCTTCGATCGCGAAGCCAATCGGATCGCGGGAGAGCAGGGCCGCGGCCGCGCCGTCGCTGAACTGGAGCATGGCGAGCAGCGGCTCCACCTCGCTCGTGTCCTGGAGGTGGAGCGAGCTCAGCTCCACCGTGACGGCGAGCACCCGCGCGTCCGGCTCGGCGCGCACGATGTGGTTGGCGACCTTGAGCGCCGACACCGCCGCATAGCAGCCCATGAAGCCCACCAGCGTGCGCTCGACGTCGCGCAGGCCCAGCGCCTCGGCGACGATCTGGTCGATGCCGGGCGCGGTGAAGCCGGTGCAGCTCGCCACCACCAGGTGAGTCACGCCCGCGATCGAGACCTGCTCGCGCAGCCGTTCAATGGCCTGGAGCGCGAGCTTCGGCGCTTCGGCGGCATAAACCTCCATGCGCCGGGAGGTCGGCGGGGCATCGCCGGCGTAGAAGCCGCCTGCATCGACGGGAGAGCCTCCGCCCTCGCCGACCGGAAGCACCGACCAGCGGTGCGAAATGCCGGAGCGTTCGGCCATGCGGCGGAACAACGCCCGTTCGCGGTCGCCGGCGATGCGGCGCTCCGCCCAGGCGATGAAGGCGCGGTGGACGTCGTGGGACGGAAGGGCCGTGCCGACCGCGTTGATATAGGACAGGCTCAAATTCGCGGGTGTTCCGAATAGCTTCGCGCCCCGCTACGCCCCGGCGCCGCTCCCGGCAACACCGGCTTTATGCTATTGCCCGAGCCTAGCGCGCCTCCGAAGCCAAAGCGGCGTTCAGCGCCCGGGCATCGTCGGGGCGGACGCCGTGGATGCGCAGGCTGACGAGCTGATCGGCGGTGAGATCGCCGTAGCCCGCCGCCGCCATGTCGCGCACGAAGGCGGGAGTGACGCCGTGGATCGCAAAGGCGACGATGTGCTGGGCGCTGAGGCTCCGATAGCCAAACGCCGCGAATTCGCGCAGCCGCTCCGGGCGCACGCCGTGGATGCGCATGCCGACGAGATCGTCGGGGCCGAGCCCCGGATAGCCGAGTTCCGCCATTTCGCGGACGAAGGCCGGCGTCACGCCGTGGATCCGGAAGGCGACGAGCTGGCCGAGGCTGCCGAGCCGGTGGCCGGCGGCGTCGAGTTCGCGCAGGAACTGGACGTCGGCGCCGTGAATGCCGAGCGCGACGAGATCGGTGATGCGCGGGCTCGGATAACCTTGGCGCGCCAATTCGTCGAGGAGCGGGCGGCCGACTCCGGCCATGGCGAGATGGAACTGGTTCTGCAGGTCCGGCCGCCCGATGCCGCGCCGGGCGAGGTCGGCGGCGAAGGCCTCGTCGGGCGCGAAGCGGCAGGTGCCGGCCGCGCGTCCCTCGCCCCGCGCCGTTCCGGTGCAGTCGATCGTCCCGGCTTCGCGGACCAGTTGGAAGCGCACCGGCCCATCGTTCCTTGCGAGGTCGGCGGGTGCGAGGCCGGCGAGATCGGCGAGGTTGGTGGTGCGGCTGTGCTGGCTCTGACGGCGGCCTTCGCCGTAGCGCAGCGACAGGTTGGTGCGCGTGCCGCGTTCTTCCGCGCTGCCGGACGGCGACAAGGTGAAGTCGAGCCGCCCGTCCCAATCGCCTGCCCGCTCGGCGCGCTCGACCGGCGCGGCGGCGGGCGCGTCGGCGGCGGCGTTGCCGGCGAACGGCGCGGCGAGCAGGGCGGCCGTGCCCAGGATCAGTGTCTTGGCGAGCATCTTCGTCCCCTTTCGCGACTTGGCGGCGCAGCCGTGCGGCCGGCTTTTTGGCGCCGCCCTTTACTCCTCGTCGTCGCCGCCGCCTTGGATGGCGCGGGCGACGAGCTCGTCGGGCGACAGGCGGCGGCCGCGAACTTCGGCGGCGCGGCGCGCGTCATGCGGCGAAACGCCGTGGATGCGCATCGCGACGAGCGCTTCCGGGCTGAGGTTCGGATAACCCGCCGCCGCCATTTCGCGCACGAAGTTGGGCGACACGCCGTGGATGCGCATGGCGACGAGCTGCTCCACGGGGAGGCGGCGCAGCGCCGCATTGGCCTGAGACAGGCCGCGCACATAGTCGGCATTGACGCCGTGGATGCGGGCCGCGACGAGCTGGTCGACGTCGACGCGGACGTTCGCAGTGGCGCGCACGGCCTCGCGCACCGCCCGGTTGATCGCTTCGGGCGACGGCGGCGCGACGTTGACGTTGACGCGGACGTTGGGCGGCGTGGGCGGCGTCGGCCAGCCGCGCCGGCCATGGGGCGGCTCGGGCGGGGTCGGCGTTTCGGGATGAGGGTGGACCATGGCGAGCGCCGCCGCGGCAGCGGCCGCCGCGGGCGCCTGGGGAGCGGCCGGAGGAAGGAGGCCGTTCACCACCATCGGCGGCGCTTCGGGGGCGGCGGGCACTCCGGCGGCAACCGGCGCGAGCGGCGACGGCGGAGTCAGGGCGGCGAGCGGCCGGGCCGGCGCCGCGGCGGCGGTGCGGGCTTCGGCGACGGCGGGGATGAGCTGGAGTACCGCGAGCGTAACCGCAAAGACCGCGCAGCCGGCCATGGCGGCCATGGTCCAGGCCGAGCCGCTCGGCGTCGAACGGCGGCGCGCGTCGAGGATCGCCTTGACTCGGCGCGTCAGCGCACTCGCCGACGGCGCGATCGAATTGGCGGGAACGAGGCCGCCGGCGTTGAACTGCGCCCAGTGAACCAGGGTCTGGGCATAGCGGGCGGGCTCGACGCAGCGCGCCGCTTCGATGTCGGCGGCCTCTTCGGCCTGCTGCACCACTTCGCGCTCCAGCACCCAGACGAGCGGGTTGAACCAGAACAAGGCGGCGGCGAGGCGGGTGAGCATCAGCACCAGCCAGTCGCGGCGCACGACATGGGCGATCTCATGGGCGAGGATCGCGTCGGCATCCTCCGGCATGTCGAGCGTGTCGCGGTCGATCAGGATAACGGGCGCGATGAGGCCCCAGCTCAAGGGCGACGGCGCTTCGTCGGAGACGAGGAGGCGCAAACGGTGCGGCGCGCCGGCGGACCAGCGGGCGCGTTCGAACGCTTCCATCCATTCGGGGCATTCGACGTCGCGCGCGCCCTTGGTCCAGCGGTTCAGCGTCCACAGGCCGGACACGAGGCGCGCGCCCAGCATGGCGACGCCGCCGAGATAAAGGATGAGGAAGAGAATGGTCGGATCGTCCCAGATGGTCGGTCCGGCGGGCGGCGCGACCAGCGACGGCGCGGCGCCGCCGGTTTCCGGCGCCGCATAGGAAACTGGCGCGGTCGCCATGTCGGGCAGCGCGGCGATCTCCTCGGCGGCCCATGCTTCGATCTCGAGCTTGGGAAGCGCCAGGGAAAAGAGCGGCAGCAGGAGGAGAAGCGCGACGGAAACGCGCAGCACCGCGGCGCGGTCGGCCGCGGCGCGCGAGCGCAGGATCGCGACGAGGGCAAGCGCGACGCCGGCGATGAGGGCCGACTTCCACGCCATTTCGATCATGAATTCGAGGCTCATGACTGACGCTCCTTGGCTTCGTCGATGGCGCGCTGCAGCGCGGCCAGTTCTTCGGGCTCGAGGCTCTTGGTGAGGCCGAGAAGGGCCGTCGCCGCGCTGGCCGCCGACCCGTCGAAAAAGGTTTTCACCATCTGCTTCAGCGCCGAGTCGCGCACCTTGGCGCGCTGCGGGACGCTTCGGTAGACGTAGCTTTGCTCGTGGGTGCGGTGGGCGACGGCGCCCTTGGCCTCGAGCCGGCCGAGGAGGGTGCGCACCGCCGAATAGCTGGGCGGATCGATCATCCGTTCGCGCACTTCGGCGGCGGTCGCCTCGCCCGCGCTCACCAGGATTTCGAAGATCTCGCGCTCGCGGCGCGGCAACGACTCGATCACGGACATTCTCCTGCTACACATGTAGCATGCCACAAAAGTGACAGGACGCAAGCCCCTTCGTCGCGTCGCGAAGTCATTTCGCCGCCGAACGCCTGAAGCGCGGATGAACGGCGCCTAGCGGCGCGGCTTCCTGAAGCGGTAGACGAAGCGGTCGGTGCGGCCGCGAATGGCGGCGTCGAAGACGTTGACCGTGTAATTGTCCTCAGGGTTGCGCAGCATGTCCGACTGCGCTTCGAGGACGAAGCCGGCGCGTTCGAAATCGGCGCGGACCACGGCGGGATCGATGCGGTGCACCGCTTCCACCACCGCGCGGGTGTCGCCGCCGGGCGCGGCGACGTGATCGACCACCGCGACGATGCCGCCGGGCTTCACCGCATTCCAGATCGCCCGCACGACGTCGTTGGGATCGTGACGGGGCACGCCGAACTGTGCGCTTTCCCAATAAGCGTCGTGGTAGACGAGGTGGAACATGACGAAGTCGAAGCTTTCCGCCGGAAAGGCGAGCGCGTCTTGGGGCGTGCCGTAGAAAGCGGTGTTCGGATTGCGGGCGCGCACGTCGGCAAGGGCGGTGCGGATCGTGTCGCGGCGCATGAAGCTCGCGCCGTTCCAGCCGACGACCAGCCCTTCCGGGCCCACCGCGCGGGCCATGATGTCCGCATAATAGCCGCCGCCGGTGAAGTAATCGAGCGCGCGGTCGCCGCGGCGCAGGCCCATGAAGCGAAGCACTTCGGCCGGCCGCCGCACCTCGTCCAGCGCAACGGAGGCTGCGGGCCGCCCGGGCGCGCTCACGGCGGTGCGGAGCTGCGCCTCGCCCACCGTCCCCCGCTGCGCGGCGGCCGGCGTCGCCATGGCGGTCGCGGCAAGCAGGATCATGGCAGCTTTCAACATGCTTTTTCTCCCTGTTCCTACGCCGCGCGCGCCGGCGCATTGTCCCGCGCCTGCGCGACGAGCAGTTTCATCGCTTCGTGGGCGGAAAGCGCCGCGCCTTCCTGCCAGAAGACGACGTGGCTCAAATGCTCGCCGGCGAAGACGATCGGCCCTTCAGGCCGCATCAGCTCGGTGTAGCGCTGCGGGCGGGGGCTTGCGAACCAGTCCTCGTGGATCGGCCCGACGCCTTCCGACCAGGGCGTCAGCCCCCAGGCGACGGTGAGCGGCCGGCCGAGCAGCCGCGACTTGCCGGGATGCAGCCGCTCGACCACCCCGAGCGCGGTGCGGAACCGCTCCTCGTGGCTCATCGCGGTGAAAAGCGCCGGATTGTTCTCGTCGAGCCAGGCGGCGACATAAGCGGCGACGAGCACGCCTTTGTCGCGGTGCCAGCCGCCCGAGGGATAGATGAGGTTCTCGGTGACCTGGTCCGTCCAGCCGACACCGCCGTAAATGCCCTCATCCTCCCAGAAGCGCGGCCCTTCGAACGCGACCTTGACGCTGGGCCCGTAGTTCACGCCCGCGATTGCCGCGCGCTTGGCCGGCGAAAAGTCGTTCTCGACCCGGGCGAGCAACGGCAGCGGCAGGGTGCAGACGCAGTGATCGGCATCCAGCGCGCGGCGGTCGTTCGCCGGCCCGTGGACGATGCGGACGCCCTCCCCCCGCCGCCTGATCTCGGTGACCGGCCGGTTCAGCCGTACCTCGCCCCGCACCCGTTCGAACAAGGCGTGCGCGATCCGGTCCATGCCGCCGACCGGCTGGAACATGGGCGCCTGCTGATCGAAAAATTCCTCGAAGACGAGCGGCAGGCCCACCGCGCGGGTGGAGAAGATCTCGTCGAGCCGGAGCGGCGGCTTGGTGCGGCCGGTGACGCCGTAGCCGCCGGGCAGCTCGTCATAGCCGGAGCGGCCCCGCGGCGTGTAATCGCCATTTTCCGCCAGATCGCCGTAGAAGCGCAGGAAGCGGCGCAGCTGGGTGCGCTCGGCCGCCGGCATCTCCCGGTCCAGCGCGCCGCGATCGATCGCCTTGGCGAACAATTCAGTCAGCCGCCCGCGCAGATCGTTCATCATCTGGCCGTTGGTCACCACCCGGCCGTTCATGTCCCAGCGCGATGCCCGGTTGGAATTCACCATCACTTCCAAGGGGACGCCGAGCGACTTGGCATAGCCCAGGATCGTGTGGTGCGAGGAGGGTATGCGCGCGGCGCCGGCGTTCAGATACGCGCCTTCGGAAAAGCCGCAGACCTGGTCGGGCCGCCCGGTCTGCACCACCCGATCGCCGGCGCGTATGGTCCACACCCGCCCGGCGACGCGGTCGCGCGCTTCGAGCACGGTGACGTCGAAGCCGGCGCGCTTCAGCTCGTAGGCGGAGACCAGGCCGGCGATCCCGGCGCCGAGCACCGCGACCTTGCGGCCGCGCCCGGCCGGCGGAAGTTCGAACGGCTCGGCCGAGGCGGGCGGCGTGTTGAGGAGGCCCATCGCCTCCATGCCGAGATAAGCGGCGGACACGCCGCCCACCGCCCCCAGCCGCTCGAGGAAGCTCCGCCGCGTCAGTGCCATGTCATCCCCTCCCCTTGTCGCCGACCTGCGGTCCCTCGACACCGCCGTCTCGACTTCGCTCGACGGCTGCTCGGGACGAACGGAAATGCCAAGTTGTCACCTGTCTTCGTTTCCGTCCGCGCCTTTGCCCCTATTCCGTTCGTCCCGAGCAGGGACCGAGCAGGGTGCCCGCCAAAGTAGTACTTTGGCGGGATCCCGCGTCGAGGGCCCGTGTCGAGGGACCTCCGAAGCGGCGCCCCAACGTCTCACCGCGGCCGCGCGGCCGCCGTGGCTTCGATCTCGACCAGCCAGCCCGGATCGACTAGGCCCGACACTTCCATCGTGGAGCGCGCCGGGCGGAGCGGCTGCGCGGCGGTTCCGAAGAATTCGCGATAGGCGGTCATCATTCCGGCGAAATCCATCCGCTCCTGGCCCGGCGGCGCGACCAGGAAGACGCGCATCATGACGATGTCGCCGAGGCCGAGGCCGTGCTGCTGAAGCTCCCGCTCGATCTTGCGCAGCACCGAGCGGGTCTGCGCCGCCGTGTCGCCGAAGCGCTGGACGGAGCCCGCGGGCGCGCCCGGATCGACGGGATCGGGGACGCTGCCGCTCACGTAAACGAGCCGGCTGCCGGCCGGCACTTCGACCGAGGACAGGATGGGCGATTGCGGCGCGCCGACGCGCCTGATCTCGCCGGCCGGCTGGGCCGAAGCCGCCGAACAGGCGCCAAGCCCCAGAAGAAGTGCAAATGCCCCTGCCCGCATCTCGCCGCCCCCTTTTTCCCGATGCGTGCGAGCCTAGCCCGACGCGCCGCCGCCGTCATGCGGCTTCTGCCAACCGCGCAAAAACGTCGACGAATTGCCCCTCCTTGCCGCTCAGGCGGCGATCGCGGCCCGCACCTCGGCGACGAACTCCTCTTTCTTCACATTCTTGCCCGGGCAATCGTCGTGCGTGGAAGCCTTGTCTTCCTTGTGGAAGCGGATGGCGTCGGGTGAAAGACCGAGGCGGCGGGACAAGGAAGCGACCGCGCGCACCGCGTTTCGCCGCACGGCCAGGCCGCGTCCGCTGTTGAACGAGTCCTTGCTATAGTCGCCGAGCATCTCGACGCCGAGCGCGGTCTTGTTCCAGCTCGGCGAATGGACGCCCGCCTTGTCGAGCGGTGTGAAGACCCAGATCCTGTGGTCGTCGACAAAGAGGTGCGGGCCGGCCGTCCAGTTCTTCTGCTTATAACCGGCGGCGATATTGTCCATGTGCTTCGCCGTGAAGCCATGCGGCCGCATCGCAAGGTCGGGAAAGCAGGTATTGTGGATGGCGACGAAGCTCGGCGTCCAGTCGCCCCACTGTTGCGCCTTGCAATATGCGTCGAATTCATCGGCTGTGAACGACTTGCCGACGATCTCGGTCCAATGCGACATCTCGTTCCCCCCCCAATTGTCGGGCGAGTGTCTGCCTCCTGTGCGGCTTTTGCAAGGGACCGGGTCAGCCGCTGGGATATCGCTCCCGGATCGCGATCGCCGATTGCCGGACGAGCGCCTCCAGCACGGCATCGTCCACGTCCGCGAGGCTCTTCAGGTAAAGGCAGGATTTCCCCGTCTTGTGCTTACCGAGCCGCTCCAGAAGCGCGTCCTTCTCCGGCGCGTCGGCGGGAAGATAGACGACCAGTTCCCTGGCGCGCGGCGAGAAGCCGGCAAGCGCCGCCTCACCCTCGCGCCCGCTTTCATATTTGTAGCGATAGCGGCCGAAGCCGACGATGCTCGTCCCCCACATGCGCGCCGGTTCGCCCACCGCGCGCTCCATGATGCCGATCAGCGCCCGCGCATCGGCGCGCTTCTTCTCGTCGGCGATCCGGTCGACGAAGGCCGACACGCCCTCCGCCGTTTCCTGAGTCTTGTTCCCCGCCATGACTCGCCCCCTTGTCGGTCGAAGCTAATCCCCGCCGCGCCCCTGCGTCCAGCCTGAAGCGCTTCCCACCGGGCACCGTGCCTCTATGATGGGGCCGGTGAAGAAAGCCGTCCGCATCCTCGCCGTCCTTGCGGTCCTGCTCGTCCTCATCCTCCTCGCCCTCCCCGATCTCTCGCCCCGCTTCATCTTCCGTCCCGAGCGGCTGGAAAGTGCCGATCCGCGGCGCTGGCAGGTTGCGGGAGAGGAAATCGCGTTCGCCGCCGCGGACGGTTCGCGCCTTTCCGGCTGGTGGGTGCCGCCGCCGGGCGACGCCGCGCCCGTGGTGCTCCTCGTCCACGGCCGTTCGGGGAACATCGCCACGCGCGCCGGGATCGTCCGCCGCCTCGCCGCCGACGGCTTCGGCGTTCTCGCCTTCGATTATCGCGGCTACGGCGCCAGCACCGGAAGTCCGAGCGAGGAGGGCCTCGCCGAAGATGCTGTGGCGGCGCGGACCTGGCTGGCGCGCAAACGCATTCGATCGCGCCGCATCGTGATCGTCGGCCAGTCGCTCGGCAACCCGGCCGCGGCGATCGCGGCCGGCTCGCGCCCCGCCGCGGGCCTCGTCCTGGTCTCGCCCTTCACCAGCCTTCCCGATGCCGGCGCAGCCCGCTTCGCACCGTTCGGCTGGCTGCCCTGGCCGGTGAACCGCTTCGACGTCACCGCGCCTTTGTCCCGAGTCACCGCGCCGGTGCTGCTCGTCGCGGCGCGAGGCGACGAGACCGTGCCGCGCGAGAACGCCCTGGCGCTGCGCGCCGCCGTTCCCCGCGCCGGCTGGATCGAGGAGGAAGGCGGCCATGACGGCCTCCTCGCGCGCGTCGTCGCATCGGGGCGGCTCCAGGCCTTCGTGCGCGCCGCGACGACGCGCGCTCCGTAGCATTGCGTATAGGCCGCGGCCCCCGCGCCGCGGCACAAGCGGCGCCATGAACTGGAAGACCGTCCGCCTCGAACTCGCCCGCAGCCGCGATTTCCCGAAAGGCTCCGCAAGCCGCGCCTATCTCCTGCGCCTGCCGCTCGACGACAGCGGCGCCATCGATGCGACCGCCCTCGGCCACGAGCCCGGCCATGCCACCGTGCGCCGCTTCTGGCCGAACGAGCGGGATCGGAGCGGGCGGATCGTCGCCACGCCCGAAGGCTGGGCGGTGCGCTACGATCCGGGCGACGCGGACGGCGATTCGCTCTATCGGCTCGAAACGGAGACGGTGCGGCTCGGCGGCGAGATCAGGGTCACCGAGCCCGACGGCCGCCTCCTTCCCTTTCGAGTCGCGAGCCTGCGCAAGCCGCCCGAGGCCGGTGGACCTTCGCGCGGCCTTCGCTAAGACACGCGTCATGGCCGACCAGCCCCCTCCGGCGCTCGAGAGCGAGGCGCATCTGCGCTCGATCCTCGCAACCGTGCCCGATGCCATGGTGGTGATCGACGCGCGCGGGCACATCCTGTCGTTCAGCGCCGCGGCCGAGAAGATGTTCGGCTTTTCCGAAGCCGAAGTGCTCGGCGAGAACGTCTCCATGCTGATGCCCTCGCCGGACCGGGAGCGGCACGACGGCTATCTCGACCATTACCGCGCCACCGGGGAGCGCAGGATCATCGGCATCGGCCGAGTCACCACCGCGCGCCACCGCGACGGCTGGACCTTTCCGATCGAGCTTGCCGTGGGCGAAGCCTGGACCGGCGACACCCGCATCTTCACCGGCTTCATTCGCGACCTGACCGAGCGCCAGCAGGCGGAGCTGCGCCTCCAGGACCTCCAATCCGAACTCGCCCATGTCGGCCGGGTGAGCGAAATGGGCACGCTCGCCTCCGCCCTCGCCCACGAACTCAACCAGCCGCTCACCGCCGTCGCCAATTATTGCGAAGCCGCGCGCGACCTGCTCGTCGAAACGCCGGACCGCGAGACGCTGGACATGGTGCGCGAAGCCCTGGACGACGCCGCCCGCCAGTCGGTCCGCGCCGGAGAGATCGTCCGCCGCCTGCGCGACTTCATCTCGCACGGCGCAACCGAAAGGCGCGTCGAGCACCTCCCCCGCCTCATCAACGAAGCCAATGCGCTCGCCCTCGTCGGCACGCGCGAGCACGGCATCGACGTCCAGGTCCGCCTCGATCCGAAGGCCGACCGGGTCCTCGTCGACCGCATTCAAATCCAGCAGGTGCTCGTGAACCTGATCCGCAACGCGATCGACGCCATGGCCGACGCGCGGCTCAGGATGCTGGTCGTCCGCTCGGCGCGGCTCCCCGAAGGCATGATCCGGGTCAGCGTCGAGGATAGCGGCAGCGGCATCGACGAGGCGGTCGCGGGCCAGCTCTTCCAGCCTTTCGTCACGTCCAAGGCGGCGGGCATGGGGATCGGCCTTTCCATCTGCCGCACCATCGTCGAGGCGCATGGCGGCCGGATCGGCTTCGAGCCCAACCCGCGCGGCGACGGCACGATCTTCCATTTCACCCTTCCCGACGCCGGCGAGACCGCCACCGGAGCAGATGCATGAGCGACGCCGACAAGCCCCTCGTCCACCTGGTCGACGACGACGAGGCGATCCGCCGTGCGGCGGGATTCATGCTCAAGACGTCCGGCTTCCGAGTCGCGACCTATGAAAGCGGCGTCGAATTGTTGAAGCACGTGAGGGCGCTCGAGCCCGGCTGCATCCTGCTCGACATCCGCATGCCGGGCATGGACGGCCTCGACGTGCAGCAGGCGCTGCGGAACCAGGGCGTCGCCCTGCCGGTGATCGTCATGACCGGCCACGGCGACGTCTCGCTTGCCGTGCGGGCGATGAAGGCCGGCGCCGTCGACTTCATCGAAAAGCCGTTCGAAAAGGCCGGGCTGCTCGCCGCTCTGGAGGCCGGCCGCGCCCGGCTCGATCAGGCCGAACGGGCGAAGGACAGGGCGGGCGAGGCCGCCGTGCGGCTCCAGGCGCTCACCCCGCGCGAGCGCGACGTGCTGGACGGTTTGGCGCAGGGCCTCCCGAACAAGACCATCGGCTACGATCTCGGCATCAGCCCCCGCACCGTCGAGATCCACCGCGCCAACCTCATGACCAAGCTCGGCGTGAAGAGCCTGTCCGAAGCGCTGCGCATCGCCTTCGCCGCGCAGGAAGGCGGCGCGGGCTGAGGGCTGTTCAGGCGGCCTGGCGGGGCCTAGCCTCGGGCTCATGCGCCTCCCGACCTTCGCCGCCGCCGCTCTCCTCCTGCTGCCGGTTGCCGCCGAGCTCCCTGCCCAGCGCACCATCACCAAAAGCGACGTCCGAACCGCCCCGCCCGCCGAGACCCACGGCCGCCTGCGCGACCAGGTCTGGCAGATGTTCCAACGGGAGGATCGGCGGAGCGAGCGCGCGCCCCGGCGCCCGCTCGACGAAGTCTGGCTCACCACGCGGCCGAGGGGCACCGACGTTCCCGGGCTCTGCCGGTTCGATCTCGCCGTGGTGGAATTCGCACCGGTCGCAAGGGTCGGCGAAGACGGGGGAAATGCCGATACGCCGGTCAGGGCCGTCGGGATCAGCGCCTCGCCGCGCTACCGTTTCAGCTCTCCGCCGGCTGGGTTCCACCGCAGGATATCCGACCCGCGCCGCCTCCCTCAAGAAGGCGGTTGCGAAACGCTGGACACGGATCGAGACGGCTTCTTCGAAGCGCCGGACGAGGAAACCGCGACCGACGGTGTGTTGGCATTTTCGCGCCTCCTGGACGCGCTTCGCGCCGGACGCGACGTTCCGCTGCAATGCGCGCTCCACCCGGACGAGACCGATTGCCGCGCCGTGATCCTGGCTCATGACGCCGCGAGCATCGATCGTGTCGAGACTTGCAGGCCCAGTGGCGGCGGCAGACCCTGCTTCCTTGTTTCCGCCTATGATCGAGAGATCGAAGTTGAGCTGGAGCCGGATCTCCAAGCCGCGATCGTGCATTCGGCGCGGCTCGTGTCCATGATCGTTATGTCCCACTCCCGCATCGACTGAGCGGGTGGCCACGGCCCGGCACGCGGCTGCCGGTTCGATCGCCGGATCAGCGGGCCGGAAGCGGTGGCGCAGGAGCCGGGTCGGACTGGGAGGTACTGCCCGGCTCCTGCGCCGCACCGGCTCTAAGGCGCAATGGTTAACAAATTGGTCCGATAATGGACCTATCTCGGTTGTTTGTTCGCTGGTAGACTGGCCCGGCCGGCGCAAGCACCCTCGCGTCGGTCCGTGCAGGGCGGGGCTCTTTCGCTCACCCCCAAGAGAGTGAACGTCCCGTCCTGCCGGTTTCCTGTCCGGCCACACGCGGCACGCCGCTATGTTCAGCGCGCGGGCGATGAACTCGCGCCCCGCAACGGCACGAAAAAGCTTGGCAACCCGGCTCGATTCTCGCTTTCGGGCAGCCGCAAAAGTGGTTACGCTGCCAGTTGAGACCAGTGGCGCGGCAAGTCCCGCTTTAGGCGCTCACGGGGTTCGGGGGATCAAAGGGAGGAAACAGGAAGTGAAGCCCACCAGGAAAGTCACGCGCCGTTCGTTCATGGGAACGGTTGTCGGCGGCGCCGTCGCCGGCGCGGCTGCGATCGCCGTCGGCGCGGGCGCTGCCGCCGCTCAGACCGGCCGCACCAACAACGATCCGGGCGACGCCCGCGGCAACGGCCGCACCGGCGTCACCAACAGCGATGCGGGCGACCGCCCCGGCTTCGGGCGCACCGGCCGCACCAACAACGATCCGTCGGACCGTGCGGGCTTCGGCCGCGCCAACGGCAATTCCGGCGGCGGCGGCCGCCGCGGCGGCTGCGCCACCGGCGTCACCAACAGCGATCCGGGCGACCGTCCCGGCAACGGCCGCAACGGCGTCAGCAACAACGACCCGACCGACCGGGCGGGCTACGGCTGCCGCCGCTGATCGGCGCGCCGCAGCGCTGAAATGAAGAAGCCCCGGTTCGCGCCGGGGCTTCTTTCTTGTGTGACGGCGGGCTGAGACGGCTCAGGAGGCCGTCATGCCGGACATGATCCGGCATCCACCTTCTTGCTGCACCGAGGCCGGGAACAAGGTGGACCTGGATCGAGTCCGGGGTGACGGCAACCTTCAGGTCACCCGCTCCAGATAGCCGCCCGCCCAAAGCTCTTCCAGCACCGCCGCGCCGCCTTCGCCGGCCAGATCCTCCGCCGCGAACGCCTCGCCCGACAAGGCAAGGTCGAGTGCGCCGCCGTCCGCCGGATCGAAGGCCAGGTCGCCCCCCGGCCCTACCAGGACGATGCGCCCGGCCTCGTCCTCCGCCACGTTCCAGGGCACGAACCGCCGCGCCCGGAAGCGGTCGCCCGCCCGCGGCTTGCCGTGAAGGATCACGCCGGCGACGTTCGGCCGCCGGTCCCGTGAAAAGCCGTCGGCGAGGAGATCGAAGGCGCCGTCCATTTCCGCCTTTTCGCCGACCAGGGCGAGCAGCCGCGCGAAATGCGCGTCTGCCGCCGCCCGGTCGAAATCGCGCGTGGCGAAGCCCGGCGGCAGCGAGCGCCGGAATTCGGGCTCGGCGAGCGCCAGTTCCGACACCGCTTCCAGCACCAGTTCCGCCCATTTCTTGGTGAACAAACCGACGGTGATGTGAAGCGAAGGCTCTTCGCCGACATTCTCGGCATCGTGCATTGCGCCGCGCGGAATGTAGGCGCAGTCGCCGGGCTCCAGCACGAATTCGCGGCTCACCGTTTCGGCGACAAAGCCGCTCTGCTCGAAGCGCTCGCCGCGATAGGGCGTGTCGATCGGCGTTTCCCACAAGCGCCACAGCTTGCGCCCGGAGACCTGCATCACGAACACGTCGTGATTGTCGTAATGGGGCGGGAAGCCCTGATTGCCGGCCGGCGTCAGATACACGTTGGTCGTGACCTGCGCCGAAAAGCATTGCTCCACGCCGCGGCAGAATGCGCCGAGCTCCGGAATCCACTCGTGAAGTTCGTTGAGCACGATGGTGGAGCCGTTCTGATACTCGCGCGCCACCGCCGTCGCATCGATCCGCCCCTCGGCGTCGACGTAGCGCGCCTCCGGCACCGGATCGTGATGGTTGGCGAGCCGCACCATGTTGCCGCGCAGATCGGCCTCGGCGAGGAAGCGGTCCACCCGGGCAAGGGTGAGCAGCGAGGCAAAGCGCTCCGGCTCGCCGTGCAGGCCGACCAGCGGCGCTTGCTCGTAATGATCCGCGAGGAACGCGTCCGGCGCAATGGGCGCCGTGAGAAAGGCGAGCACGCCCTCCCGCCACGACGCGACCGGCCTTTGCCGGCGCGCGGCATCGGCAGCAGCGGCCGCCGTGGCGGTGGCAGCGGCGACGATCGCCATCAGACGGTCGCCCTCGCAACGGGGGCGATCCACGCGACATCGCCGATCACCGGCCTGGCCGTGCGCCGCCCTTCATTCGTCCTCGTCGCCAAGCTACACCTCCGTTCGCCGGCCACCCTAATCTGCAAACGCGGCGCGGCTCAACGGGCGTCACGCGGCAACAGGCGCTTGCGCAGCCCCGACGCCCGAGACAGAACGGGGGCATGGAGCCGTTCTACCGCATCCGCCGCCTCCCGCCCTACGTCTTCGCGGAAGTGAATGCGATGAAGGCCGCGGCGCGGGCGCGCGGCGAGGACATCATCGATCTCGGCATGGGCAATCCCGACGGGGCGCCGCCGCCGCACGTGATCGAGAAGCTCGCCGAAGTCGCCCGCAACCCGCGCGCTCACCGCTATTCCGCGTCGAAAGGCATAGCGGGGCTCCGCAAGGCGCAGGCCGCTTATTACGAGCGCCGCTTCGGCGTGTCGCTCGATCCCGACAGCGAAGTGATCGTCACTCTGGGTTCCAAGGAAGGGCTCGCCAACCTCGCCCAGGCGATCACCGCGCCGGGGGACGTCGTGCTCGCGCCGAACCCCTCTTATCCCATCCACCAGTTCGGCTTCATCATCGCCGGCGCGGCGATCCGCTCGATCCCGGCGGCGCCGGGGCCGGACTTCTTCACCCGCCTCGAATATGCCGTCCGCTACACGGTTCCGAAGCCCACGGTGCTGGTCATCGGCTATCCGTCCAACCCCACCGCCTATGTCGCGGACCTCCCCTTCTACGAGCAGGTCGTCGCCTTCGCCCGCGCTCACGGCCTGTGGGTGATCAGCGACCTCGCTTATTCCGAAATCTATTTCGGCGACACGCCGACGCCCTCCATCCTGCAGGTGCCGGGCGCGATCGACGTGGCCGTCGAATTCACGTCCATGTCCAAGACCTATTCCATGGCGGGCTGGCGCGTCGGCTTCGCGGTCGGCAATGCGACCCTCGTCGGGGCGCTGGCCCGCGTGAAATCCTATCTCGATTACGGCGCCTTCACCCCCGTCCAGGCCGCCGCCACCGCGGCGCTGAACGGGCCGCAGGACATCGTCGCCGCCAATCGCGCGCTCTACAAGGCTCGGCGCGACTGCCTGGTTCAAAGCTTCGCCCGTGCCGGCTGGGACATTCCGCCGCCTGAAGCCAGCATGTTCGCGTGGGTTCCGATCCCGGAAGCCTACCGCCACCTGGGCTCGGTCGAATTCGCCAAGACCCTCCTCTCGGAAGCAAAGGTGGCGGTGAGCCCCGGCGTCGGCTTCGGCGAGGAAGGCGAAGGCTATGTCCGCATCGCCCTGGTCGAGAACGAACAGCGCATCCGCCAGGCGGCGCGCGCCGTGAAAGCGATGCTGAACCGCTGATTCCTCCCCGTGCGCAGCATGGGGAGGGGGACCATGCGAAGCATGGTGGAGGGGTGACTGGCGCGATCCGCCGAAGTCCTGCGCCACCTACCCCTCCACCACCCTTCGGGTGGTCCCCCTCCCCCCGCTTCGCGCGGGGAGGAACTTGACTATCGCCGCAGCGCCCTCACATGCGGCCCTCCCCCGCCGCTTCGGACAACCATGACAGCCGACCTCGCCATCCTCTACGAGCATCCCCTCTGGTTCGAGCCGCTGTTCGCGGCGCTCGACCGGCGCGGGGTCTCCTATGAGAAGATACGCCTCGCCGACCACAGCTTCGATCCCGCCCGCGGCGCGCCGCCCGCGCCGGTGATCCTCAGCCGCGTCGCCATGTCGAGCTTCCTTCGCGAGAGCGAACACGGCATCTTCTACGCGCAAAGCCTGCTCGCCCACTGGGCCGCGCAGGGCGCCACCGTGCTGAACGGCGCCGACGTGCTCGCGGTCGACACGTCCAAGGCGCGCCAGCTCTCGCTCATCACCCGCCTCGGCTATCAGGTGCCCGAGACGCGCGTCGTCCACCGCCGCGCCGACCTCCTCACTGCCGCCGAGACCATGCGCTACCCCCTTCTCGTCAAGGCGAACATCGGCGGCTCCGGCGCCGGGATCGTGCGCTATTCCTCGCGGGACGAACTGGCGCAGTCCGTCGCCGACCGCACCGCGCCCGAAAGCATCGACAACGTCCTCCTCGTCCAGGATTACGTTCCCCCGCGCGGCGGCTCGATCATCCGCATGGAAACGCTCGCCGGCCGGTTCCTCTACGCGATCGAAGTGGAAAGCGGCGGCGACAATTTCGATCTCTGCCCCGCCGACGCCTGCGCCGTTTCGCGCGGGCCGATCCGCATGGCCGCGGTCGATCCCGGGCCGGAGGTCCAGGAGGCGGCGGAGCGCATCGCCCAGGCCGCCGGGCTCGACGTCGGCGGAGTCGAGGTCGTGATCGACGACCGCGACGGCGTGCCCCGCTTCTACGACATCAACGCCCTCTCGAACTTCGTCGCCAAGCCGCTCGACGTGCTCGGCTGGGACCCGCACGAAAAGCTCATCGACACGATCGAAGCCGCGGTCGCGGCCCGCCAAGACAGGAAAGTTTACGCATGAGATTCGGTTACTGGATGCCGGTGTTCGGCGGCTGGCTGCGGAACGTCGAGGACGAGGGCATGGAGGCGAGCTGGGACTATGTCCGCCGCCTCACCCAGCGTTCGGAAGAGACGGGCTGGGACCTGTCGCTGATCGCCGAGCTCAATCTGAACGACATCAAGGGCGTCGAAGAACCGGCGCTCGACGCCTGGTCCACCGCCGCCGCCCTCGCCGCCGTCACCTCCCGGATCGAGCTGATGGTCGCGGTCCGCCCCAATTTCCACCAGCCGGCGCTCTTCGCCAAGGCGGCGGCGAACATCGACAACATCGCGAACGGCCGCCTCGCCCTGAACGTCGTCTCCTCCTGGTGGGCGGACGAAGCCGCGCAATACGGCCTCCAGTTCGACCAGCATGGCGACCGCTATGCCCGCACCAGCGAATGGCTGACGGTCGTCGACGGGCTCTGGACGCAGAAGCGCTTCACCTATGAAGGCGAGCGCTACCAGCTCAAGGACGCGATCTGCGAGCCGAAGCCCGTGAAGAAGCCGCGCCCCGTCATCTACGCCGGCGGCGAGAGCGAAGCGGCCAAGACCATGATCGCGACCCAGTGCGACGCTTATGTGATGCACGGCGACCCGGTGGACGCGATCCGCCCGAAGGTCGCCGACATGTCCACGCGGCGCGAAGCCGCCGGCGGCGCGCCGATGCACTATGGCATGGCCGCCTATGCCATCGTCCGCGACAGCGAAGCCGAAGCGAAGCGCGAGCTCGAGCGGATCACACAGCTCCCGCCGCAGCCGCCCAAGGGCTTCGACAATTTCGACCAATGGCTGTCGGGCACGGAGCTGGAGCGCGAATTGAAGCTCCAGGAATATAGCGTCTCGAACCGGGGTCTGCGCCCCAATCTCGTCGGCACGCCCGAGCAGCTTCGCGAACGGATCGAGGAATATGAGGATGCCGGCCTCCACCTCCTCCTTCTCCAGATGAGCCCCCAGGCCGAGGAGATGGACCGCTTCGCGGCGCAGGTCATTCAGCCGATGAAGGCGGCGGCCTGAAGCGCGCGAAGATTTCACCTCCGAATCGAATTGACGCGGCTCCCACGGGCTGACAGCTTGGCCATCGGGAGCAACAGCGACGGGACCGGGGGGTGGACGGAGCTTACGCAAGACGCCTGTTGGGCGAGGACATGTTCGGCGCGCCGGTGCTTTGCTCGCGCGAACGGCCGTTCGGCATCCATGCCGATCTCAGCGGCCACCATTGCCCGCGCTGCGGCTGGGCTCCGGCCCGCCGCCGCGCCGCCGCCGCACGAGGGCGCCCGCTTACGCTCTGCTGAGGCCGCGCCCAGAACCCGGAACCGCATCGCGCGACCGGCGCGCTCCTTGCGGCAAGCTCAGGCCGCGCCGTCGACGGGATAGGCAGTCGTGAATTTCACGCGCTCCATCGCGAAGCGCGACGTCACGTTCTTGAGCGGCACCTGCGCGATCAGCCGCCGGTAGAATGCGTCATAGGCGGCCATGTCGGCGACCGCGATGCGCAGAAGGTAATCGACGTCGCCCGCCATCCGGTAGACTTCCATCACTTCCGGCATGCCGGACAGCGTGGCCGCGAGGCGATCCAGCCACTCCGCGCTATGGTCGCCGGTCATGATTTCGACGAACACGGTGAGGCCGAGGCCGAGCTTCGCGGGATCAACGAGCGCGACCCGGCGCTGGATGATGCCGGCCTCCTCCATCTTCTGGATCCGGCGCCAGCACGGCGTTTGCGACAGGTTCACCTGCGCCGCGATCTCCGCGACGGAGGCCGACGCATCGGCCTGAAGCAGTGCCAAGATCCTGCAGTCGGTCGCGTCCACCAATCATCCTTCGAAGTTTAGAAGAATCTTCTACATTTCGCCCGCGGGTGCGCAACAGACCTGTTATCTCGATCGCCCTCGTTGATCCAGCCTCGCGAGTGCCGTATCTCCTGAAGTCACGCAGTCCTGAACGGTCGCCGCGTCGTGCCCGGCGCGGCGACTGCTCTGCTTCTTAGGAGAATCTTCCAAGAAGCGCGTGTTGGTAACGGTCCGGCTCGCTCGTTTGGCCTCGCCTCTCGCAATCGTCACAGCGGATCGCTACCGTCCCGGTCACTTCGGCAAGGGTGGAGGACTTACTTGCGACGACGCGGTCTCACCGGCACGCCGAACATGAAGCGGGTAGCGGTATGAACAGCCAGCTTCTCCTCGACCTTGCCCCCTTCATCGCCATCGGCTTCGCGGCGCAGCTCGTCGACGGCGCTCTCGGCATGGCGTTCGGTGTCATCTCGAGCACGCTTCTGATCAGCATGGGCGTCCCGCCCGCCGCCGCTTCCGCCGGCGTGCACACGGTTGAAACCTTCACCACCGCCGCCTCGGGCGTCAGCCACGTCCTCCACCGGAACGTCGATTGGCGGCTCTTTTCCAGGCTCGTCATCCCCGGAGTCATCGGCGGCGTGCTCGGCGCCTATGTGCTGACGCAGATTCACGCCGATTCGGCGCGCCCGCTCGTTCTCGCCTATCTGAGCCTCATCGCCCTCTACCTCATCTGGCGCGGTTTCAGCTTTCCGCCGGCCGAGAAGCGGCCGCGCTGGGTGGCGCCGCTCGGCTTTGCGGGCGGCTTCCTCGATGCCGCCGGCGGGGGCGGCTGGGGTCCGGTCGTGACGTCGAACCTGCTCGTCCAGGGCTCGGACCCGCGCAAGACGATCGGCACGGTCAACACGGCGGAATTCTTCCTGACCGTGACGATCTCGGCGACCTTCATCGCAGCGCTCGGGTGGGCGGCCTTTACCACGGCGACGATCGGCCTGCTGATCGGCGGCGTCCTTGCCGCGCCCTTAGGGGCGGTGATGGCGAAGAAGGTGCCCGCCAAGCACCTCCTGATCCTGGTCGGCGCCGTCCTCCTGATCACCAGCCTTTACGGCATCTGGCGCGCACTTTCGTAAGGCGGGCGCGGGTGCTGCAACCCGCCCTTCGACAGGCTCAGGGCTGGCGGTCGAGGGAAAACCCACAACTCGCTAGGGCTGAGCCTGTCGAAGCCCGGTTTGCAACGCGCGGGCTTCAGCGGGTTCCGTAGGTCCGGTCGCCCGCGTCTCCGAGGCCCGGGACGATATAGCCGTGCTCGTTCAGCTCCTCGTCCATGCCGGCCGCCCAAATCGGCACGTCGGGATGGGCCGCGCGCAGGGCCTCCGCACCCGGGCGGGCGGCGAGGAGGCAGACGAAGCGCATGTCGGTGACGCCGGCTTCCTTGAGGCGGTCGATGGCGGCGGTGGCGGTGTGCCCTGTCGCCAGCATCGGATCGACGACGATCACTCGGCGATCCGCCACATCCTCGGGCGTCTTGAAGTAATATTCGATGGCTTCGAGCGTCGTCGGGTCGCGGTACAGGCCGATATGGGCGACGCGGGCGGAGGGGACGAGATCGAGCATGCCCTCGGCCATGGCGAGGCCGGCGCGCAGGATCGGCGCGAAGACGAGCTTCTTGCCGGCGATGGCGGGGAGCTCGGCCGAGGCGATCGGCGTCTCGACCGCCACGCGCTCGACCGGAAGGTCGCGCGTCACTTCGTAGCAGAGCAGGGTCGCAAGCTCGCGCACCACGGTGCGGAAGAGCTGGATGGAGCTCGTCCGGTCGCGAAGAATGGTGAGCTTGTGCTGCACCAGGGGGTGCGAAACGATCGTGAGGCCGTCCATGTTCAGAATACCGTTCCGTCGCTGATGATGGTGAAAGGCGGGCCGCCGCCGGGGCGAAGCTCCGTCGCGATTTGCCGTCCGGCGGCCCAGCTCCCGCCTTCGAGCATTCGGGCGAGCGGGAATTCGGCTTTCGAAACGCCGAGCCGCTCGCGGACCAGCGGCGCCATCCGGTCGAGCAGCGCCACTGTCATGGCGCGCCAGGCGACGATGAGCGGGTCCGAAACGTGGTGGGCGCGGGCGGCGTCCTCCGGATCGGCGAGGGTCAGCACGCCCGTGTCCACGAACAGGCCGCCGTTGCGATATTCCGCCAAGCCGGTGAGGCCGTCTATGTCGACCACCTCGATCCCGCCCTCCTGCAAGGGCTCGATCAGCGAATAGCTCAGCCACTGCGAGAGCTTGTGGAGCGGGACCAGCCCGTCCGTCGCATCGCCGCGGCGGATGGCGGGGTGGCGCCAGCAATCGCCGAGGGGGATTCCGTCCACTTCGAGGCGGTCCGCCCAGACGGGGCCGAGCGATTCCAGCAGCAGCTCTAGGATGGCGGGCGCGGGGAGCGGCCCGCCGCCGGCGCGGGCAGCGAGCACGTCGAAAAGGCCGCCGGGCCGCCCGCCGGGGAACAGGTCCGGCCGAGCGGCGACCCGCTCGCCGAGGCGGCGCAACAGGTCGGCGCGGCCTTCGAGACCTGCGAGGGGATTGTCTTCCGACACCTGGAAACCCGCCGCGAGCGCCGCAGTCTCGAGCGAGGCGATGTCGCGAAGTGCGCCCGCCTCGAACATGCGCTGGCTCGCGACGGCGAGCCCTTCCGAGCGGGTGAAGGTGCCGCCCGTCTCCGCGTCCCGGTAGCGCCAGCCCGGGCCCGAGCCGGCGTCGAGCAGGACCGAAAGGATGACGAGATCGAACGCGGTGCGCCCGCGCTCGGCGGGATCGCCTTCGGGGAGCTTCGGCGGCCCGGCGACGAAGTGGCGGAAGCGGGCGTGGAAGGGAATGCGAAGGTCAGGATAGGCCGCGCGCGTGACTGCGGCGGTGCGGTCGGCGGCATCGTGGAGGCGGTCGAGGTCCACTCGCCAGCCTTCGACGCGGCCTTCCAGCGCCAGCGCCAGCATTTCATGCGCCCGCTCGCGAACGGCGGCGGCCGTCAGCAGGCTCCGTATCGTTTCGCCTGTCACGGGGGTCAGAATTTCCCGAGATCCCGGCCGACGACCTTCTTGAGCGCTTCCTCGCTCGGCGCGCCCTCCGGCGTATAGTAGCCAGCCGCCTTCTTCGCCTCCATCTCGACGCTCGCATCGGGCGGGACGAGGTCGTCGGGGATCGGCACGCGCTCGCCGATCTCGATGCCGCCGCCGACCAGTGCATCGTGCTTCATGTTGGACATGGAGACGAAGCGGTCGATGCGGTCGATGCCGAGCCAGTGGATGACGTCCGGCATCAATTGCTGGAACCGGGCGTCCTGGACCCCGGCGACGCATTCGGTGCGCTCGAAATAGGTCGCGGCCTGGTCGCCGCCCGGCTGGCGCTTCCTCGCATTGTAGACGAGGAACTTGGTGACTTCGCCGAGCGCGCGGCCTTCCTTGCGGTTGTAGACGATGAGGCCGACGCCGCCCGCCTGCGCGCCCACCGTCGCTTCCTCGATGCCGTGGGTGAGATAGGGGCGGCAGGTGCAGATGTCGGAGCCGAAGACGTCGGAGCCGTTGCACTCGTCATGAACGCGGCAGGTGAGCGTCTTGGAACGGTCGCCGAGATAGGCCGGGTCGCCGAAGATGTAGAGGGTCATGCCTCCGATGGGCGGCAGGAAGACGGACAGGTCCGGGCGGGTGACGAGCTCCGGATACATGCCGCCCGTCTGCTCGAACAGGCAGCGGCGAAGGCTCGCCTCGGCGACTCCGAAGCGCTCGGCGACGCCCGGCAGCCACCAGACCGGATCGACGGCGATCTTGGTCACGGACACGTCGCCCGCCTCGTGGACGATCTCGCCGTCGGCCTTGAGCCGGCCCGACGCGATGGCGGACTGGATCTCGGGAAGCGTTAGACGCGCCTTGGTGATGGCGATGGACGGGCGGATGTCGGTGCCGGCCTCGATGAGCGCGCCGAAGTCGCTCGCGACCCGGTGGCCCCAGGGGTCGAGCGAGACGATCTTCGAAGGGTCGCCCCACTGCCGGTGCGGCCCGATCTCGCAGACGGGCGACGTATCATGGAGGTCGGGCCGCGCCTGCGGGTCCATCGCGCCCGAACTGATCGCGAGCGCGCGGTAGATGGAATAAGAGCCGCCGTGCGCGCCGATCGCGTTGCGGTCGCCCTTGGAATTGACCGTCGCGATGACGGGGCCGCGCGCCTCCGCGGTGGCGGCGCCCCAATTCAGCGGAAAGCGCACCGGTCCGCGCGAGCCCGGATGCGAGGTCAGCCTGATATGGCTGCTCTTCGCCTGTGTCGTCGAAGCCTCCACGGCCCGTCTCCTCTCACTGGGCCTGTTCGGCCTCTCAAGGGGAGACGCTACGCCAGCAAAGGGCGCTCGGCTAGAGTCGGCGTGTCAGACGCCGAGCACGCCCGTGGCGTGGCCGGCGCGCTGGAACATTTCCAGGATCTGCCCGACCTGCTCGTCCGTGTGATCGGCGCAGAGCGAGCAGCGCAGGAGGTACATGCCCGCGGGCGTCGCCGGCGGGCGCGCCATGTTGACGTACAGGCCCTGCTCGAGGAGCGCCTGCCACATGCGCACCGTGGTGTCCTGATCCGGAAGGAGGACGGCGATGATCGCCGATTCCGCGCTCGTGGTCGCGAGATTGAAGCCGAGGTCGCGCAGCCCCTGGTGGAGGCGCTTGCTGTTTTTCCAGAGATGCGCGCGCTTCTCGCCCGCATGCATCAGCTTGCGGATCGAGGTCGCTGCCGTCGCGACCACCGAGGGCGGAAGCGAGGCGGTGAAGACGTAAGGGCGGCAGACGAGGCGCATCACGTCGAACTTGGGATGGTTCGAGACGACGAATCCGCCGACCGTCCCGACGGACTTCGAGAAGGTGCCGACGATGAAATCGACATCGTCCGAAACCCCGGCTTCCTCGAAGACCCCGCGGCCGTGCTCGCCGAAGAAGCCCATGCCGTGCGCTTCGTCGACCACGATCATGGCGCCGTGCTTCTTCGCGACCGCCACCATATCGGCGAGCGGGGCGATGTCGCCGAGCATGGAATAGACGCCCTCCAGCACGACGAGGCGGCCGCCCTCCGCCGGAAGCCGGCCGAGGCGCTTGTCGAGGTCCTCGACGCTGTTGTGGCGGAAGCGGACGATCTGGGCGTTGCCGAGCGCGCAGCCGTCGTAGATGGACGCGTGGCTGTCGGCGTCGAGGATGATGTAATCCTCCTTGCCGGCGATGGTCGACATCAGGCCGAGATTGGCCTGGTAGCCGGTCGAGAAGACCATGGCGTGGCTCGTGCCGTAAAATTCCTTCAGCGCCTCTTCGACTTCGCGGTGGCCCTGATAGGTGCCGTTGAGAACGCGGCTGCCCGTGGTGCCCGCGCCATATTCGTCCAGCGCCTTCTTGCCGGCCGCGACCACGTCCGGATCGAAGGTCATGCCCATATAATTGTAGGTACCGAGGAGGATGGTCTCCTTGCCGCCGATGATCGCGCGGGTCGGCGAAAGCACCTTTTCCATGACCAGCGCGAAGGGATCGCGCACGCCCGTGTCGAGCAGCGCCTTGCGCTCCGCGATCAGCGGATCGAACTTCGAGAACAGGTCGCGGCCGTGCGAGGGGGCGACCCCCGTCTCGTCGGCGGGATCGTAAGGCGTACGCGCGGCTTCGGTCATATCAGTTCCTCCCCATCGGAGATGGGGAGGGGGACCATGCGAAGCATGGTGGAGGGGTAGAAGGCGCAGGCCGAGCCAGCTACCCCTCCACCACCCTTCGGGTGGTCCCCCTCCCCCCGCGCTGCGCGCGCGGGGAGGAACTGCTGCCCGCCTCTCATGCTCCGCCCTTCAACTTCTCGACGGCGTCGACGAGCTGGCCGACCGTCTCGATCTCGGCCTGCATGTTCATCGTGA
>DASVQT010000157.1:0-11858 GCA_036388975.1 Allosphingosinicella sp. | reverse complement strand
AACCACCGCTCAGGAAGCTCGCCCCGGCGCGGCGTAAGGCCGAGACCCTGCGCTTCGCCCGGCGCGCGGCGCGGCGGCTGGTGGGAGACCTCGATCCGGGCCTCGCCGGCTTCTGAGTTTAGGGGCGCGTCGGTCCCGCGGCGGCCGGGCGGGGCGCGCGCGTCTCCTGCAGGAGGCGCAGGATCGGGCCGGCGCGGGTGTCGCGGCGGGCATAGTCGAGCGCGGAAAGGCCCGCCGCGCTGTCGGTTCGGTTGGGATCGGCGCCTTGCGCCATCAGCAGCCGCACCATGGCGGCGTCGCGGCGGTGCACGGCCATGATCAGCGGCGTTTCGCCGCGTCCGTTCGGCGCATTGACGTTGGCGCGCCGCCCCAGCAGCATTTCTGCGCCCTCGACCCAGCCGATCTGCGCCGCCACCGCGAGCGGCGTATTGCCCTGATTGTCGGCGAGGTCGGCGCGGGCGCCGCGCGCGAGGAGGAAATTCAGCCAGCCGAGATCCCGGCCGCGCACCACGATGTGCAGCGCGCCTTCGCCGGTCTGCCGGTCGCGCGTGTTGATCGCGGTCGAGGACGAGTTGGAGACGATCTCCGTCGCCTTGGCGCCGTCGCGCTCGCGCACCGCTTTGAGGAAATTAAAGCTTTCGGAAAATTGCGCGAGGGCCGGCACCGCCGTCACGGCCAGGACGGCCGCCAGAAGTCCGTGCCGCGTCGATCTGTTCACGCCCTTATCCCCGTTCATTCGGCTTGATTGCAGACCCTTAGCAAAGCAAGGCTGGCGGCGCCATGAACGATCTGCGCCTCCGCCTCCTCGCATTCGCCGCCGCCTTGCTCGCGCTCCCCGCCTGCCAGTCCGATCCCGTGCCGCCGCCGCTCGAAGGCGCACGCATGCGCAACAGCTTCAATCTGGTGGGCCATGACGGGCGCCGGGTCGCGGACAGCGCCTTTGCCGGCAAGTACCGGATCGTTTATTTCGGCTACACCTTTTGCCCGGACGTCTGCCCGGTCGATCTCCAGCTCATCTCCGCGGCCATGCGCCAGTTCGAGGGCAGCGACGCGGAGCGGGCGGCCAAGGTCCAGCCGATCTTCATCACCACCGATCCGGCGCGCGACACGCCCGAAGTGCTCGCCGACTATGCCGACAATTTCCACCCGCGCCTGCTCGCGCTGACCGGAAGCGCCGAAGAGATCGGCCGCACCGCCAGCGCGCACGGCGTGACCTTCATGCGCCGCGAAGGCACGCCGGAGGGGGCGCCCTATCTGCTCGACCACAGCCGCTATCCCATCCTTTACGGTCCGGAAGGGCAGCCGATCGCGATCCTGCCGCACGACGAGGGCGTCGCCGGCATCGTCCAGGCGCTGGACCGCTGGGTGCAATGAGCGCGGCGAAGACCGTCCCCGGCGCACCCGGCGGCGGACAGCCCCCGGTCTGGGAGCGGCCGCTGGCCTCGCTCAACCGCGCCGAATGGGAGTCGCTCTGCGACGGCTGCGGCAAATGCTGCCTCCACAAGATCGAGGACGAGCTGTCCGGCGAGATCCACCCGACCAATGTCGCCTGCCGGCTGCTCGACCGCTCCACCGCCTTGTGCTCGGATTACAAGAACCGCCGCACCTTCGTGCCCGATTGCGTGCGCCTCAGCGCCGCCAATGTTGCGCGGCTCGCCTGGCTGCCCTCGACCTGCGCCTACCGCCTCCGCTCGGAAGACCGGCCGCTGCCGGACTGGCATCCGCTCCTCACCGGCGATCCCGAATCGACGCACAAGGCGGGCATGTCGGTGCGCGGCTGGACGGTGTCGGAGGACGAGGCAGGGGATCTCGAGCATCACCTTGTCGATCCCGAACTCTTCTGAGCTTCGCCTCGCCGACGGCACGCCGCTGACGCTGAAGGTGAGCCCGCGCGCCAGGGTCATGCGCCTGCGCGTCGATCAGCGCACGGGCATCGTCCTCCTCACCATTCCGCGCAGGGTGTCGCAGCGCCGCGCCCTCGACTGGGCCGCCGGCCAGCGCCAATGGATCGAGGACGCGCTCGCCGCCGTCTCTCCGGCGATCGCGCTCGGGCCGGGCACGACGCTCCCCGTGGAAGGCGAGCCGCACGTTGTGGACTGGAAACCGGGCCGGCCGCGCCGCATCCAGCGCGAGAACGGCCGGCTCTTGGTGGGCGGGCCCGAGGAAGGTCTGGAAGCCCGCATCCTGCGCTGGCTGAAGGTCCGCGCCCGCGATCTCCTTTCGGAGGAGACCGCCTTTTATGCCGCGCGAGCGGGTAAAAAGGCGACCCGCGTCTCCGTGGGCGATCCGCTGTCCCGCTGGGGCAGCTGCTCGTCCTCCGGCGCGATCCGCTATAGCTGGCGGCTGATCCTCGCCCCCGCCTTCGTCCGTCGTGCCACCGTCGCGCACGAGGTCGCGCACCTCGTTCACATGAACCACGGCCCCGCCTTCCACGCTCTGGTGGAGGAGATTTACGGCGAGGAGCCGGGCGCCGCGCGGCAGTGGCTGCGCCGCGAGGGCGCGTCCCTGCACCGGATCGGCGGCGCCTAGAAGTCTTCCGGCTTGCCGGTGTCGACGGGCTTGGCGTCGCGCTCGCGGTTTCGCTCCCGGCGCGGCGGCGGGTCCCGCACCGGCGGCGGCGGGCGGCGCAGCGCCCGGTCGAGCCACTGGCGGTCGAGATCCTCGCGCTGACGCGGCTCGGGCGGCGGCTCGTCCTGCGGCTCCGGGAAGGGCTGGCCGTAGGGCGGCTCCGCATCCGCCGGCGGATCGCCCGGGATCGGCTGCGGCTCGGCCTCGATCGGCGCGATGTCGCCGAGACCGTTGCCCGGTTCCTGCTGGAAATCGGGCGCGGCGACGTTGGTGATGAGGTTCTCGGCCGGCCGATTCGCGACGGCGCGGACCATGAAATCGTGAAAGGCCTGGGCCGGGGCGCGGCCGCCCTGGAGCCCGCCGACCGGGCGCGAATCGTCGCGGCCCATCCACACCCCCGTGGTGATGCCGCTCGAAAAGCCGAGGAACCAGCCGTCCTTGTTGGAGCTGGTCGTCCCCGTCTTGCCGGCGGTGGGGCGGCCGAGCGCCGCGTTGCGGCCGGTGCCGTGGGTGACGACGCCCTGGAGGAGGTCGGTCATCTGCGCGGCGACCCAGGGCGCGACGAGCGTGCGGTTTTCCTCGTTCCTGTGCTGGTAGAGCAAGGTGCCGTCGGCCGTCGTCACGCGGCGGATGCCGTAGGGCGCGACCGCCGTCCCGCCCGATCCGACAGACGCATAGGCCCTGGTCATGTCGATCAGCCGCACTTCGGACGTGCCGAGCGCCATGGACGGGTTGGTGCTCACCCGAGTCGTGATCCCGAAGCGCTGCGCCATGTCGGCAACGGTGCCGGTGCCGACCTCCTGGGCGAGCCGCACCGCCACCGTGTTGAGCGAGAAAGCGAGCGCGGTCTTGAGGTTCACCTGCCCCGAATAACGGCCGCTGTCGTTGCGCGGGCTCCATCCGCCGATGGTGATCGGCGCGTCCGTGACCGTCGACGCGGGCGTGAAGCCCGATTCGATGGCGGCGAGGTAGACGAAGAGCTTGAAGGCGGAGCCCGGCTGGCGCGCCGCCTGGGTCGCCCGGTTGTAGCTCGACGACGCATAATTGCGCCCGCCGACCATGGCGCGCACGGCGCCGTCTCGATCGAGCGAGACGAGGGCGCCCTGCGCGCCCGCGGGCGCATTGGCGTTGATCGCGCCGTGGGCAGCGCGCTGGAGGTTGGGATCGAGCGTGGTCCAGACGTCGAGCGGCTGCACCGTTTCGTCGATCAGCATGTCGAGCTGCGGCAGCGCCCAGTCGGTGAAATAGCGGGCGATGTCCTGCCGCTCGGGATTGGGGACGAAGCGCACGTCGGCGGGGTTGGAGGCGCGGCGCAGCGCCGGCGTGATCGTGCCCGCATCGAGCATCACGTCGAGAACGACGCCAGCGCGGCCGCGAGCGGCTTCGACGTCGGCCGTCGGCGAATAATTGGACGGCGCCTTGACGAGGCCGGCGATGATCGCGGCCTCTGTGGTCGAAATCTGGCTCGCCGGATGGCCGAAGAAGCGCCGCGACGCCGCGTCGATTCCGTAGGCGCCGCCGCCGAAATAGACGCGGTTCAGATAGAGTTCGAGGATCTCCTCCTTCGAAAAGCGCCATTCCAGCGCCATGGCGAGGATGCCCTCGCGGATCTTGCGGCCGAAGGTTCGGCTGTTGTCGAGGAAGATGTTGCGGGCGAGCTGCTGGGTGATGGTCGAACCGCCCTGCGTCCAGCGGCCGCTGGTCACGTAGACGCCGATCGCCCGACCCATGCCGATCGGATCGATGCCCGGGTGGTTGCGGAAGCGCCGGTCCTCCACCGCGATCATCGCTTCGCGCATGATCGGGGGGATTCGGTCATGGGGGAGCCATTCGCCGAAGCTCGGCCCCATGGACATCATCACCGAACCGTCGGCGGCGCGCACCCGGATCATCTGGCCGAGATCGTCGCGCCGGGTAAGCTCGCCGTAGGAGGGCAGCTGGCTGACCGCGACCGCGACCGCCACGACGAGGGCCACCGTCGCCACCAGCATCGAATAGACGCCGATCTTGAAGATGGTGGTCATCACCCGCTTGAAGCGGGAGGGGGCTGCGGTGGCCATGGCGGTTTCAGCGATAGGGCGAAGCGATCATGCCGACAAGAAGCAGCAAAGCGGGTGAACGGGGGGTTAGCGGTGCGCCAATGGGTGGGCGTCCTTGGTTCGGCGGCGGTGTGCTGCAAACCGCCCTTCGACAGGCTCAGGGCTGGCGGCGGTCTCCGTTACGCATTGGGACCCCCTCACCGCCAGGGCTGAGCCTGTCGAAGCGCGGATTGCAGAGCACGGTTCCTTCGCAAAGTTGGCTCGCGCAACTTTGGCTGGCATAGGCGGGGCATGGCGCTTTACCCCCTCGTCCGGCCCTTCGCCTTCGCGCTCGACGCGGAACGCGCGCACCGGCTCACCATCAAAGCCCTGAAGCTGGTCCCGGGCGGCGAAGGGGCCAAGGCGGATCCGGTGCTGGCGATGACGGTGGCGGGGCTCCAATTCCCGAATCCGGCCGGCCTCGCCGCCGGCTTCGACAAGGATGCCGAAGCCTATGACCAGATGCTCGGCTTCGGCTTCGGCTTCGTGGAGGTGGGGACGCTGACGCCGCGTGCGCAGTCCGGCAATCCGCGCCCGCGCTTGTTCCGCCTTGCCGCGGACCGGGCTGTGATCAACCGTATGGGCTTCAACAATGGCGGCCATGCCGCCGCCGCCGCGCGGCTCGCCGGGCGCGACCGACGCCGGGGCATCGTCGGCGTCAATGTCGGCGCGAACAAGGACAGCGCGTCAGGCGACGCGGCGATCGCCGACTATGTCGCAGGCGTCGAGCAAATGGGGCCGCTAGCGGACTATCTCACCGTCAACGTCTCGTCGCCGAACACGCCCGGACTGCGCGGGCTACAGGACCGCGGCGCGCTCGACGCTTTGCTGGCCGCCGTGCTGGCCGCGCGGCACCAGAGCGGCCCCCCCGTCTTCCTCAAGGTCGCGCCCGATCTCGAGCCGGCCGCAATCGACGACATCGCGCGAGTTGCGATCGATCGGGGCATCGACGCGCTGATCGTGTCCAACACCAGCGTGAGCCGGCCCGAACTGCGCTCCCGCCACGCCGGCCAGTCGGGCGGCCTGTCCGGCGCGCCGCTCAAGACGCTGGCGCTCGAGCGGCTCCGCGACTTCCGCCGCGCCACCGGCGGCGCGCTGCCGCTGGTTGCCGCCGGCGGAATCGAGAACGGTGTCGATGCGTGGCACCGGATCCGCGCGGGCGCGAGCCTGGTCCAGCTTTATTCGGCGCTCGTCTACGAAGGGCCGAGCCTTGCTGCACGCATTGCGGGGGAGCTGAAGCGGCTCGCCGCGGTGAACGGGGTCGCCCGCCTCGCCGACATCGTCGGCATCGACGCCGCCGGGGCTGGAACTTAGTTCCGAAATCTGCGCTTCTTGCCTTCGGGAGAATGCCGCAATGTCGAGAGACGTCCTTAAAACCCTTACCTATCTTGCCGTCCACCTCACGGTGGCGTTCACGGTCGGCTATCTCCTCACCGGATCGGTGACCATCGCCGGCGGCTTCGCGCTGATCGAGCCCTGCTGCAACGCCGTCGCCTTTTTCTTCCACGAAAAGGCTTGGAACCGCCGGGTGAAGCTGTTCGGCTTCATCGGCCGCGCCACCGGCTCCGAGCTAAAGGCCTAAGGCGCCGCCTCAGCGCCGCCGCGGCGCCGGCTCCACCAGGAATACGCCTTCGCGCCGCGGATCGGCGCCGCCTTCCAGAATCCCGCGCCGCATGAACACGCCGTGCAGCCCCGAATCCTCGCCCTGGCCGGGACGCACTTCGATGCCCCGCGCCCGCAGTCCTTCGAGAACGCCGGCCGGGAAGCGCTGCGCTTCGCCCGCGAAGCTGGTGCCGCGCGCGATGAGGTTCGGGAGCGCGATCGCGTCAGCTATGGGCAAATTCCAGTCGATCACGCCCACGGCCGCCTTGCCGATATAAGCGAGGATCGCATTTCCCCCGGGCGAGCCGATCGCACCGGCGAAACGGCGGTCGGAGGTCAGCAGGATCATCGGCGCCATGGACGAGCGCGGACGCTTGCCCGCCGCCACCGCATTGGCGGCCGGGCGGCCGGCGGCGTCGGTTGGAACGAAGGAGAAGTCGGTCATCTGGTTGTTGAGGAACATGCCGTCGACCATCCGGCCGGAGCCGAAGATCGATTCCACCGTGGAGGTCATGGAGACGACGTTGCCGGCCGCGTCGCCGACCACGAAATGGGTGGTGCCGGCGGGCTCGCGCGTGCGGTCCGCGGCGGCGGCCGTAGCGCCGGGCGGCGTTCCGGCGACGGGCGCGGGGCCGGCGCGCTCGCCGATCAGCCGGGCGCGCGCCGCGACATAGGCGGAATCGAGCAAGCCGGAGACCGGCACCTGCACGAAGGCCGGATCGCCGACATAACGGTCTCGGTCGGCATACATGAGGCGGCTGGCTTCGGCGAACAGGTACCAGCCCTGAGGATCGTTGGGGCCGCGCGCGGCGATGTCGGTGCGCTCGAGCATGTTCAGGAGCTGGAGCAAAGCGACGCCGCTCGACGGCGGCGGCGGCACGCAGGCAAGGTAAACGCGGTAGGTGCGGCACAGCGGCTCGCGCTTCACGGCGCGGTAGCCGGCGAGATCGGCCAGAGTCATCGTTCCCGGCAGCGCGCCGGCGCGCACCCGGGCGACGATCCGCTCGGCCGTCGCGCCCCGGTAAAAGGCGTCCGCGCCTTCCGACGCGAGGCGGCGGAGGAAGGCGGCATAGGCCTCGTTCACCAGCGGATCGCCCGCTTCGACGAGTGTGCCGTTCCGCTCGAGGAAATAAGAGCGGACGTCCGGCGACGCGTTCTGCGGGAAGTTGCCGGCGACCATTCGGGCGAGGCGCGGGCTGACGGTGAAGCCTTCCCGCGCGGTCCGCTCCGCATCCGCGAAGAGCTCTCGCCATGCCAGCCGTCCATGCTCGCGATGCGCGAGTTCGAGGAGGCGCAGAACGCCGGGCACGCCGGTCGCGCGCCCGCTCACCACCACCTCGGCGAAGGGCAGGGCGTCTCCGCCGGGCCCGACGAACATGGTCGGGGTGGCGCCGGACGGCGCCGTCTCGCGGCCGTCATAGACGACCAACTGGCGGCTGCGCGCGTCGTGATAGGTCATGAAGGCGCCGCCGGCGAGGCCGGAGCTTTGCGGCTCGACCAGCGACAGCATGGCCTGGACGGCGATTGCGGCGTCGGCCGCGCTGCCGCCGCGGCGCAGAACGTTCATTCCAGCCTGTGCCGCGAGCGGGTTCGCCGCGGAGACGAAGATGTTGGGTTGCGTCGCCTCGGTCGCAGCCGGCGCCGGCGCACCGGTCGGCGTGGTGCAGGCGGCGACGGACAAGGCGGCGGCGGCCGCGAGCCACAGGTTGAGCAATCGTCCCATAAGTCGTGCCTCCGGTCACCGCGCGGCGTAGAGGCGTCCCGTAGCGGGCGCGCCCGAGCGCGTCCACGGCGCCGAACATGCATGGCGCGCGCCGATCAATCGGCTAAGAAAGGCCGCCCGAGCGCCAAAAGGCGCCGCGCAGGGGAGGACGATGCGGCAGATCGAACATTTTCCGAACGTGGTCACCATGTTCTTCGCGCGCGCCGCGGAGAAGGGCGACGCGCCCTTCCTTTGGGCGAAGAGCGAAGGCGCGTGGCGGTCGCGAAGCTGGCGCGAAACCGCCGACGACGTCGCAAAGCTCGCGGCGGCGCTGCGGCGCCTCGGCCTCAGGCCAGGCGACCGGGTCATGCTCGTGTCGGAGAATCGGCCGGAATGGCTGATCGCGGACTTGGCGATCATGGCCGCGGGCTGCGTCACCGTTCCCGCCTATACGACCAACACCGAGCGCGATCACCAGCATGTCATGGACGACAGCGGCGCGCGCGCGGTCTTCGTCTCGACCCAGAAGCTCGCCAAGCCGCTTCTCCCCGCGGCGCACCAGAGCTCGGCCTGCGAGCATGTGATCGCCTTCGATCCCGTGCGCGCGGGTCAGGGAAGCGCGGTGGAGGTGCATGACTGGCGGGCCTTGGTGGCGGCCGAGACGGCGGACGTCGCCGCCGCGACCGAAGCGGCGAGCCGCCTCACCCGTGCGGACCTCGCCTGCCTCATCTACACGTCGGGCACGGGCGGCGCGCCGCGCGGCGTGATGCAACATCACGGCGCCCTGCTCCACAATGTCGAGGGCTGTACCGAAGTCATTTCCGAGGATTTCGGCTGGGGGGACGAGGTCTTCCTGTCCTTCCTTCCAGCGAGCCACGCTTACGAACATTCGGGGGGGCAGATGTTCCCGGTCGGTCTCGGCGGCCAAATCTATTATTCCGAAGGGATCGAGAAGCTCGCGTCAAACATCGAAGAGGTGAAGCCGACGATCATGGTCGTCGTGCCGCGTCTGTTCGAGGTGCTGCGCACCCGCATCCTCAAGAACGTCGAGAAGCAGGGCAAGGTCAGCCAGTATCTCATGCGCCGGGCGCTGGACATCGGCGCCAAGGCTTATGAAGGCAGGGTGCCCCTGTGGGACAAGCCGATGGATCTGCTGCTCGACCGGACGCTCAGGCCCAAGGTCAGCGCCAAGTTCGGCGGGCGCCTCAAGGCGATGGTCTCGGGCGGCGCGCCGCTCAATCCTGAGGTCGGCATCTTTTTCCATTCCCTGCGGCTCACCGTGCTGCAGGGCTACGGCCAGACCGAAGCGGCGCCGGTGATCAGCTGCAACCGGCCGAAGGCGGGTGTGCGGATGGACACGGTCGGGCCGCCGCTGCCGCGCACGGAAGTGCGCATCGCCGAGGATGGTGAGATCCTGGTGCGCGGCGAGAATGTGATGCACGGCTATTGGCGCAATCCGTCCCTGACCGAAAAGACGCTGATCGACGGCTGGCTCCACACCGGCGACATCGGCCATCTCGACGAAGCCGGCCGGATCGTGATCACCGATCGCAAGAAGGACATCATCGTCCTCGACAAGGGGGACAATGTCGCCCCGCAGCGCGTGGAAGGGATGCTCACCCTCCAGAACGAAATCCTGCAGGCGATGGTGACGGGCGACAAGCGCCCCTACATCGTCGGCATCGTCGTCCCCGACCCTGAATGGACCAGGGACTGGGCCAAGGCGAACGGCAAAGCGGCCTCGACCCCCGCGACGCTCAAGGACGATCCCGATTACGTGAAGGCGGTCGGCGCGGCGGTGGACCGGGTGAATGCCGGCGTGTCGGTGATCGAGAAGGTGCGACGTTTCATCCTTGCCGACGAAGCCTTCACCGTCGAGAACGAGCAGCTCACGCCCTCGATCAAAATCCGCCGGCATGTGATCCGCGGGATTTACGGCGAGCGGCTGGACGCGCTTTACCGCAAGTAAGCGGGCGGCCGGACGCTCCGGTCCCTCCACACCAGGCGATACCACCCGCTGCGCGACGGCGGGCCTTCGCGCGCGCGCCCGAGCAGCGGGAACAAAAAAGCGCTTGCAGGATTAGGAGACATTATATCATGATGTGACAATGTAACGTCACAAGGGCGAGTCGGCGAAGAACCGGCCGCTCTTCGAACAAGGAGAAGGACCATGGCTGAAGCAGGTTTCCTCGACCGCAAACCGATCCGCCCCGGCGCCGCCGCGACGGTGATCCTGCTGCACGGCGCGGCCGTCGCCGCGTTGCTCCTGATCAAGAACCCGGAAGCGGTGCGAGGCGCGCTCACGCGCACCAAGGTGGTGAACATCGCCGTCCCGCCGCCGCCGCCGGTCGAGCCGCCCAAGCCGCAGCCGGACCAACCGCTGGTTCAGGAAACCTACGTCACGACGCCGCCCGTGCCTTCCCCGGTGCCGACGCCGTTCGTGGTCCCCCCATCGCCGCCGGTGCCGCCGCCCAGTACGGGCGCTTTGTCCGGTGTACGGGATGAAGGCACACCCTATGTGCCGCCGCGGCCGGTTGTCGAGGTTCCGCCGCCTCCGCCGCCTCCGCCGCGGGAGGTCGTCCGCACCGAGGCGCGGATGACGAGCGGGGACCTGCAGCCGCCTTATCCCACCGCCGAGCAACGGCTCGAGCGCGAGGGCCGGGTGGTCATTCGGGTGACGATCGGCACGGACGGCCGGGTCACGGCCGCCGAAAAGGTGAGCGCGACCAGCGACGCCTTCTACGCGGCGACCGAGCGCCATGCCCGCTCGCGCTGGCGCTTCCGGCCGGCGACGGTGGACGGGCGGCCGGTCCAGGCGACAAAGACGCTGACCGTGGTGTTCCGCCTCGATGCCTGATCGCGGCCGCTTGGGGCGAAGCGGGGCGGCGCGGGGCGGCCCCGCTCCCGGGCTGGCGCTCGGGAGCGGGGCGCATTATCTAGGCGTCATGGCTCTTCCTCGCCCATCATCGCCGCGCGTCCTTTGGGCGGACCTGCGCAATTTCGCGGCCGAGCGCAGCCGTTACCAATGGGTGTCGCTCGGCGCGGCCCTGGTCATGCCGGTGGCGCTGATCTGGCTGTTCTTCCTCGACAGCGCGAGCATCGAGCGCCCGTCGGCGACCGTGGTGTTCGTCGACAGCTGGTCGGCGGCGCGCAACGACGACGAGATCAAGGCGGCGCAGCTCGTTCGCCAGCGCGAGCGAGCCGCGCAGGACGAAGCGCGGCGCCAGGCCTGGAAGAAGCTCGGCGACCGCACCGGGGTCAACCCGTAGGCGCCTCTTCGATCGACGGGCGCTGGATGCGCGCCGCGATCGCGCTCGGCGCGCGCGGGCGCGGACGGACCGCGCCCAATCCGAATGTCGGCTGCCTGCTCGTCAAGAACGGCCGAGTCGTCGGACGCGGCTGGACCCAGCCGGGCGGGCGCCCCCATGCCGAAGCCATGGCCCTGGACCAGGCGGGCGCCGAAGCGCGCGGCGCCGACGCCTATGTGACCCTCGAACCGTGCGCGCACCAAAGCCCGCGCGGTCCAACCTGTGCCGATCTCCTCATCTCCGCCGGAATCGCGCGGCTCGTTTGCGCGGTCGGCGACCCCGACCCGCGCACCGACGGCGCCGGCGTCGAGCGGCTCCGCGGTGCCGGCGTGGCGGTGGAAACCGGCCTCCTCGCCGCGGAAGCGGAGCGTTCGCTGGCCGGCTTCCTCAGTCGGCTGCGCCATGGCCGCCCATACGTCACCTTGAAGCTCGCTTTGTCGCTCGACGGCCGCATCGCACCGGCCTCCGGCGAAAGCCGATGGATCACCGGCGACGAGGCGCGCGCCCACGTCCACCTCGAGCGCGCCCGCACCGACATGATCCTGGTCGGCCGCGGCACGCTTGAGGCCGACTCGCCGCGCCTTGACGTCCGTCTCGAAG